>JAQTPA010000017.1:0-26024 GCA_028713155.1 Candidatus Omnitrophota bacterium | reverse complement strand
TCTGCTGCGCTATTAGCTGCCGTCACCCTTTTAGCCTCATAGTCCTGCTGCCTTTGCACCAGGCGTTTATTCATCCATAAGAATACCTGTAACGTCCCGAATAATAAAACAAAAACTACTACCAGGCTCGCTGCCAACTCCAAAGAAACTTGAGCCTGCTTACCATTCAGTCTTACGGGAATCAACTTTCTCCTGCGCAACTTCACTGGTAACCTCCTCGGTGACAGGGCTTACGCTAGTAGCTCCATACGGCTGAGTAATAATCTTCCTGGTAGTTTCGGTCTTCCAGTTAAGGTTATCCGTAGTGGTAATGCCTGAAGGGCTTTCCGTCTTTCTTAACGCATTTTCAGTTGTTGTGCGCTGCGTATAGCCTTGCTGTAAACCCATAGCTTTTAAGGCGGAGGAAGCAAAAAGCTGCTCTAATAACGGGAAATTATACGCGTGGTTTACGCTGTCAGCCTCCGTATAATCGGCGCAATACCAGGGGATATTTATCGTCTGGCCGCAGACACTGGAACAATCCGTTCCTGAACTATCTCCGTAATGGCTGCGGTTACATTCTATAGCGCAAGCCTCGGAATCCACAATCATCCGGCACTGCTTGACTGCGCTGCCATAATCCATAATCTCTCCGGCACAGTAGTCAATAATCCGGATGTTTTGGGTAGGTTGGATGCAGCTTGTAGCAGTTTCTCCGGTATTGGGGTCAACTGAAGTCCCCTCCTCTAAACATTCCCCGTCGCTGGTAACCCAGACATTCCCGGAGCCGTATATCTCGTCATACCTGTCTAAACTGCCTTCCGGAACATTAGTTTCATCCCTAAACCCGGCAGTCAGATAAGTAAGTTCCTGGCCGTTAATATTCAAGCTTATCCGGGGTAACTCGCTCTCTGTATCAGCAGTTTCGCTCATTTGATAATCGCGGATAACTGCGCCGGCTGAGCCTGTAAATGGCGTAACCGAACCCACTCCAAACGTATCCGAAGGATTAGGGATATGCGTATCCTTGACTACAACACTGGAAGTAGAGATACCCGGCTGGCTTACTGCCCGGGCTAATGACTTTCTAAAAGCCTGCTGCATTGTTTTTTGCTGGGAATTATACTTTAAGCCATAATTTATAAGGACGCCCAGCAGCATAAGGATAATCGAGCCAAAGATGGCTACCTCTAATAAAGCTTGTCCTTTAAATTGTAAGTTAAGCATTAGGACCCTGCCCCTCCCACAGTCTCGCTTCCAGCACGACTCTCAATTTGAGAATTAATAGTAGTAGTGGTGGTCGTGTTATACGTTTCATCATCCTCAACAGTCTCGCTATTAGTCGTTATATCGCTAATCTGCGTAGTAGTAATATCCGAAACCGTATTCTTCGGTTCATACTGCTGCACGCTTAATTCATCCGCAGTAGAGCGCATCTTTCCCTGGAGGCCGCGCCGCATATAAACCTGCATTGCCAGTAATGCGGCGATAACGGAAAATATAACTATGGCGTATTCTAAGGTGCTTTGGGCCTTTTGCATTTTATTTCTCTTGCGTTTCAACCGAGCTGGAAATACCTGTGGAAATAATAGTTGTGTTCGTATCGCTCGCCCGGCTGCCTCCCTTTAATATCCTTTCTCGACGGGTTGCCTGTGTCTGACGGTTAATTTCCGAAGATGTCTTTACTCCGGTAGTAGGATTAATATCTTCGGCGTCTTCCTGGTTACCTACCTCATCAGCGGCTATCTTCACTACAGACTGGATGCCCCGCCGAAAATAAATGGACATTGCCGCTAAAGCAATAGCTACTATACTCAATATTATGACATACTCTAGAACACTCTGCCCCGCTACAAACCTGTTTTTCATCTTAATCCGCATCCTGCGCCGAACGGGTTGTTTCCCAGCCCGTCCGGATAACTCTCTGGTCTAAGGTTGTCTCTGGAAAACCTACGCTAGTATTTCCGCTCCTGGCTTCAGAAATATTTGACTCCCGGTAATAAGGATCATACTGCTGTTTGATACTGCTGATATTGGCGTTACCCTGAGTAGCGGCAGTATTCTTTATTTCAGAAATTAAATAATCCGCGCCGGCTTTGTATTTAGCCTGCAGGGAGCGTTGGATATAAATACGCATAGTCAGAATTATCGCCACGATCATAACTAAACATAAGGAAAGCTCGGTTAAGCTCTGTCCCGGCAATTTTAAACCTCGCATTTAATAACGCTGCGACGGCGCAGTGCCCCACTCTTCGGTCTCGGATTTAATAATTTTTTCTCCCTGTTCCACCTTACTGGTAGTAGCGCCGCTAGAGGTATCGCGTATCTCGGTAGTTACCGTGGTACCAGAGGCCTCTGTCTTCCAGGCAGAAGTAAAATCGCCGGAGGCATCAAACTGATGGCCGATCTGGTCGGTAGACTCCTTTAACCTCCCCTGCACGCCTCTTTTCATATAAGCGTTTATCGCTAGTAAAGCACCGATTACTGCTGCGATAACCAAAGCATACTCTAAGGTGCTTTGGCCTCTTTTATTTCTCCACATTATCCACCCCCTGCTTATTTTTAAACTTTAATCTTCTTGAGCTCCGGTGATCTGCTGCGTACCGGTACGGCTAACAGATGCATCGCTAACTTCTTTTTTCCCACCCGTGCTGGAAACTGTCCCTTTTTCTGTGCCTTCGGTAGACTCGGTCTGAAATTGGTACTGTCCCTCCCGGATATAATACGGCTCATACTGCGTCTGGTTCCCGAACAGCGTCTTGGCCTGACCCTCAGCCTCTGTCCCGCTTAATACCACGCTGGACATATTGTCTGCTCCGGACTTTAGTTTAGCCTGCATAGACCGGCGCATATAAATCTGCATGGCGCTAAATACGCCGATAACCACCGCGATTAAAAGCGCGTATTCCATGGTGCTCTGGGCTTTTCTGTTTTTTAATAGTAACCGCATCTTCCACCTCCCTTAAAAACTATTACTCTGCTGTGAAATCGCTGGTTGCCGTAGTTATTTTTGTCGCCGAGGAATCCATCACGTTCTGCACCGCGGGTTTTAGTTTAGCGTAAGCAAAAATAATGATCGCGCCCACAATAGCCGCGAAAACCGCGATATATTCCAGCGTACTCTGGCCTCTGTTATTCCCTAACATCTTTCCACCTCCCTAATTGCTGGACTCAGCATTAATCTGGTCTTCAATAACTTTCAAGTTTGCCTGGGCTGAACGCTGGACATAGATACTCATCGCGGCGAGTGCCGCTACGACTACGGAAATAATCAGCGCGTACTCTAAAATACTCTGCCCGTTATTCCTGGCCGCTATATATTTAATTTTTCTCATCATTTTTTTCATTGCGTTATGGCTGTCGCTGCCTTCTGGAAAAAGCCGTCTTTTTCGCTTGAGCCCTGTAGCGCTTCTTTAACCTTAGGCAAAAAAGTGCTGAAAGACAAAATCGTTAAGGCTGCTATAATAGCGAATATTATAAAATATTCTAGCGCGGCCTGAGCCTTCTTTAAATCCATTTTAACCCCTAAAAATAAAAAACCGAAAACCAACGGCTTTCGGTAACCTTTAGTCTAGCTCTCTCGGTTTGACCCGTGGCATTCTCCATCCCGATACCTCCATATCAGGATTTACCTGCGCCTTGCCGTCACTAAACCTGTACCTTATTTGTCCATTTAAATATAGCATCTTTATAGGTAAGCGTCAATCCTATTCAGGCCCGGATAAGAAAGCGTTTTCTTATGCCCCTCCTACTTAAAATACAGCTTCATTCCGTCGGGAAAAACAACTTCTTTTTCATTAAGCCGGCGGCAAAGATACCCTAAGTCCTTACCAAAAGCATACTCCGGCGGCAAGACAAAACCGGCTAGGCAGTTTTCATTGTTCCTGGTTAATTGAATATCCAGGTTATAAAATCTCTCCTTCATTAGTATAAGTTCCTTATCCGTATATCCGGACGGTAATAAATACCAACGCACATAGGCATCTAAAGCCAATAAATAGTTCCTTAATAATTCCTCAACACTTAAAACATGGTCAAGTTGCGGGTTTAATTTTTCGGCGGAAAAGAAACGCTGGGAGTTGGCAGCGTAAGTAAAGAGCTCGATTTTATGGCTATAGTCCTGGAACGCCTCATCCAGGTTAGGCCAATGGTTAAGGTAGGTTACGGCTAATTCCTCGGAACTTTTATCTCCGGGGGCAATATTACTCAATATAACCAGGCGCGTTTTTTCTTCCAGGCTTGTCTTGACTGCGCACCCGGCAAGGCTCACTTGCTTTCCCAGGCGTGGATGGCTTAAGGCCATCTCGATATCCGCGATATAGAAATCGCTGTCCTGGGCCTCCAGGTGCAGCCTTCGGAATTGTCCGATGTTTTTAACTTTACGGCATTCGGTAAACTGCCAAGGCCAGATCCCGAAAATAAAGAAGCGTTTTTTGGGCGCACCCATAGGGATAACTTCCAGTTCATTGAATTTGTTTCCGTAAAGAACTGTATTGCTGATACTGCTTGATTGGGCTTCACAAGCGTTAAGGAAATTAAAAAACTCCGGCGAAGGCATATCATAGCCCGGGGCGTTAAAGAGGACAAACGGCTGGCCTTCGTTAAAATATTTATTGATATATTTTTTAAAGTTATGGATAGGGGAAACAAAATCATAAGGGATATGCGGCGAGGACCAGACGGAATACATCTGGCCGTCCAGATATACGTTTTCTCCGTCGGAGAGGATCATCCTCACGCAGCGCACTTCCTGCAGGCACAAAGTTATAATACGCAAAATATCCAGGTTCATCACCTTGATATTTTCTATCTCCTTTAAACAGGCGGATAATTTATCCAAAACAGGCTGGTCTGTTTTTTCTTTCAGTAAAGGGAGATAAATAAGATTTTCTATAACGGCGTTCAAATCATCTTCTGTCCTGCCCAACCTGCTCTTAACTGCCGCGGCAATACGCTGGCTTGCGCCGATCATAGAATCTGCAACCTTAAGTAATATAATACCGGTATTATCTACCTGGGAGAACCGGTCAACATTAAACGAGACCGCAGATTTTACTCCTTCCGGACGCAGGGACGCTTCTTTTTCTTCCTCGGCCTTCCTAATCGCCCCTTCTTCGGACTTACGCTTCTCTTCTTCAAATTGTGCCTGTTTTAATTTCTCCGCCTCTTCCTTAGCCAGACGCTCTTCTTCGACCTTACGCGCTTTTTCTTCTTCCGTTTTACTGATTTCTTCCTGGCGCTTTCTTTCTTCCTCAAGCCGCGCTTTTTTCTCGGCTTCTTTAGCTAATCTTTCCTCTTCTTCTTTTTTGCGCAGGGCTTCTTTCTCCGCCTCTTCCTTAGCGCGTCTTGCGGCATCAGCCTGGGCTTGTTTTTCTGCCTCAGCTTTTCTAGTTGCCTCGGCTTCTTGGCTAGATGTATCTTCTAATAAAACGGGTAATTTCGGCATAGCTATATGATGTTTCTTCTTTCTGGGAGTCCTGCCTATAGGCGCACTCAAACCAGCTTCTTTTATAATCATATTAATGCTGGACTTGGATAATGCTATTTTAAAATTATCTAAGACTAAAGCGGTCAATTTACGGCAGCTTAAAGCCGGATTGTTGCCTTTCTGTGTTAAAATGAAATCCTTTACCTCTGGTTTTAATTTATAAATTACACCCATGATTACTCCAGTTTGGACATTTTTCCCCACAAATAATATAACTTATAACTAAAATTATGTCAAGCTATAATAGAATGGACATTTTTTGAAGAGAAACTACTCTAAAATAAGCTTATCGCCTTGGCTGGTAGCAGTAGAGCGGATTGTACCGGCAGGTAATTCAATTACCAAACGGCTTTTAAAAAAGAGAGGGCTGAACCTAAAAGGGACAAGATCAGTGATAATCTGCAATACCCGGTTATTTTCATCTACAAACAATATATCTATGGGAAAACGCATAAAATAGGTGTGGATAGAATTGCAGGGGTTTAATATAAGGGCTTGGCCTTGGTTAAGGCTATTTTTACCTAAGAGGCCCCGGACCCTTCTGAAAAAAGTATCGGCAATAATCGTATCATCAGCCAATACGCTGCTACGGGTTTGGTTAATTATTTTCATTTATCCGGGAGCCTGGAATATACTGTCGGAGAGTTTTATGCCTTTTATCCTGATTTCTTCGATTACAGGAGGAATGTAGCCGGTAGCCTGGAAAGCGCCCAACACATTCCCTTGAGCATCAATACCGGTTTGTTTAAAAGTAAAAATATCTTTTAAATTTATATGCAGCTCATCTCTCATTCCGCTTACCTCGGTTACCTGGATAATCTTACGCGAACCGTCGGATAGCCTGGCGGTATGGATGATTAAATCTATTGCCGAAGCAATCATCTCGCGGATTGCCCTTATGGGTAATTCCACTCCTCCCATCAGGATCATCGAATCCAGGCGGCTTAAAACATCCTGCGTGGAATTAGCGTGGATAGTAGTCATTGAGCCGTCGTGGCCGGTATTCATCGCCTGAAGCATATCCAACGCTTCTATCCCCCGGCATTCTCCGATAATTATGCGGTCCGGACGCATTCTCAAGGTATTACGGAAAAGATCCCTTATAGTAACTGCCCCCCGGCCTTCAATATTAGGCGACCGGGACTCCAGCCTTACCCAGTGCTGCTGGTCGAGCTTTAATTCTGCCGCATCTTCGATAGTGATAATCCTCTCGTTTTCCGGAATAAACCCGGAAAGGATGTTTAAAACTGTGGTCTTGCCGCTTCCGGTGCCGCCGGAAACGATTATGTTTTTTCTGCAGATAACGCAGGCGCCGATAAACTCGGCCATATTCGGGCTGATAGCCTTTAGTTGGACTAAATCCTCAATTTTAAATTTCTCTTTTCTAAATTTTCTTATGGTTAACGACGGGCCGGTCAAAGCTAAGGGCGGGATAATGGCATTAACGCGGGAGCCATCGGCTAAACGGGCATCGACCATTGGGACAGATTCATCAACTCTCTTACCGATGGGCGCGATAATCCTTTCAATAGTCGTCTTGACCTGCTCATTAGAGATAAACTTTTTACTGGTCAGCTCTATCTTGCCTCTCCTTTCAATGTATATCTCATCTTTATTGTTCACCATAATATCGGTAATATCAGGCATGGCTAAAAGCTCATCCAAAGGCCCTAAGCCTAAAGCCTCATCTAAAATTTCCCTGACTAATTTTTTTCGCACTTCCGGAGAAGAAATAAAGGTTCCGGCTTCTTCAACCAAAAAATTACTTACCAATACCTCCGCTTTGCTGCGTAAACTTTTTGATTTTTTAGTGTCGCTGAAAACTTTTAAATCCAGCCTTTTAATATTGAGTTCGTCTATTAACCGACTATGGATTTTCCTTTTCAGGATGATTATATCGTCGGCCCTTTCTTCTTTTGCGCTAAGTTCTTCGATTACCGGCTCGGTTAGCCCTTCCTCTTCCCATAATTTTGCCGGCCTCTCTACCACTACATGTTGAAGGCGTAACTGGTCTATCTCCCGGTTATCCGTAAATAAGTCTTTATCCCTGACTAACTGTTCGCTCAACTTATTCATCGCCAGGCTAAAGCGCGATCGCGGACTGTCGATTACTACCGGGATACCGCGGTTTACAGCCAGACCCACAACCCTGCCTTCCGAAGGTATCTGGTGGAGAATACCGCAAAGCAGATTAACCTTGATCTCCTGCAGGCTGATACTAGAGATAGATTCAGCGCGGTTTAAAATTACCTTAATCATAGATAAAGGAAATTGCAAAGACTGCAGGGTATCTATGGCCCATTCTGCCTGGTATATTGAAAGTATATCGGGAGTAACCACCAGGATTATCAGGTTCGCCTGATTTAAAGTAGCCAGGAGCAGGTCGCTTAAACTCTTTCCCGCGTCCACAATCATATAGTCGTAATCTTTATCCAACAGATTAAATATCTCTTTGATATTTTCGGGTTTAAGGTGCGGCGCCTGTTGAGGCTTGGTTACCCCGCACAAGAGGTCAAGCCCCATATAACTGTGAATCAAAAAATCGCTGCTTTTAAATTCCGCCGGTTGTTTTTTCAAGGACTGGATAAACTCGACCATGCTCCTATCCACTTTAAGGTCTAACATCCTGGCCATATCGCCGACTGCCTGCAGGTCTAAATCCATCAGGCAGACTTTTTGCCCCTGTTCTTTAGCCAGGGAACAAGCCAGGTTAGTGGAAATTAAGGTTTTGCCGACTCCGCCCTTAGTGCTGAATATAACTATTTTCCTAGACATTTTTATTTTAATTGAAAGGTTACCGGGATATCAATCCAGAGTTCCTGGTCTTCTATAGAAGCAGGAAATGGGGGATAGGAAGTTATATTTTTAGCCATAGAAGCTGCCTGGTCATCCAGAAGCTGGTATCCTGAAGGCTCGATTACGACAATATCCAGGGGTTCTCCGGTATAAGAAATATGCAGCCTTAATTTTACTGTCCCCTGATAACCGCCCTCCTGAAGCTCCTGGGGATAGGAAAAATTACTTAACAGGCGCTCCTGAATAATCCTGGCATATTGCGTAACTGACTCAACAGATTGCTCTTCCCGGCTGGTTTTTTCTTCTTTAGAGGTTTCCTCTTTTCTGGACGGAAGCGGTTTTTCTTTCTCCATATAAGCTATTTTAGGCGTAAGGACAATAAAAAGCTCGGTATCCCCCCTGCTACCTGTACCGCCGCCTTCCTTAGTAACCTTTTGCCTAAAGATCGCGCCTATAATAGGTATCTTGCTTAAGAAGGGAGTCTTGCGGATGTCTTCTTCGGCCTTTTTCTTGATTAATCCTCCGATAGCTATAGTCTGGCCGTCATCAAGATAAAGCTCGGTTGCAGCGCTGCGCTTGGATAAAGGATAGGCCTGGGCAGTAGTAGTAGTTTCGCTGCTGCTGCTTGTTCCGATAGTCTGAACCGTGCCTATATCGCTAACCTCTACATTTAAGCTTAATTTTATGCGTTTCTCCGCGGTTAAGGTAGGCTTTATCTTCAACTTAATGCCATACTCTTTATACTCCACGCTAGTTCCCTGGCTTCCCGTAGTTGCAGCTATCTGGGTAGTAAATATCGGCTGCTCTCCGCCGACAATCAATTCCGCCTCTTTACCGCTCTGGCAGGTAATCCGCGGCCGCGAAAGTATGCGAGCCTTACCTTCCTGGACTAAAGCATCTAATTTAAGCGTAAACGGATTGGCTGTCCCATCTATTGAGCGGCCGATATTAGAGACCTTAAATACTTTACCCCAGCTCGTACCGGCGGCCGCAAGAGCGGGAGAACCGACTTCAGTTAAAGTGACTGAACCCGGCCAGCTAAAGCCCAATGTATTGGTAGCATCCTTATTTAACTCCAGAATCTGTACGTCTATATCTAATAAAGATTCCTCTTCTTTAACCTGAACCAAATCCACTGTCTTATCTTTTAAGCTGCCCAGGGCAGTAAAAACCCTCTCCCTATCCTGGCTGGACTTAACCCTCCCCAGCAGCAGCACTTTTCCTTCGTCTTCGGCGGCCTGGGAATAAACCTCGGGCAGATTAAGTTTTCCCAATAAGTTATCTATCCGTGATTTTACGGCGTTAATGTCTTCGGCAAATACTTTCAGCCGGTAAGGCTGTTCACCGAAGTTATCCCAAAAGACCAGGGTGGTTGTCCCCGGAGATTTAGGAGACAGGGTTATAGAATTCTTGGTCACCTGAGTAACATCCGCTATGGCCGGGTTTCCGACGACGATTCTGCTCGGGGTGCTCACCGATATAATCTTGACTTCCCCCATATATAGCTTGAGCACTTCCGAAGCATCATCCGCGGTATAACTGCTACCCGGCAGAATGATGAAGGCAGCGCCTGCCAGTAAAGTAAATAAGAATATTTTCTTCATTATCCTTCCTCTTCTCATTTATTTCGCTAAGGGGATTCTTTCTTTATTCAATCCCCGGTATATTTCCACGTAATCCGAAGCAGCCGTGTCGCTGGCTTGAGACCCGGCTCCTTGTTGAGGCAGCATATATCTGAATAAAGTGTCCCAACTCGCAGCTTGAATCGACTGCACCACCTGGGCATCCGCAGGCGAACGTAAGGTCAGGCGTAGCTTGCCCTGTTCCTGGACAAAAGCGATTAGGTTAGCTTCCTGCGGGCTAAGAGCAAGGGTAATTAAGGGAGAACTTTCGCTCCTTCTTTCTCCTTCCTGGATTTTCTTCCCGGAGGCAGATACGGATACTGCGCCGGTATCCTGGCCTACGGCCAAGACTAAAATATTCTGGAAGAGAGGCATTACCGCTACCTGGTTTACCTGTTTACCGTCGGCTGTCGTTACCGGAACCGGGAGCAAAGCGATAACATCCACATAATTACCGGGCTTAATCATCCCACCTAATCCGGAAAGGCTGTCTACTGATATAGTAACCGCTCTTTTACCTACCGGAGTCCCTTCGGCTAAACCGCCCAATTGCCTGGGCTGGACTAATTTGCTTAAAGTAACCTGTTCGCCTTTGGATATCGGTAAAATTGCCACCATTCCTAAAATTCTTTCTGCCGAAGAAACTGCCTGCGGCTGGAGATATTGCTCCGGGACAATGCTTGTATTCAGGCTGTCAGCTTTAATAATAGTACCCTTAGGAATATCCTTATTGGCAACCAACACCTTAACTTGAGACTTGGGAAGGTTCTGCTCAATATGCGCTATTTTTTCCTTAGCCTCTGCGATAACCTGCTGGCGCTGCTGGTCAATATAGGTCTTGGTCATAAATACGGCCGCCACGGCTAAAAGTATACCGATAATTATAATGATCTTTTGTTTCTGCATGCTTACTTTATTTCTCCCTCGTAAAACTCCAGCTTGGCATTCTGGGAGAGCTTACCGATTAAATCCTCAATTTTTTTCTGCTGTTTTAAAAAGGTAAGGCCCTTGCGGATATCATCCCACATATCAGCCAGCGACCTCTGGCTACCGCCGCGCTTGGCTTCCAATTTTATAATATAATAACCGTCGGGACACTTAAAAATACTGCTCATTTTGCCGGCTTCCAGCGAATCGGAAAAAGCCACGGCGTCAAATTGAGCGGATTTTTGCCCTCTTTTAATAAACCCTAAGTCTCCCCCGGATTTGGCGCTTAAGCTTTTAGAGCGGGCCTTAGCTAGGGTGGCAAAATCCGCCCCCTGCAAGAGCTGGATTAAAACATCTTTGGCATCCTGTTCAGAGCTAAGCACTATTTCGCGTAGCTGCCTTTCTTCAGGCTCTTTAAGCTGGTCCTTATAAGTATTATAATAATCCTCTATCTCTTTAGAGCTTACTTCCACTTTTTCCGCTTCCTTACGGATAAGTTCCATCACCAGCAGCTCTTGCTTAGTCTTTTCTAAGGCTTGGACGATTTCTTCTTTTCTATCCAACCCCCTGTTCAGGGCTTCCTGATAAAGAAGCGTCCGGCGCACCATTTCATTTTTAAGATAATCTATTTTTTTGTCGCGGGTGGTTACTTTATTCTCCGGCTTGTCTTCGGGAACCAGGCTATTATAAACGTCTATCTCTTTATCTAGATCTTCCAGAGTAATAGGCGCATTATTCACTTTGGCGATAACCGTACCCTTGGCTGGGAGCCTGGCAGTTAAGACCTCCTTGACCTTTGGTTTAGCCAGACCGAGCTTATCGCAGCCGAACAAAAATGATAAAATAAAAAAACCGAGCCCTAAGAAAATAATGCGGTATCTCATTACCCCTCCTTAGATATCATTATTTATTCTTTTTTAATCTCATTGATTATGCGGATTAATAAATCCGCAATCTTGGCAATCAGGTAAAGAAAAAAGAAGAAAAAGGTATAGGCGATTAAAACAACTATGCCCATCCAGCGGGAATTACCCGGGGCAGCGCCAAAGATAATAGAGAGGCCGCCGAGCAGGCCGAAAAATAAAAAAATCCAGGCAGCTATTTTTACTACTGCACTGGAAGTCTTCAAAAATCCTAAATGTTCGCGCATTGACCCTCCTGGTTATTATAAATTTTTTAGCATAAACTGCAATAAATAGCAAGAGAAATCTTCATCTGGTAGCCCCAACGAGATTTGAACTCGTGTTTATTGGCTGAGAACCAAGCGTCCTAGACCAGGCTAGACGATGGGGCCGTCGAAAATCTAAAATATTCTACTATACCCAGGGATTTAGTCAATAATTTTATTGACCCTGTATCCTAAAGCGTTTATAATACAAAACATGCAGGCAGCCATCGGCATAAGCACGGCGCAAGACCACCTAAAAGCGGCTAAGGAAGCAGTTGAAAAAGCCAAGCAGGATTTAAACGGCAAGAAAATTAAATTTGCCTTTGTCTTTAGTACCGGCGAATTTTGCCATCCCCTGGTATTAGAAACAATTGCCGACTTAATTGGCCCTGTCCAGCTCCTGGGAGCCAGCAGCACGGCGATTATATGTAATCAAGGCAGCCTGAAACAGGGACTAATGGTCATACTTTTTTCCTTGGAAGAAAGTATTTATTTTAATGCTGCCTGCGTCAAGGATATAGGCGCAAACACCGCCTTAACTTCCGGAGAAGAACTAGGAGAAAGACTCCTATACGGATGTAAAAATGTGCGCCGCAACTTAAGTGTCATATTTTCCAATACCAGCGCGGTATATAATTCAAATTTTATAACCGGGCTGCAGGAAAAGTTGGGGAGAAGCTTCCCTTTAGTCGGGGCCTCGATTACGGCTCATAAAGAAAGCTGCCTGTATTTCGGCCCGGAAATATTACATAATGCGGCCTGCGGCATACTCTGGGGCGGTAAACTTAATTTTAACTTAGAGATAGGACACGGCTGGCAGCCGTTGGGAAAACCCCGTTATGTAACCCGCTCGCTTGGAGACATAGTGAATGAAATTGACGGCGTACCGGCAGCCAATTTATATAAAGAATATTTTGCAAAAGAAATCCCGGAGTTAAAAAAAGAACTCAAACGTCTCTCGGTATTTTACCCGTTGGGGTTACGCATCTCTGAAAACAATGACTATCTATTAAGAAGTATCGTATCTATAGAGAGCGACGGATCCCTGGTATTCCGGGGAGAAGTGCCCCAAGGCAGTTACGTCAGGCTAATGATCAGCTCAAAGGAAGCCTGCTTATTGAGCGCAAGCAACGTGGCTAAAACAACACTGAGAAATGTGGGAGGTAAAAAAATAAAATTTGCCTTTATCCTTAACTCTTTATCCCGGAATATACTCCTGGGGAGGCAAGCTATACAAGAAATTAAACTTATCCGGGATATACTGGGAGAAGATGTACCTTTATCCGGCATATATACTTCTGCGGAACAAGCGCCCTTAAATTCTATTAATTATTTGGGAAAGACATATTTTCATAATAACTCTATTGCGTTATTAACCATCGTGGACTAAAAAATGTCTCACTTAGATAAAATTCTTCTTGTGGTATATATATTAACGACTCTGCCCCTGGCTGTTATCCTTATTTACAAGATATCCCGCCTGAATCAGTTAATGCCCAAATTCAACAGCGTAAAGAAATCCCTGGATGATATGGATGAGCAGGCCAAGCTCATTGTGCGTACGGATATGGAATTAAATAAAATACAGGAAGCGCTGGATAAAAAAATAACCGGCCTCTACGCCTTGCAAAGGTTATCCCGCATAATCAGCATGACTTTGGAGGAAGACCAGATCTTTAAGCGCATACAGCCGGAATACTTAGAGGACCTGGGGTTGGAAAGGGGTTGCGGCTTTCTGTGGGACGATGGGCATAAACAATTCGCCTTACGTTTTAGTATAGGATATACGGAGGACGAAATTAACGCTATAAAATCATTCATTAACAATAACCAAAAACAGTGCCTTAATTTTATAACCAGCGATAAAACCCTTTCTTCTATCTCGGGATTGAATGATTTAATTACCGCGCAACAATTGAATACTATTTTTAAGGTAATCTCTTGTATAATCTCGCCGCTATTGCCTCAGCAGAATAACAGGGGGTTAATTTTTGTCGGCACGCAAAATCCTGAAACGGTAGTTACCGAAGGAGACGAAGAGTTGATCAAAATACTGGCTACGCAATTAGGCCAGGCACTGGAAAATGCCCGCCTCTTTGAGAAAAGCTGGCGCGCGCAGCAAGAGCTGGAGAAGAAAGTAATCGAAAGGACCCACGAATTAACCGTAGCCCTGGAAGAAGTCAAAAAAATCAGCGACCGTAAAACTAACTTTGTTTCCAGCGTATCCCACGAGTTAAGGACCCCGCTTACCTCTATAAAAGGGTATGCTGCGATACTGCTCACCGGTAAGTTAGGCGACTTGCCTAAAGATGTACGAGAACGCCTGGAAAAGATAAACCGGCATAGCGATGAACTGGTACATATGGTCAATGAATTGCTGGATATAGCCCGTATTGAATCCGGGAGAGTAATTATGCGCAGCGAAATCTGCGGCTTACAAGAAACAGCCAGCAAAGTTGAAGATTTATTATCCGGCCAATTAAAAGAAAGAGCGCTGTATTTAAATACCGGGATTGCGCAAGATACCAACCTGGTCTTGGCCGATAAGATACAACTAGAACGCGTATTGATCAACCTTATCAGCAATGCGATAAAATTCACGCCGGCGCAAGGCAGGATAACTATAACCAGCCGCAAGATAGATAAAATGATCCGGGTGGATGTCAGCGATACCGGTTGCGGTATACCCGAAGAAGCGCAAGAGGCAATATTTGAAGAATTTTTCCGCGTGGATAACGCGATAAATCAGGAAGTTAAGGGAACCGGCCTGGGCTTATCACTGGTCAAACATATAGTTGAAGCGCACGGTGGAAAAATCTGGGTTAAGAGTAAGCCTGGATCTGGCACAACGTTTAGTTTTACTTTACCTGCAGCGGAATAAATATATATGAGCGTAAAAATACTTATTGTCGATGACGACCCGGATATCCGGGATGTATTAAAACTTACCCTCTCCGAAGAAAACTATGAGATACTTGAAGCTGCCGACGGAGAAGAGGCCTTAAGGGTCATCCGTAGCATTCAACCGGATCTAATACTGCTGGATTATAAAATCCCGAAGGTTGACGGCAGAGAGGTCTGCCGGAGAATAAAAAAAGACCTGCTCCTGCGGCACCTGCCTATAATCATGGTTACCGGAAAAGGCGATATCAGCGATAAGGTCGGCGGTATTGATGCCGGAGCGGATGATTATGTAGTGAAACCCTTTGAACCTAAAGAATTGCTGGCGCGCATCCGCATGATTTTAAGGCATACCGAGCGCGACCTGGAAGCTAATCCCCTCACCCGGCTTCCCGGAAACGTTTCTATCCTGCAAGAGTTATCCAAGCGCATAGAAAATAAATCTTTGTTCGCCGTATGCTACCTGGACTTGGACAAATTTAAATCCTATAACGACAAATACGGCTTTGAGCATGGCGATGAGGTGATCCGCGAGACCGCGCGCCTGCTTATCCGTGTAACGCAGGAGCTGGGCAACCGTGACGATTTCGTAGGACATATCGGCGGCGATGACTTTGTTGTCGTCACTACCATGGATAAAGCCGATGCGCTATGCCAAAAATTCATTTTAGATTTTGAAAACCTTGTTCTTTCTTTCTATAATGAAAAGGACGGGAAGAATGGGTACATAATAGGCAAGGACCGCCAGGGATTAGAACAAAGAATCCCCCTCCTTTCTATATCTATAGGCGTAGTGACCAATGAATCCCGCAAGATTGCCCACGTGGCGCAAATCGGAGAGATCGGCGCAGAACTAAAAGCTTACGCCAAAAGCCTGGAGAGAAGTAACTACGTAAGAGACCGGCGCGGAACAGACCGCTAGATTTCTTATTGGTGCGCGAGGGGGGAGTTGAACCCCCAAGCCTTGCGGCACAAGCCCCTCATGCTTGCGTGTCTGCCATTCCACCACCCGCGCGTAAATCTAACATACCAATTGGTGATTATACAATACCTGAATAAAATATCAAGGGGTTTAGCGGTTAAAATAAGCTGCCCTCCAGGCGCTCCCTGTTTAAGCGGACAAAGATCCGAAAGGCATTCCTTTTCTGGAAATTTTTTACTAATCGTAAGGACTCAATCAGCGCCCACACTCCATAAACCCAGGTAATTTCCTGGCGTATCCCGGGAAACAGGAATTGCGCCAGCCATAATAAAAATAAAGCCGCAGCTTCAAAGAATTTAAAATCCATGCTAACTAGAAAGAGAAATCCCAAATAAGACTGGATGATCGTCAAAAGTATTTCTGCCCTTTGGTAGCCATCAAAGGCGACACTGGCGGCCTTACCCATCCCGAAGGAATAAATAAAAGGGATTAGCGCCATAAGTATAGTCCACTGGTTAATGGAGGAGGAAACAAAATTAACCAGTGCCATAGCTGCCTTATTGGTTCTTCTTGCCCAGTAGAAAGCCGAGAGCTTTTCGGGAAATTCGCTTAAGAAAGGCGCTATCCACTGCACAAAAACAAATTGCGAAATCCCGAAGTAAACTGCTAAAGCGAGCATTGAATTAAGAAAAGGACGGGCTGAAAAATACAACAGCGCGGCCCCCAAGACAAAAAGAGAAGCTACCCAGGCGAGGTTTAGCGGATAATGCTTGCGCATTAAATACTTGGGAATACGGCCTAAATCTTCGACTTCCTCAGAGTCATGCGGAGGTATTTTTGACAAAAGATAAATATAGGCCAGATAAATAGAGCCTAATATTATTCCGTCAAGAATGTTTAATGTACCCTTAAGGTAAACCACTAAAAAATAAAGCAGCGCCGGCAGGAGCGAAATTACCGCAACGCAATGCTCATCATCCAATTCCAGGCTATAAGGGCCTCTCCTGCCCTCTTTAATCCTCCTGGAAAACAGGGAAACAAAATAAACCATCGGCCAGCCTAAACCGACAAATAACCTTAAGGAACCTGTGTAATTGGCAGTAATAAGGTGCAGCTTAGAAGGGTCTTGAGCTGCAGTTAAAGTAATCACTCCTTCGACCGCGAATTCGGGAAGCGTCTGTATCCAGGCAAGCGCGGCTAGGGCTAGCCCCTGCGAAATAAAAAACTGTCCGCATTCTGCTGCCCAGGCAATAAGTAAAGCCGCTAAAATAATTGCCGGAAAGGTCCAAAAGGCGCTGATTATTTCCATAAGATAAACTGGCGGGGCAACCCTGGAATCATTTCTTGAGAATAACTTTAATCTGGCTTATTAAATCGCCGGTAGTTACGGGTTTAGCAATATAGTGCCTTCCGGCAATGGTAGAGCTCTTACTTAGTTCGCCTTGTTTGACCAAGGCAGTAAGGAACACTATTGGGATATTACTGGTCAAGCTATCTGCGAGTAAACTTTCCGCTACCGCCGTACCGTCCAGCTTGGGCATATAGATATCCAGCAGGATTAAATCCGGAGGGTTCCTCCTGGCCAGGTCTATTCCCACGATGGGGTCTTCGGTCGCCAGGACCTCAAATTCTCCCGTATTTTCCAGGTTTAATTTTACAAAGTGGTTAAATTCTTTTTCGTCATCGATCAATAGCACTTTTATTTTACCGGGCATGCTTGTCTCCTTTTTTATATACCCCCTCCATTGGCAAAATAATCTGTAACCGCGTTTTCCCTTAAACCTTAAACAATAGGTAAACTGATAATCGCGCTCGTCCCTTCGCCATACCTACTTTTAATTTCTATTGTCCCCTTATGGCTTTCAATGATGGATTTAGATATGGCTAACCCTAAACCTGTACCTCCGATTTCTTTTTTAGTGGAAAAAAACGGCTCAAAAATCCTGCTGGTATCACTTTCCTTGATGCCGCAACCCGTATCGCTAATAACGATCCGCAGGTTCTTCCTGTTTAAGGCATCCTCAACCTGGCTGGCTGTCACGGTAATATTGCCTCCCTGAGGCATAGCATCAAAGGCATTAATGAAAACGTTTATCAAAACCTGCTGCATTTGATTATAATCTAATTTTACCTTGGGTAGATCCGGCGAGAATTTCCGGGTTAGGGTTACATTATTCAGGTTGGTTTGCGGGTCAACGAAGAATAAACTGCTATTAATGAGTGCGGGGATATCTGTCTCTTCAAATATAAGCGGGGCGGCGGGGCGGGCGAAGCTTAACAAGTCTTTCAGAATTTTATCCGCCCTAAGGTTAGATTTTATTAAACTCTCTATGGTATCTATGTAGGCTTTATCGGGCGGCAGTATGGACTTCAGATACTCCAAGCCCTGCAGATTTATCGCCAAAGGATTTTTTATCTCATGCGCCAGGTTGCTTGCCAGCCTGCCCAAGGCAGCCATCTTTTCTGCCTGAATAAGCTCGGCCTGGGTTTGCTTAAACTCAATATAACATTTTTGCAGGTCTTGCTCGGATTCTTTCAACAGCCTCTCTGCCTGTAAGAACTCGGTAATATCGCGGCCTTCGGGGAGCAGAAAAATAATCCTGCCATCTTTATCTTTCACCGGCTTGAGGGAAAAATCAATATTATGCACAGCGCCTTCCTTATCCAGGTGGGTTGCCTCAAAACGGATAAATTTACCTCCGGCTGCTTTTTTTACAGCCTGGCGCAATTTTTCCTGCAGCTCCGGCGAATGTGTCCACCAGGGCGCTTCCCAGAACGGCTTACCCAGGACTTCAGCAGCTGGGCTGCCGATTAAATCTAAAGCTGCCCTGTTAACCTGTATAAGGATCCCTTTGGGCGTCATTAATCCGATGAACTGGAAAGTTTGGTCGAAAACAGCGCGCATCTTTTGTTCGTTCTCCTGCAGCTTTTTTTCCGCTGTCTTAAATTCAGAAATATCCTGCAGTGTTTCAACGACGGCTACCAATTTTCCATTAGTATTGTACACGGGCGCCGCATCGAACACCAGATATCTATCTTTGCCGTTCAATTTAAGATACCAGCCTTCAGCGTGTATACCGTTGAGTACGCAATCGGATTTTCTATAATTCTTATAAAACCTGGCTATATCGCTAAACCTATCGTCAATAATTATATCCGCGACGCAGGGGCGGTAATGATCATAGAAAGCTTTCCAGTGGTTACTGGTCCCTATCAAGTTTTTCGCTTCTAAGCCGGTGAGTTCTTCACATGCCGTATTCCAGTAAACAACCTTATGCCGCGCGTTAATGACAAAGATGGCTACCGCAGAGTTTCGGATGACAGCCTCCAGCATTCTTTCTTTCTCTTCTAATGCCTCCTTTTTCAACCTGCTTTCTTTAGGCCGGTTCATTCTTTTTCGTAGGGATTTTATTCCGACAACTGGTTTTTTTATTTTTTGCTTATTTTGCATTTTTTGGATGAGAATTGTCCGCTAAGCTTATTATACCTTCTTTTGCCTATTGACGCCATACTTTCATTTTTTTAGGCGCCCGGTTTACAGCATACCGTTAAGATATTTAATCCGAACCTGCGGAATAGGGTATCTGCGGGCTGAATGAGAAAAACCAATTTATCAAGAAATAAAAGCTGCTTTCTTAAAAATTTTTCTCTTTTTAAAAAAACAAAATTAAACCACCAGCCCAGGCCGGGCAAAAAATTCAAGTAAACCAGCTTTTCTACCTTTAACCCGCTTTGGGCGACAAGGAGTTTTACGTCATCCGCATCGTATCTCCTAAAATGTCCGAGTACTTTATCCATAGGGCTAAAGTAAGCCTTTTGGGCCGGCAGAAGCAGGATACATTTAGCCTTATCGGTTAATAACTCCGCGATGTGCCGCATCGCCCTATCTTCATCTCTGATGTGCTCTAAGACATTCAGGCATATTATTGTATCTGGAGGCGGATTTATATCTAGAAAAGGTAACTGTTCTATATCATGCCGGATAATTTTTAGGTTGTCCTGACGGGGGAATCTTTGGCTTAAAAGTTTTAGTTTTAGCTCGGATTTATCCAGGGCTATAACCGAACGCCTGGTCATAAGAAAAGCGGTAATATTGCCATTACCGCAGCCTATTTCTAAAACGTGGTTGCCTAAAAATGGCTCAATCTGTTTATAGATATGCCTGTTGTAGTTCTTCAGAAGCGACAAGCGGCAAAGGGTATCTACCTCTACCTTTTCGCTATCCGGGATAGGCCCTATCATTTTTTAAAATAAGCTTTTATGCGGGGACGGGTAAAATAGTATATAAGCCAGAGCGCAAAGCCGACATCTACCGCGCAGAGGGAAATTAAAGAACTCCATTCGATAATTTTTATAAGAGGCGGCTGGCTTAAACCCGCAGAACAACAATTAGACCGAGAAATCCAATCTATGACTACCCGCGCGTGCTTACTTACCCCATAGAGGGGGTGCTTCCAATAAATAGTGGCGACAGTAAAGACAGAAATACCTATGGCTATTTTTCTAAAAAGATCCTTATGGAGTAAAATACCGATACCGGAAACAAAACCCAATGTTCTTAAAGCAATGGATATAAAATACCTTACCCTGAGCATATCTTCCGGCAAGGCGTTGAATAACCATTGATAATAGAGCCAACTAGTTAAGGAATTAAGCTGTAACAAGGAAGTGACAACAATAATGACGCCGAAAACGGTAATCCCCAATGGATATTTACTTTGCTCCTTAACCATGATTACCTTTTAGCCGATTTCTTACTACAATTATAACTGCCCCGCATGGACTCGAACCATGATAACAAGATCCAGAATCTTGTGTCCTACCATTAGACGACAGGGCAAATTATTAAGTAAGTTGATTAATTATATCCGATTTTACAAAACCTGTAAAGAAGCATCCAGCGAAAAGCCGGGATCAACCCGGCTTAATACGGCTAAGCAGAATAATATTCCCGTGTTTCTACCAAAGATTGGTTTTTACCCAATCGTCGGCATTATCGGCGTGTTTTGCCAGCCAGGACCAGTCTTCTTTAGCTCCCTCTTTCATGCCTTGGGCCCCTTTATAAATTGTCCCGCAGCTACTTGCCAGAAAAGCGAAAGTAAGAAGAAAACTCAGCAAGAATACCTTTTTAAGCATTATCTTTCCCCCTTTATCCAATGGCTTAATCTTTCTTTGGTACGATCCTTACCTAAATAATAGATTACTTCAAAGAGCCCCGGACCGATGGTCTTTCCGGTAAGGGCAACTCTTATCGGATGGATAAGAGCCTTGGATTCAATATTTAATTCTTTAACCAGTTCACGAAACCCTTCTTCTATGCTCAGGATATCAAATTTTCCCAATTTATCAAGCTTTTCTATGAAAAGCCGGAATTCTCCGGATAAGTCTTGGGCTAAGAATTTTTTTTCGGCCTCCGGGCTGATCTTAAGCTCCTGAACGAAGAAAAAATCCGCCCAATCCACAAAATCATTTAAGTGCGCCAGGCGCGCCTGGAATAATTTTACCAACTTTAAAATATAATCTCTGTCAAAACCGTCTTCACCGATATATTTTTTCGCTTTTAGTAGCGGTAAAAGCTCCTCCAGCAGCTTTTCCGGGTCAGCGTTCTTCAGATACTGATTACTGATCCAATCCAGCTTCTTCAAGTCAAAGGTGGCCGAGGTCCTATTCACTTGAGTAACATCAAATAGTTTTATCGCCTCATTAATATCAATAACTTCCACGTTATTCCCGGGAGCCCAGCTAAGAAGTAAAAGATAATTTACTAGGGCCGGCGCAAGATACCCCATTTTACGGTAATCGCTTATAGCGGTGGCTCCTGTACGCTTAGAAAGCCTGCCCCCCTCTATCCCCATAATCAATGGCAGGTGCGCAAATTCAGGAACAGTAAAACCCAGCGCCTCATATAAGAGCGCTTGTTTAGGCGTGTTGGAAATATGGTCATCCCCTCTTATAACGTGGGTGATCTGCATAGCTGCGTCATCCACTACACAGGCGAAATTATAGGTCGGTGTTCCGTCGGATTTTATGAGGACCTGGTCCTTAATCAGCGCGGTATCAAATTCAATCCCGCCGCGGATTAAATCCTGAATCTTTATTTTCTGCTGCGGGACTTTAAAAATTATTGCTTCTCCCGATTTACCTATCGCCTTCTCCTGATAAGCCTTGCCCTCATTAAGCAATTTATGAGCGTATTCGTTGTAAATATCAAACCTCTTGCTTTGGTAATAGATTTCATCCCAGTTGAAACCCAGCCAGGAAAGACTGTTTAAGATCTCCTCCACAAATTCCTGTTTTGAACGCACGCTATCCGTATCTTCTATCCTTAAAATGAATTTTCCGGACTTGGCCCGGGCGTAAAGCCAATTGAATAACGCTGTGCGCGCTCCGCCGATATGCAGATTCCCCGTCGGGCTGGGAGCGAAACGAACCCTAATCATTCTTAAATTCCATACCTTTCTTGAGCGCCTCAACATTAGCCTTAAGCAACTCGGGCTTATCTTTAGGCGCCATTCTCTGGATAACCCTTAATATATTTTCCATAGAAACAATTTTTTTTGCCGCCAGGTAACTGCCTAAAGCCACCATATTCGCCACTTTAATATTGCCTAGGCCTATTGCCGTATCCGTGAACTCTCCCGCGCTAACTTTAGCCTTAATATTATTGTCCGGTTTTGCAAGGGAACTGTTGACAACCATGAGCCCTGTATTTTTCAAGCGGCCCCTGAATTTATCCAAAGAGACCTGGTTCATGATAATCAAAGAGTCAGCTTGATCAATATGCGGGGAGCCGATTTCATCGTCCGATACCGTTACCATACAATGCGCAGCCCCTCCGCGGACCTCCGGGCCATAAGCAGGCAGCCAGGTAACAAATTTATTCTCTAAGAGCGCTCCTTCGGCCAGAACCTTGCCCAAAAGCATTATACCTTGGCCGCCGCTGCCGGCTATGATAATACGCTCAGTCATTTAATCACTCCCAAGGGAAATTCTTTGGCCATAATATTTTTAATCCAATCCAGCGACTCGCAAGGAGAAAGACCCCAATAGGTCGGACAGGGAGAGAGCATCTCAACTAAAGAAAAACCCACTCCTTCAATCTGATTTGTAAACGCCTTCTTTATTGCTTTCTTGGTTTTCGTAATATCCTGGGCCGAGCCCAGTGAAACACGTTCTATATATTTAACTCCGGGCAAAAGAGCTAACATTTCGGAAATTTTTAAAGGATAGCCCTGGAATTGCGCATTTCTTCCTTCGGGTGTAGTGGAAGTTTTTTGATTTAACAGGGTAGTGGGCGCCATCTGGCCGCCGGTCATCCCGTAGACAGCATTATTTATGAAAAAGACCGTAAGGTTTTCTCCCCGGTTAGCCGCATGGATTGTTTCGTTGGTCCCGATAGCCGCTAAATCCCCGTCTCCCTGATAAGTAAAAACTATATTTTGCGGCCTGACTCTTTTGATCCCGGTGGCAACCGCCAGGGCCCGGCCATGCGCTGCCTCCGAACAATCAAAATCCCAATAGTCGTAGGCGATAACCGCACAGCCAACCGGAGCCACTGCGATAACCTGTTCTCTTAGGCTTAATTCGTCTACTGCTTCGGCAATAAGCCTGTGCGCCAGGCCATGGCCGCAACCCGGACAATAGTGGGTGGGTACGTCTCGCAATGATTGGGGATGAGAATATATTCTATCCATTATATATTTTATTGATTTTCAAAATTATTTCTTCTTCCGAAGGGACCCCGCCGCCGGAACGACCTAAAAACTCGACTTTTGCCTTTCCGCAAAGAGCCAACTGCACGTCTTCCAGCATCTGGCCGTAAGACATCTCAACTACTAAATATTTATTCTTTGGCCTGGTAAATGCTTTTTTGGGAAAAGGCCAGAGCGAAATCGGACGGACCAGGCCAACGCGCCTGCCTTTACCTCTTAAGGTTTTTACCGCAGCCCGGGCAATCCTGGCCATGCTTCCATAAGCAACCAAGACTACCCTGGCATCATCCAGAAATAATTCTTCCCAGCGCTGTTCTTTCGCTGTTATCTCTTTATATTTTTTTTGTAGTTTGAGGTTTAATTTTTCTAAATCCCCTTCTTTCAAATAAAATGATTTTACAACATTAGCCTTTCTTCCTGCGCAGCCGGTCAGAGCCCAGGGCTTAGCTTTGGGCTTTGGGCTTTGATTTTTAAGCTCAAGAGGCTCCATCATTTGCCCAAGCATTCCATCCCCGAGGATTATAGCGGGAGCGCGGTATTTATCCGCCAGATTAAATGCAAGACAGGTCAAATCATAGCCTTCCTGGACGCTTGCGGGCGCTAAAACTATACAATGATAATCCCCGTGGCCGCCTGAACGCGTGGCCTGAAAATAATCCGACTGGGAAGGAGCGATATTGCCTAACCCCGGTCCGCCGCGCATGATATTTACAATGACTGCCGGTAATTCTGCTCCGGCTATATAAGAAATCCCTTCCTGCTTCAGACTTATCCCGGGGCTGGAGGACGAAGTCATTGAGCGGGCTCCCGCAGCCGAAGCGCCAAATACCATATTTATCGCAGCCACCTCTGCTTCTGCCTGGATAAATACCCCGCCTCTTTTTTGCATATTATTAGCCATGTAAGCGGTGAGTTCGTTCTGCGGAGTAATGGGATATCCCGCGTAAAAAGAGCATCCGGCCCGCAGCGCTCCTTCGGCAATGGCGTCATTTCCGCTCATTAATATTTTTGGCATTTTATTTGTACACCTCAATACAGCAATCCGGGCACATAAGGGCGCACAACGCACAGCCTGCGCATTTACCTCCGGATTTAAATTTCACCGGCTTTACCCCGCGTAAGTTAAACCCTTCTTCAACCACGATCAAACCTTGCGGGCAAGCGCTAACGCATAAAAGACAACCCTTGCATTTATCTCTATTAATAGTTATCCTGGGCATATCTCTGACTTAATCTTATCCGCAATATTACCCGCGGTCAACCCGTATTTTTCTAACAATAACTCTCTCTTTCCATGACTGATAAAACTGCGCGGCAACCCGATCTTTACTACGAACCTGCCTAAAGCATCTTCGACCGAGCTTCCAAAACCGCCTTCGGTAATCCCCTCTTCCAGCGTAAAAATATGTTTTTGTTTGGCGGACATTTCTAGGAATAATTCTTTATCTAAAGGCCTGGCAAAGCGTGCGTTTATTATTGTCCCGGATAAACCCTCTTTTTTAAGCAGGTCGTTTGCCTCTAGGGCAGGCGCTACCATGCTCCCTAAAGCTAAAATAATAAAATTATTCCCCTCGGCCAGTATTTCCGATTTACCCAGCTCAATCTTCCGTCTCTGATCACCCAGGTTTTCGGCCTTACCCTTAGGATACCTTATCACCACAGGCCTGGCTAATCCAAAGGAAAAATCCAGCATCATCTCCAGTTCCGGAGCGTCCTTAGGGGCCAGCAGCACCAGGTTCGGGACCGTATTCAGGAAACTCAGGTCAAATATACCCTGATGCGTCGCGCCATCTTCTCCGACAAGTCCTGCGCGGTCAAGACAAAATACGACCGGTAGATTCTGCAAGGCCACGTCTTCAATAACCTGGTCGTAGGCTCTCTGCAGAAAAGTAGAATACAAAACAATTACCGGTTTAAGGCCGCCCCTGGCTAATCCCGCGGCAAAGCAAACCGCGTGGGCCTCGGCAATACCGACATCAAAAAACCTGTCCGTAAAGGCTTGATGGAATTTATCCAGGCCTGTCCCTTCGGGCATAGCGGCAGTAATGGCTACGATTTTATTATCTCTGGCGGCTAACTCCACTAATTTTTCGCTAAAAATCTGGGTATAGGTCTTTGTGGCTGCGGGTTTAGCTAAGCCTACGCCGGTCTGAATATCAAATGGGCCTGTGCCGTGAAACCTTACCGGTTCATTCTCTGCCGCAAAATAACCTTTGCCTTTTTTAGTAACTACGTGCAGTATGCGCGGGCCTTTTATATTCAGGACATTTCTAATGGCAGGAATCAGTAAATCCATATTGTGGCCGTCTAGGGGCCCGAAATAACGAAAACCCAGCTCTTCAAATAACATCCCTGGAATAAACAGGCCTTTAAGGCTCTCCTCAAATTTTTTGACTAAATTTAGAACGCGGCTCCCCCGCTCTCCGCGTTTAACAAGAAAATTCTCCAGCGATTCTTTAAAACGGTTATAAACCGGCAGGGATATAATTTTATTCAGATAATTGCTGAT
>JAQTPA010000035.1 GCA_028713155.1 Candidatus Omnitrophota bacterium | reverse complement strand
GTAGCTGAGGCATTAGGAGGCCTTCCGCCGATCAAGATGCATTGTTCGGTCCTGGCAGAAGAGGCTTTACGTTCGGCATTAAAAGATTATTATACTAAACAGGGCAGGCCCGTTCCCTTTGATTCCCAGGAGCACAAGCATAAGGGCGAGGCCTGTTTGTAGGGTTCTAAGGTATGTTGACAAAGCAGGCATTACGTAGTAAAATTCTACTTAAGCTCGAAAATCAGAAGGAGGAGGACCGTAAACAAAAGAGCAGTTTAATTAAGGATAAACTTTTAAAGCAAAGAGAATTTAGAAAAGCAAAGAGAGTGATGTTTTACATCGCCATGCAAGGCGAGGTGGACACGCAAGAGATGATAGAGACAGCAAAAAGATTAGGTAAGATTATTGCCGTGCCGGTTTGTGTAAAAAGTAGAATATCTTTAAGGCCAGCCATATTAGATAGTCATGCCCATTTAAGAAAAGGCCCTTATGGAGTATCCGAGCCTGTTATCGGCAGGTTCATCGGCCTTAAGGATCTGGATTTAGTGATTACCCCGGGAGTCGCCTTTGATAAAAAAGGCAATCGCCTGGGCAGAGGAAAAGGTTATTATGACCGCTTCCTGAGTAGAATCCCTAAAGACACTCCTTCTATTGGCCTGGCCTTTGACCTGCAGATCTTACCGGTTGTCCCCACTACGCCTCATGATGTAGGCGTCAAAAAAGTACTCTTCGCTTAAGAAACTGCGCAATAAAAAATCGCTTCTTAGGTTTATCCTCTTTAAGGAGGTAATTCATGTTGTTAAGCATATTGATAGTTTTAATTGTTGGTTGTTTGTCTGTTTTTGGGGGTTATGCTTTAAGAAAATATGTGGCCGAAAAAAAGATTCAGGATGCTGAATCCAAGGCGCAAGCTATTCTGGAGCAGGCCAGAAAAGAGGCCCAGGATAAGCGTCGGGAGGCGGAGTTAGAAGCCAAAGATTTGCTGTACCGCATACGCCAGGATTTTGAGCGTGAGACCAAAGACAGGCGCCAGGAAATCTCCAATATGGAGAAAAGATTCTCACAAAAGGAAGAGAATATTGACCGCCGGCTGGATCTTTTGGAGAAAAAAGAAAAAGAGCTTGAGTTAAAGCATGAAAATATCAGAAAACAGGAAGAGGGGATGAAAGCGAAAGACGCGCAGTTGCATGCGCTTATTGCCGAGGAAAAAGAAAGATTACAGAAGATCTCTTCTTTATCGGCAGAAGAAGCCAAGCAAATTTTACTAGGCCGCGTCAGCGAAGAATTGAATAATGAAAAGGCGGTCCTGATCAAGAAGCAGGAAGAAGAGGTGCGCAGCCTCTCGGATAAGAAGGCCAGGGAGATCTTAAGCCTGGCGATACAAAAGTGCGCAGCCGAGCACACGGTAGAATCTACGGTTAGCGTGGTAACTTTGCCGAATGATGAAATGAAGGGCCGGGTTATCGGCCGCGAGGGAAGGAATATCCGCGCCCTGGAGATGGCCACAGGGGTAGATGTGATCATCGACGATACTCCGGAGGCAGTCACGATTTCCGCTTTTGACGCTGTGCGCCGGGAAGTCGCGCGTTTAAGCCTGGAAAAACTCCTTGCCGACGGAAGGATTCATCCGGGCAGGATTGAAGAGATTGTGGAAAAAACCAAGAAAGAAATGGATGAAAAGATCCGCGAAGAAGGAGAACGCGCGGCATTTGAAGCCGGCATAAACGGTCTACACCCGGAACTGATTAAATTGCTCGGACGCCTGAGATACCGCACCAGCTTCGGCCAGAACGCGCTGCAACATTCCAAGGAAGCCTCGTTTTTATTGGGAGCGATGGCTTCTGAGCTGGGTTTGGATTTTAAATTATCCCGCCGGATCGGCCTTTTGCATGACATCGGTAAAGCCGTGGACCATCAGGTTGAAGGTACGCACGCCAAGCTGGGAGCAGAATTGGCCAAGAAATACGGAGAGTCTGCGGAAGTAGTCGCGGCCATTGAAGCGCACCACGAGGAGACAGCGCCACAGAGTTTATACGCAGTCCTGGCAATAGCGGCCGATGCCATCAGCGCTGCCCGGCCCGGGGCGCGCAGGGAGACCCTGGAAACATATATTAAACGTTTGGAAAAATTAGAGTCTATTGCCAATCTCTTTAAGGGGGTAGAGAAATCTTTTGCCATACAAGCAGGCCGGGAAATTCGCGTCATTGTCCAACCGGAGAAAATAACTGACGCCGAGGCCACTAATATGTCTAGAGAAATCCGCAAGAAGATAGAGGAAGGCATGGAGTATCCCGGCCAGATTAAAGTTACGGTTATCCGCGAAACCCGGGCAATAGAATACGCAAAATGAAGATACTCTTTATTGGAGACATAGTCGGCTCACCCGGCAGGAGAGCAGTTAAGCAGCTCCTGCCGGGCTTAATCGAAGAGCATTCCCTGGATTTTGTTATTGCTAATGCTGAAAATGCCTCCGGAGGTTCGGGAATAGTCCCTAAGGTAGCCGAAGAACTATTTAGTTTCGGAGTGGATGTGCTTACCTCAGGGGACCATATCTGGAAGAAGAAAGAAATATTTGAACTGATCAGTTATGAAAAAAGGATCCTGCGGCCTTTGAATTTTCCCGCCTTAGCTCCGGGCAGGGGGAACAGTATTTTTAAAACCAAAGACGGCAGGAAGGTCGGCGTAATTAATGTCAATGGCCGCACTTTTATGGAAGCCCTGGAGTCCCCGTTTACAACAACCCTGGTTGCGCAAGAAGAGCTGGCCAAAGAAACAAAAATAATTATTGTGGATATCCATGCCGAGGCTACTTCTGAAAAGATAGCTTTAGGCTGGTATCTGGACGGCAAAGTCTCGGCAGTCCTGGGTACGCATACACATATTCAGACTGCGGACGAGAAGGTTCTTCCTCAGGGCACAGCCTATATAACCGATGTGGGCATGTGCGGTCCTTATACTTCAGTTATCGGCAGGAAGGTTGATCAGGTCCTCGAGAGGTTTTTAACTAGTATCCCGGTCCGCTTTGAAGTAGCCGAGGGCAACATCCAGCTGCACGGGGTAGTTTTGGATGTAGATGATAAAACAGGGAGAGCAGGGTCAATTGCCAGGATACAGAAAAAACTTTCAGATGAATAAAACTAAAGATACATTCAAAAAATTAAAATTTAGTATTTTAACTTATAGTTTGGCATTTTGTCTTTTAACTTTTACGTTCAATTGCTTTGCCCAGCAGGGTGATGATCTCGAATGCGTGCTGGATGTTACCGCAAATACCATCCCTACGCCTAAAATCTTTAAGCCCAATATTGATTTAAGCGGCCGCGGTTCCCATTATGAAAATACCTGGCCGCAAAGCCTGGCCGCAAAAGAAACCCTGGAGGCCTGGCAAAGGGATATCGGGTTTAACGGTTTATATCGCCTGCAATATAGCCTTTGGGATATCAGCCAATTTTCAGAAGACCAGGCCGCCAAAGACAAGACCCTGGCTAATTATGAGAGCGTTATTAAAAGCGTAAGCGCAGCCGGCGGGGTGGTTATTCTGAATATATTCGGCACCCCGGTAGGCCTAGGAAAAATCCGGGATAAAAATAGCGCGCCCGTAAATTTGACCGCATTTAAAGAATTGATCAAAAGTACGATGAAGGATCTAAGTTGTGATAAAAAATATAATATCTGGTATGAGGTATGGAATGCCCCGGATTTAGAGAATTTCTTTTTAGGGAGGCAGCAGGATTATTTTAACCTTTACCGGCTGGTTAGCGAGAGCGCAAAGGAATTGGAGGCCCAGTATAAAATACGTATACCCGTTGGCGCTCCGAGCACAAGTTCCTGGTTTAGCCATCTTGGAGGCAATACCATTTTTACTCCCGAAGCAAGTCTTATCTATAAATTAATTAAATTTTGCTATCAGAATCATCTCAACCTTAACTTTATCAGCTGGCACGGTTTTTCTACCGATCCTAAAATAGAGAAGGAAAATACCATTTATAATAAAAACTCCGTCGGTTTAGTGCGTGATTGGCTTTCCTATTTTAGTTTTGACCGGGATACGCCCTTAATCGTGGATGAATGGAACTACGACCGTGACGCCAACCTCTTGCCGGAACGCAAAGGGAAATCTTATATTACCGCCAGCTACATACCTGCCCGGATAAAAAATATGTATGAGGCCGGTTTAGATAACCAGGTTTATTTTTGCTTAGAGGATTTTCAGGGTAACAAAGAAAGGGTCACCAGGAATGTCGGAGTCTTTTATTTTGACGCCAGGCATGCCCAGCATAAGGGCCAGCCCAAGGCAATCTATAACGCCTTCAGGATGCTTAAAGAGCTGGGCCCGGATATGTTTTTGTTTAAGCTCAACGATGATTTTGCCGGGGTTCTGGCGACTAAGTCAGAGGATAAAATAATCCTGTTGATTTATAATTATATTGATCCTGAAATAGTAAAGGACTCGCTTGCGGCGAATATCTCCGGGCTTAATCCCGCGGAGAGGAAATTCCTGCTTAGCGTAATTCGTTCCGACCAGTTAACCAGGATTATGGCGCAGCATGAGGATGTAAATTTACTGCCTACCACCAATAAGGTCAAGTCTTTGCTAAAAAATGCCCAGGAGCTTAGTGATAAGGCCGAACGTTTTAAATCCGTTAAGCGTAATATCAAAATTAGTTTAAAAAATATTAAAGGCGATTATTCCTATAGCCGGTTTACGGTGGATGCCTCCTGCGGCCTGAATTGCGATTTTAAGCCTGCCTTGGAAAAAGCAATCAGCGCCCAAGATGCTTATCAGGACGAGCTAGCTTTAAACCCATATTCGGTTAACCTCATTATTTTAAAGAAGAAGCCGGAGCCGCCTAAGGTAGAACCGGTTCAACCAGAACCCCCTAAGCCAGAACAGCCCAAGGGAGATGCTACTAAGGACACTAATGCCGCTGCAAAGTAAACATATCTATACTGTTTCCCAGATCACCCAAGAGATAGAAGTTATCTTTGAGAATACCTTTGGTAAGGGGGTCTGGGTTGAAGGAGAGGTATCCAATTTTAAGGCCGCGGCCTCCGGGCATTTTTATTTTTCGCTTAAAGATAATACGGCTGTTTTAGCCGCTGCGATGTTCGCCCGGGCTAACCGGGAATTGAAATTTAAGCTCCAGGATGGGATAAAGGTAATCTGCTTTGGCCAGCTGAGTGTCTACGGACCGCGCGGCCAGTACCAGATGATTGTCGAAAAAATTGAACCTAAGGGTATCGGCGCCCGACAGCTGGCTTTTGAACAACTAAAAGAGAAACTGCTGAAGGATGGGTTATTTGATGCCAGCCATAAAAAGCCGCTTCCCTTTATGCCTTTTCGCATCGGTATTGTTACTTCCGGAGCAGGCGCAGCTATCCGCGATATTTTAGGGATACTCCAAAAAGACGCCCCTTGCCTGGATGTAGTCATCCGTTCTGTGCGCGTGCAGGGCGAGGGAGCGGCAAAGGAGATAGCCCGGGGCATTGAAGAGTTAAATCAATTTAATAAAGTTGACCTGATTATTATCAGCCGCGGAGGGGGAAGCACCGAAGACCTCTGGGCGTTTAATGAAGAGGCCGTGGCCAGGGCAGTGTATGCTTCCCAACTGCCGACTATCTCGGCAGTTGGGCATCAGATTAATATAAGCCTCTGTGATTTAGTGGCCGATTGTTTTGTGGAGACTCCTACCGCCGCCGCTAAAATAATCGTGGATAAGAAGAATGCCTTATTAGCGGAGCTGGAGAGTTTAAAGCAGGAGGCGGGCTTTAGTGTTAGCGATACTATCAGCCTGCTTAAAAATAACCTTACCGCGTTGCGCCATGCGATTAAGAGCCCGTTGGATCGTTTGCAGGAAAAGGAGCAGGTGCTGGATGAGTTGTTTTCGGGGTTAAATCATAATATGCGCCAATTTATGAATATTACCCGCGAAAGGATGGCTGCGTTAATCCATAGATTGGACGCGCTTAGCCCCTTAGCGGTCTTATCCCGCGGGTATAGCTTGAGCGTATTTATGGCAGACGGTTCGGTAATTAAAGATGCGGATAAGATGCGGCGCGGAGATAAGGTTAAGACCATCTTAAGCGCAGGTTCTTTTATCAGTTCAGTTGAGGAGGTTATGCCAAATGAGAGAAAAGCAGTCGTTTGAGGATGATTTAAAGAAATTGCAGAAGATTGTCGAGGAGCTCTCCAGCGGTAAACTCACCTTGGGCGAATCGCTTAAAAAATACGAAGAAGGGATTAAACTTGCCGAGAGTTGCTCTAAAGAATTGCAAGGCGCAGAGCGTAAAGTAGAGCTCTTGATGAAGAAAGACGGCAAGTTCGCCCTGGAAAAGTTCGCCGAAGAGGAAGAAAAATAATGTTATTGGATGGGATTAATTCCCCGCAGGATTTAAAGAAGCTTAAAATCGAGGAGTTGCCCGCCCTTGCCGCAGAGATAAGACAGAGGATGACCGAAGTTGTGGCGGTGCGCGGCGGCCACCTTGGTTCAAGTTTAGGCGCGGTAGAATTAATCATTGCCCTACATTATTGTTTAGATGCTCCCGGTGATAAGATTATTTTTGATGTCGGGCACCAGGCTTACGCGCATAAGATATTAACCGGAAGGAATAAGGAATTTTCAACCCTTAGGACCTATCAGGGCCTATCCGGTTTTCCCTCCAAAGATGAATCGGTTTACGATTGTTTCACTACCGGCCATTCTTCGAATGCGGTGTCTTTAGCTCTGGGGCTAGCTTGTGCCAGGGACAGGCTAACGCCTGAGGAATATTTTAAGGTTGTAGCGGTAATCGGCGACGGCTCTTTAAGCGGGGGGCTGTGTTTTGAGGGTTTGAATAATGCCGGGCACTTAAAAAAAGATATTTTAGTAGTTTTAAATACAAATGAGTTGAGCATATCTCCTAATGTCGGAGCAATCAGCAATTATCTGAATAAAATTATATCCCTGCCGGTTTATAACCGTTTTAAAGAATCGCTGGAGAATTTTCTTGTTAAACGCGGAGAGCGGGGGAGCCGCGTTCTAAATTTAGTCAAAAAATTTG
>JAQTPA010000034.1:4931-7290 GCA_028713155.1 Candidatus Omnitrophota bacterium | reverse complement strand
CCAGTTAGAAAATTCCCCTCCTTGCGTCTATTAGAGTAGGAAGGAGGCGCAAAATGCCCAATATAATTTCAGTTGGAATTATTAGTGCTAAAATTTTTGAAATAAGAGGCAAGAAGGTGATGTTGGATAGTGATTTGGCAAGGCTTTATGATGTGCAAACTAAAGTTTTAATCCAGGCTGTAAAAAGAAATGCTGATCGCTTTCCGGATGACTTTATGTATCAGCTTACCTGGCAAGAATTTATGGATTTGAGGTCACAAATTGTGACCTCAAGTTTAGGCGGGAGGAGATATTTGCCATACGTTTTTACTCAAGAAGGCGTGGCTATGCTCTCAAGTATTCTTAGCAGCGAGCGGGCGGTTAAGGTCAATATTCAAATTATGCGCGCTTTTGTCCAATTACGCAGGATGCTTTTGACCAATGCAGGCCTCAGGCGTAAGATAGAAGAAATGGAAAAGAAATATGATAAGAAATTTGCGATAGTATTTCAGGCTATCAAGCAGTTGTTAGAGCCATCGCCAATAAAGCCAAAGCCGCCAATCGGATTCCGCATTTAGGGCAATCCAATTTTCTACTTGACTGAAATAACCTGGCGCGTATAATAATAACTCCACATTAGAAAACCAATCAATTTGGGGAAACTCCCTAAAAAATATAAGGAGAAAGAAGATGGCAAAGATCAAGAAAGTTTTGGCGCGTGAAATTCTGGATTCCCGCGGGAACCCTACGGTAGAGGTTGATGTTATTCTGGATAACGGTATTTTAGGCCGGGCAGCCGTGCCTTCGGGAGCTTCCACCGGAGAAAAAGAGGCCTTAGAGTTAAGGGATGGCGATAAAAGGAGATATTTAGGTAAAGGCGTATTAAAGGCAGTGAATAACGTCAATACCATAATTGCCTCAAAAATAAAGGGCTTAACTCCTGATTTTAAGAAAGTAGACAGCTTACTTATTAAATTAGACGGAACGGAAAATAAGGCTAAGCTCGGCGCTAACGCTATCCTTGGCGTATCTTTGGCAGTAGCCAAGGCTGCGGCGTTATCCAAGAAGCAGCCCTTGTATAAATTCTTAGGCGGAGATAAAGCTAAGCTTTTACCTGTCCCCCAGATGAATATCTTAAACGGCGGGTTGCATGCGGATAATAACCTGGATATCCAGGAATTTATGATTATGCCGATAGGCGCTATTCGTTTTAGCGAGGCCCTGCGTATGGCTTGCGAGGTCTTTCATAATTTAAAAGCGCTGCTTAAGTCCAAAAAGCTTTCTACTTCAGTCGGCGACGAAGGCGGATTCGCCCCGAACTTAACCTCTAACCACGAGGCCCTGGAGTTGATTATCCAAGCCATTGAAAAAGCAGGGTATAAACCCGGTAAGGACGTTGCTTTAGCCCTGGATTGCGCTGCCAGTTCATTCTGGAAAGACGGTAAGTATAATTTTGAAAATTCCGAGAAATCCGCTAGCGACCTAATCCAGATTTATGCTTCATGGTTGAATAAATATCCTATTATTTCCATTGAGGACGGTTTAGGCGAACATGATTGGAGCGGCTGGCAGGAGATGACCAGGAGTTTGGGCGCTAAATTGCAGTTGGTCGGCGATGATATCTTTGTTACTAACCCCAGGATATTCAAAAAAGGGATTGCACAAAATTTAGCCAATGCTATACTGATAAAAGTCAACCAGATTGGCTCGCTCTCTGAGACGCTGGAAGCAATAAACATCGCCAAAAGAAACAAATATAAAGCGGTTATATCCCACCGCAGCGGCGAGACCGAGGATACGACTATTGCCCATTTGGCGGTGGCCACATCCTGCGGCCAGATTAAAACCGGTTCGCTTTCGCGTACCGACAGGATCTGCAAATACAATGAGCTCTTAAGGATTGAAGAAGAATTGGGCTCTAAGGCAGTCTACGCGGGCACGCTCTGGAACAAATAAATGTTAGCCACATTAAAAAAGGCGTTCTGGATTTTTGGGTTGGCAGTTTTTATCTTGATCTTGTTCCTTCCGGGCCTGACTAAGCTACAGGGTTTAAAGGATAAGAACCGCGACCTGGAAGACAAAATCAAGCGCCTGAATATAGAAAACGCTCTTTTACAGCAGGAAATAATAAAGATAGAGAATAACCCGGTTTATAAGGAAATGATTGCCCGGGAAAAGATGGGAGTAGTCAGGAAAGGCGAAATTCCCATTAAGATCGTCCCGCAGAAAAAGAAGAGGTAAATATTAGCTTTTATCGGCAGATTAGTGTGTTATAATATAAATCATTCTTTAAAAAGTTTCGCGGGGTGGAGCAGCCTGGTAGCTCGCAAGGCTCATAACCTTGAGGTCGACTGTTCAAATCAGTCCCCCGCAACCAATA
>JAQTPA010000034.1:0-4831 GCA_028713155.1 Candidatus Omnitrophota bacterium | reverse complement strand
CAACCAATAAAAAGCCCGTCAAAAAAATTGGCGGGCTTTTTATTGAATATGGTATAATCTAATATACTAAAATGTTTAAAGATAGAGAAGACGCAGGGAAAAAACTGGCCAGGGCTTTAAAAAATTATAAGGATAAAGGAACCCTTGTCCTGGGCATACCCAGGGGCGGGGCTGTGGTCGGCTATGAAGTAGCCAGGTACCTTAATGCCGACTTCTCAATTGTCATATCCAGAAAATTGCCTTTTCCGGGTAATCCTGAATTCGGGTTTGGTGCGATTGCCGAAGACGGGAGCCTGTTTATTCTCGAAGAATACGAAGAATTGCTTCCGCGGGTATTGGTTGATAAGATAGTCGAAGAACAGAAAGCAGAAATTATCCGGCGCATATTGGCCCTGCGTAAAGGAGAAGGCCTGCCTGAAATCAAAGGCCGGACAGTTATACTCGTGGATGACGGGATTGCTATGGGTTCCACTTTGCGGGCAGCCATATTCCTGTGTAAAAATAAACATGCGCAAAAGATCATTGCGGCCAGCCCTGTTTCAGGAGAAGGAATGGATAAGGAGCTGCTGGATATTGTTGATGAGGCTGTAATCCTGGAAAAGCCAGCGTTCTTTAAGGCAGTTGCTCAAGGTTATCAGGACTGGCGCGATGTCTCTGATGAGGAAGTAGCCGGTATAATAAAGAAATGGAAGATATATGCGAAAAACCTGGAACTTTGAAAGTTCTTTAGGCGTATTTGAGTTTCCCGAAGCAGATAAAATCCGGAGCCTTTATTTTCCGCTTTGTAACCAAGCCCTAATGTCTTCTCTGTCTCCGGACCTGCACGGCGATATTAAAACCGGGCAAAATTCCTTCCTGCTAGAACCCGTCTCGCGTATAAATCTTAATTCTTTACGCACCTCAAGGAATTTCTGGGTATATATTGACCGCGATAAACTCTGGTCGGCGACAGGGGTTTCCAAAAATTTAAAACAAATCCAGGAAGACAGTTTTAATCTCCAGGCCGGGCTTCTCTGGCAGAAGATTACGCGGGAAAATAAAAAACTAGGATTAAGGGCAGAAATCATTTCTTTTATCCCGGCGACAGGCGAGCCGGTGGAGATAATGCGGGTTAAGCTTACCAATGTCAGCGCTCAGAAAATAAAATTCATTCCTACCGCAGCTATTCCCCTTTATGCCCGAAGCGCCGATAATATCCGCGACCACCGCCAGGTAACTTCATTACTGCAGCGCGTAACTTTAAATAAATATGGAGTTATTTCTAAGCCCACGCTTTCTTTTGACGAGACAAAGCACAGGCCGAATAAAGACTATTATTTTGTTTTGGGTGTTGACGCTAAAGGCAGTTCCCCGCAGTATATTTATCCGACGCAGGAGATGTTCTGCGGAGAAGCAGGGGATTTAGAAGCGCCGGAAGCGGTCCTGAACAATCTTTTGCCTGACGCCAGGCCGATTCAGGGCCGGGAGCCGATGGGGGCTTTACGTTTTAAAGAAATTACTCTTTGGCCCTCCGGGAGCCAGGTTTATATTCTCATTATGGGGATTGCTCAGGATGCAAAAGCAGTCAACCGTTATTTAAATAAGTTTAATACTTGCGGAAAAGTAGAAGTTGCGCTTCAGAAGACAAAAAAATTTTGGCAGGAAAAATCCAGCAGTATAAATCTTTCCAGCGCCAATTCCGATTTTGACCAGTGGTTTAGCTGGGTGAATATCCAGCCGGTTTTAAGAAAAACTTTCGGCTGTTCGTTCTTGCCGGATTTTGATTACGGTAAAGGCGGCCGCGGCTGGCGGGACCTCTGGCAGGATTGCCTGGGTTTATTGTTGAATGACCCGAAAGAGGCGCGTAATCTTCTCCTGAATAATTTTTGCGGAGTAAGGATCGACGGCTCTAACGCGACGATCGTGGGCAAAAAGCCGGGAGAATTCATTGCTGACCGTAATGCTATTAGCCGGGTCTGGATGGACCACGGGGTTTGGCCGTTAATAACTACGGATCTTTATATCAACGAAACAGGGGATTCAGGTATTTTGTTTAAAGAGGCAGCCTATTTTTGCGATCAGCATACCTGGCGCTCCGCGAAGATCAACCGCGGCTGGAAAGCGGCCGAGGGGAACAGGTTAAAGGGTATAACAGGTAAAATTTATCGGGGTTCGATTTACGAGCATCTTTTGCTCCAGAACCTGACCCAGTTTTTTAATATCGGGCCGCACAACCATATTCGGCTGGAGGGCGCGGATTGGAATGACGGACTGGATATGGCGCAGAAATTTGGCGAGAGTGTGTCTTTCAGCGCGATGTATGCCTGGAATTTAAGCAAACTTGCCGAGTTACTGTTAAAAACAGGAAGGCGCAGTATCGCTCTGGCTAAGGAGATGAAGATTCTCCTTAAGCATTTTGATTATGGCAATAAAAAAGAAAAACATAAAATCCTTGAGCAGTACTTTACTAAAACGGGAGAGCGCCTTTCGGGTAAGAAGATATCCGTGGATACGGCCGCGTTAGCGCGCAACCTCAAAATAAAATCCCTGTGGATGCAGCAGCATATCCGTAAAACCGAATGGCTCAATGCCGGATTTTTTAACGGTTATTACGATAATAAGAAGAAGCGCGTAGAAGGAAAGGTAAATGGTTTATTAAAAATGTGCCTGGCCTCCCAAGTTTTTCCGCTTATGTCCGGAGTTGCCGATAAGCAACAGGCAAATGAAATCATCAAGAGTGTGAATAGGTATCTTCTGGATAAGAAACTTAAGGGTTATCGTTTAAATACTGATTTTAAGGCCCAACAGCCTAGCCTTGGCCGCGCGTTCTCCTTTGCTTACGGCGATAAAGAAAACGGCGCGATTTTTAGCCACATGGTAGTGATGTATGCTTATGCTCTTTATACCCGCTCTTTTGCGCAAGAGGGTTGGAAAGTTTTAAGTTCTCTTTATAGTCTTAGCGCTAATACCGCTAATAGCCGGATTTATCCCTGCCTGCCGGAATATTTTAACTCCGAAGGGAGGGGAATGTATGCCTACCTGACCGGTTCAGCCAGCTGGTTTATTCTTACTCTTATAACGCAGGCCTTTGGCGTGCGGGGAGAGGACGGAGATTTATTAATTGAGCCGAAATTGACTGCCGGACAATTTGGGGAAAACCCCACGCTCAGCATTACCAGATCCTTTAGCGGCGCTAAAGTGCAGGTGAATATCTCTAATCCCAAGAGATTGGATTACGGTGAATACAGAATATTAAAAGCCTCCCTGAATTCCAAGCCTTTAGCGTTAGTCGATCCGCAGCGCATCCGCATCAAGCGTAAGGCCTTGACCGGCAAAACCCAGAATATAATCAGTATCCTAATCGGATAGGCCGGATAGGGACCGTTTCCCTATACGATTCAGCTGTAGTTTATCCAGGAGTCTTTTTGCTTCAGTCAAGCCCGGATAAATTTCCAGGGCCTTGCGCAAATAATCCTGCGCCTTTTCCTTTTCTCCCTCGGCAAGATAGAGCTTACCCAGCGCCAGATACGCGTGGAAAAAACGTTTATCCAGGGCAATTGCTTTAAGGTATTCTTCTTTCGCCAGGCTGTATTGGCCCAAGTTGACGTAAGCGTTTGCCAGGTTATGGTGGCTTTGCGGATAGGTATCTTCCAGCGCTATGGCTTTAGAATAGCCTTCTATTGCCTCCGGATACCGGCGATCCTGAGCTAAGGCAATGGCTAAGTTGTTCCAGGTTTTTGCAGAATCAGGCTCATAACGTAAGATAAACCGGGAAAATGTTTCGGTATCTCTCCAGTATTGGTTGCGCGAAATAGTAATGATACTGAATATTATTACGCCTGCCGCCAGAAACAAACAGGCAACTTTTTGGGCCGCTTTTTTCCGCAATAGGCTCGCCAGGGCAAGGAGTATTCCTACCGATGGTACATAAAACCAGTGGTCCAGGGCCAGGGCGTTTATCATGACAACCAGGTTGCTCATAGGAAGGTAGCTGAAGAAGAACCAGAAGATGCCGAAGGCAAAGAGAGGATTTTTCTTTCTGAGGGTAACGGCCAGCGCGAGCAGCAAAGTTAGGGCCAAAAAGGAGAGGAATACCTGCGGGTTAAAGAAGCTGGTGAATATCGGCCAGGATCTTTCAGGATGCAGTCCGATAGGCAGGAAGATTATGCTCAAGCCGCGGCCGAGTATGGTCAGGAAGGTATAGGCCCGGAAAGAAAAATTCTGCGTGAATATATTTGCGCTGTTATAGAAATTCAGGGTATTTTCAAAATTGAGTAAAGTCAGGCGCAGGGATATATAAATAAGAGCTATTATCCAGAATGGAGCGTGCAGGATAAGAAGCTGTTTTAGTTTTATCCTTTTTAAGGCACCGGCTTGAGCGCAGGCAATATGCATGCCTAAAAGCAGGCCGGGAAAGACAATTGCGCTTTCTTTAGAGAATAGAGAAAGGACAAAGCTTGCTACGGAAACAAAATACCATCTGGTTTTATTTCCGCTCTCAAAATATAAGAAAGCGAGGATACCCGCCAGCATCCAGAATAGGTAAGAAGGGCTGCCCAGGCCCGTAACTCCGGCAATTTCTTCGTTATGTATAGGAAGGCCGGCCCAAACAAGCGCCGTAAGAAAAATTATGGGCAGAGAGACTGCCGGATAAAGGAGCCTTAAGAAGATCAGGTAGATCAGGAGGCCGCATAAGCTGTGCAGGAGTATGGAGGAGAAGTGAAACGGCTCCGGTTTAATCCCGATAGTTTTAACGATTAAGCCGTAAGTGAGGAGTTGAAAGGGCCGGTAATAATTGGAGGTTACTCCTGAGCCTGCCTTAAAATTTTGAGTGAAAAACTTATAGAAGTCA
>JAQTPA010000016.1 GCA_028713155.1 Candidatus Omnitrophota bacterium | reverse complement strand
GAATTCAGCGGTTGAGCCGGAGAGCCGGGCGACAAAGCCATTTCCGTGCAGCTTAGGGTCGCTAAACGCGCTGCTTACGAGGAATGATGAATTTTCTAAAATGCTCCTTCCGTAAATTTGAGGTTTCTGAAAAGGTATAAGCGCATTTTTAAACTCCGCGTAAAATTCTTCATCCAACCCGGCTTTTAAAAGTTCCAGCAGGTACTTATATTCCATATGTAGCCAGACGGATTCATTCTCCAGCCAGCCGGGGCTAAATACGCGGCACCTGCCGATTTCTTCGGGCATCGCGTTTAAGGGGGCGGTTACCTTATACATCTTAAGCTTTTTGTCAAAGAGGGAACTTTTTTTTGTCCCTTGGTGGATGAGCCTGGCTTGAGCCGCGCTCTCTGCCAGGCGCAGGGCGTGCATCTGGGCCTCTAAAAATAAGGGGAGCCGGGTTTGTTTAAACTTAAGCGGTTTTATAAAATGTTCATTTAAGTTCTTATATTCAACGGCCTCGTTGATGAAATAGCCGTAGTAAACCTTTTCTTTATCACTCCAGGCTTTTAGTATACCGGTATCGATCTTTTTTAACAGAGTATCGATAATCCCGGTTATTTCGGCGGCAGTAATCTCCGGCTCTTTTCCGCTTACTCCCATTTTTGTCGCAAGCCGGTAATCCTCTTTGAGAGAATGCGTTTGGTCCCACCAGTTATAATCGTCGATACTTCTGTTCAGGTATTCAGAGGTTAGCGCACTGAGCTTATTTAAGAAAGAGTACACTTCTTCGCAGACGCTTAGTTTTTCCAGCCCTGTTTTCTGCAAAGCATCTTTAATAAAAAGCGCCAGGCGTTTTAATTCCAATGTCTCGCAGAGCGATGAGCCAAAGAGGGCGGGCAGGCCGTTAAGCGCATCAAACCAGTTTGGCCTGTCTGCTTCCATCTCTACGCCCACGCCAAAAGGATCAAGCGAGGCGAACTTATTGCTCAAGAGGCAGAGGAGCTTATTGGCCAGTGTTGTGCTATAAATTTCGCCCCGGCCGAACTGTGTCCTGACGATATGGGGAAGCTCTTTACGTTTACGCAGCATTTCCTTCTTGGTATTATCGCAGGTGACCGCGTGCAGCTGGCGGGCTTTAGAGTTATAGAGAAGGAATTTTTCGTTACGCGGCCTGACTACCTCGGAATTATCAAAAAAAGTAAAACTTTTATTATCAAAAACTATTTCTTTTAACTTTTCCGGGTAGAGCTTCAGGTAGCTGTCCAGCAGGTCAAGGTTATAATGCCAGTGGTCGCTCCAGTAACCTTCGCCATGCTCAGCCGCATGGGTTTTTGACGAGAAGGAAGTAACTAAGCCTAAAAATTCATCGTAAGAAAGATTAAGTTTAATTTTGTTATCTTCAAGAAATAGGATGAGTTCGCCGGGAGTAAAGGGTTTATTTAAAAATGAGATTATATTATCCAGATTCTTTTGCCCGCAGGCCGGTCTTAATTTTGTTTTGAGGCCCTCTTTATCTTTGAGTATAAAATTAGAGCCTTTAACCACCAGGGGGTTAAAGCCGTCCAGCTGGATTAGATTGAAAAGGCTTAAGACATTTTCATCTTTTATTTCAGGATTAAACCAGGCGTCGCTCCTGCGGTTTTGATTTAAATCGCGATAGTTGCCGTTACCTTGAGAAAAATAGGTAGGCGCAAGCTGGAATTTATTATAGTCGCGCTCAGGGTCGCCGTGTTTACGGGAATACAGGTAAAAAGTCACGCCGGATTTAAGGGCAAAGGGGTAACCCCCGCGCATCAGGTTATCTAAATACGTCTGTCGCGCATACAAGTCAAATTCTAAGGAGCCAGAAGAGGTAAAAATATCATCGGTCAACGCAGTGATGGTTTTCTTGTTTTCCTCTTTTTTCTGCTTGAGATATCCGGCGGCAGTAATCTTGGGGATAGAACTATTCAGCGTTTCCAGGCTGCGCATAAACCCGGTAACCGAATAAAAAATCTTTTCTGCATTCTTTTTCAGCTTAAAATTTAAGAAAGAGAATGCGCAGGGGGCTTTGCTGTTTACTGTTGCGTTTATCTTTAGATTCTTGTTTCTGATAAAATTAATCGGGCAGGAAAAATCCGTAATTTCTCCAAAAATATTTTCAGGGTCAACGATCGCAGTGGACAGCTTTGCCTTCTTTCCTTCAAAAGAAAAACCCAGTGAGAAGTTGCCTTCGTTAATAGGGATGACTTCCGGCCGGTCCAGCGGGTCAACTTTAAGGCGAAAGAAGGGCGCTTTGTTCTTAAGGTTCTCCACAGCCATCCAGGCTTCGATAGTCCGGGACATTTTTTTAAGAAAGAAATTATTCGTCCCAAAGGGGACTATCTGGGGAAGGCCGTCGACCAGCGCAATAATTTTATCTTTATTGCCGGTATTTTCAACCTTAACAATCCTGACTAAGCCGGCGTAGTTATCAGAAGGAATGTTAAAATATTCTACTTTGATTTTCAGGCCTAAGGAATGGTTTATCTCTTCAAGCGCCAGGCCTTCCGGGCTAACCAGCATTTTATTGGTTAAGTTATACCCGAGATTGCTGAAACCGTTATGGAATGGTTCATAAAAAACAGTTTTATTTTTGGAAGTTAGCTTAATAAAAGTGCGGAATCCCTGGCTGCTCACCAGCTGCCAGGCTTTATTTGCCGGAAGGAATTCCAATATGGCATGGTCCTTATCCCTGACTCCGAAGCTGGAAATGGCTTGTCCCCGGTTAACATAAAATGTCCACATCGGTATGCCATACCTGCCGGCTATTCCGGGGAAGAAATTAGAGAAGGGCTTGGAATAGTTATAATTTTCTATAACGAATTCTCCGGCCATGTTCAGGTAATATTTGGGTTTCTTATTTTGCGATTTCATATTAGGTTATTCTACCTGATTTAAGCTTTTTGTCAAGGAAACGCTTTGTGAATATGTTTGACTTTTGGGCCGGGGAATGTTAATATAATTTTTTATAACTATAAGGAGCGCTATGAGTATTGACAAAAAGACAGTAGAAGATGTGGCGCATCTGGCGCGGATTGAGCTGGAAGCGAAGGAATTAGAGAAATTATCTAAGCAATTAGAGCATATATTGGCTTTTATTGATAAATTAAGCGTTCTGGACACCGGAAATATCGCTCCCACCAGCCACATACTTCCGATAAGCAATGTCTTAAGGAAGGATGAGCCGCGTAAGTCTTTGCCCATTGAAAAAACCCTGATGAACGCCCCTGATAAACAAGGGAACTTTTTTGTCGTGCCCAAGGTCATTGAATAATTATGGAACTGTATAAACTAACCGCTCACGAACTCCTCGAAAAAATCAAGAAAAAAGAAACCACTTCTGAACAAATCGTTTCGGATTTAACTAAGAGAATTAAAGGAGTAGATGTTAAGGTCCAAGCATACGTCAGGGCGTCTAGCTCTACGCTTTTGGCTCCGGACTCCAAACCAAACGGGATTCCCGTATCAATCAAGGATAACATCTGTACCGATGGATATAATACTGAATGCTGCTCAAAAATTCTGCAAGGTTTTAACCCGCCGTATAACGCTACTGTAATCAGTAAGATAATTTCTTCGGGAAACAGTTTCCTGGGAATAAAATGCAATATGGATGAGTTTGCTTTTGGTTCATCTACGGAAAATTCCTGTTTCGGGCCGACGCATAACCCCTGGGATTTAAATTGTGTTCCGGGAGGTTCTTCCGGGGGCTCTGCGGCAGCAGTAGCGGCAGATGAAGCGATCTGGGCATTAGGTTCAGATACCGGAGGCTCAATCCGTCAGCCGGCATCTTTTTGCGGGGTAGTCGGGTTAAAGCCGACCTATGGCCGGGTTTCGCGTTTTGGCCTGATTGCTTTTGCTTCCAGTCTGGACCAGATCGGGCCGCTGACTAAAGATGTGGAAGACGCAGCGCTTTTAATGAATACCATCTCCGGTTACGACCCCCAGGATTCTACTTCTATCAATACGCCTGTTCCGGATTATACCAAAGCGTTAATCAACGATGTGAAAGGGATAAAAGTAGGGATTCCTAAAGAATATTTTGTGGAGGGGCTGGATCCCGAAGTTAAGAAAATTATAGAAGAAGCGATTAATAAATTAAAAACTTTGGGCGCGCAATTTAAAGAAGTAAGCCTGCCGCACAGCGAATACGCGGTGCCGGTTTATTATATTATTGCTACTGCTGAAGCCAGTTCCAACCTGGCCAGGTTTGACGGCGTGCAGTATGGCTTAAGGGCTAAGGCAGAGGGCTTGGTTGATATGTATAAAAAAACCCGCAGCCTTGGATTTGGCGACGAAGCTAAGCGTAGGATACTCTTAGGAACATTTGCCTTATCGCACGGTTATTATGACGCTTATTACTTGCGGGCTTTAAAGGTGCGTACGCTAATCAAGCAGGATTTCGATCATATTTTCAAAGACTTTGACTGCATTATTACGCCGACAGCTCCTACTTCGGCATTTAAGATCGGCGAGAAGGTGGATGATCCGCTCAAGATGTACCTTTCGGATATTTACACCATCTCGGTCAATTTAGCGGGGATACCGGCGATATCTGTCCCTTGCGGTTTTACTAAAGAAGGATTGCCTGTTGGCTTACAAATTTTAAGCAAGCATTTGAACGAAGAAATGCTTTTTCGACTGGCGTATACCTATGAACAGAATACCGAGTGGCACAAAATGAAACCAAAATTATGAAATACGAAGCAGTTATCGGATTAGAAGTCCATCTGCACTTAAATACTAAAACCAAGGCCTTTTGCGGCTGTTCCACGGAATTTGGTAATGCGCCGAATTCTCAGGTTTGCCCGGTTTGCTTAGGGTTTCCCGGGTCTTTGCCGGTCTATAACCAGACTGTCCTGGATTATGCCATTAAAGTTGCGCTGGCCTTAAACTGCAAGGTCCAGGAATATACTAAATTTGACCGGAAGAATTATTTTTATCCGGATTTACCTAAAAATTATCAGGTCTCGCAGTATGACCTGCCTCTATCCATTCGCGGCTTCCTTGATATTGAGCTGGGTGGTAAATTTAAGCGTATTGGTATAACCCGCGTGCATATGGAAGAGGATGCCGGTAAGCTTATCCATCAGGAAGATATTAGCCTGGTAGATTTTAACCGCACAGGCATACCCCTCTTAGAGATTGTGAGTGAGCCGGATATCAATTCTCCGGAAGAAGCTTATGAATACCTGGCTACGCTTAAAAGCACAATTCAATATCTGGATGTCTCGGATTGCGATATGGAGAAAGGTTCGCTTAGATGCGACGCCAATATTTCATTGAGGCTAGCCGGCGCAAAAACCCTGGGAGTAAAAACAGAATTAAAGAATATGAATTCATTTAAGGGCGTTAAGGATGCTTTGAGTTATGAAATCAAGCGTCAAACTGAAGTGCTGGATTCTGGGGGAAAGCTTACGCAAGATACGCGGCTTTGGGACGCCAAGGCCCAAGAGACAGTTGCCATGCGCACTAAAGAGGGCGCCAAGGATTACCGTTATTTTCCTGAACCGGATCTGCCGCCTTTTATAATCAAAGAAGATAAGGTCGCCGAGATCAAAAAAACTATCCCTGAACTGCCCAAAGAGAAAATGCAGCGCTTCATTAAAGATTACGGATTATCCGAATATGACGCCAAGGCCCTGGTTGCTTCAAAGAAGGGTGCGCTTTTTGCCGAGGAGTGCCTTAAAAGATTCTCTGATAAAAACAAAAAGCCGGTGGCTAACTGGATTATCGGGCCGTTGGCTGCTTTGGCCGGGAGTAGGGCCTGTGAAACTTCTGAACTGGGGATCTTTCCGGAAAGTCTGGTGGAATTAATAGAGCTGGTAGAGAAAAAACAAATTATTTCTAATCTTAGCGGTAAAGTTGTTTTGGAGGAGATGGTGAATACCGCTAAAACCGCTCAAACAATAATCACCGAAAAGAGCCTGGCCCAGATCTCTGATTCCGGCAGTTTGAATAGTGTTATCGAAGAAGTTATTAGAGAAAATACCAAGTCAGTTACTGATTTTAAATCCGGTAAAGCCAATGCGCTGATGTTTTTAGTCGGACAGGTAATGCGTAAGAGCTCCGGGAAAGCTAACCCTAAGGTAGTGCAGGAATTAATGAGAGAGAGGCTGGAGAGTGCGTAAAAGGCTGTTTATCGTTTTCATCATCGCGGTATTGTTTTTTTCTTCCGCTTCGCTGGCAATTTCTTTAGACAGGAAAACCAGGGATGAGCTATACCGTCAGGTGCAGCTTTTTTCAGATGCCCTAGCTGCTATAGAAACGGATTATGTGGATGAGGTAAAAGCCAAAGACCTGATTTATGGCGCGTTAAAAGGCATGCTTTCTTCCCTGGATCCGCACAGCCAGTTTATGGATCCCGATACTTACAATGAATTAAAAGTTGATACCGAAGGAAAGTTCGGCGGCTTGGGGATTGAAATCAGCCTAAAAGACGGCCAGCTTACTATCATTACGCCTCTTGAGGATACGCCGGCCTGGCAGGCAGGGCTTAAGCCGGGAGACCGGATTGTTAAAATCAATAACGAATTGACGCGAGGAATAGATTTAAGCGGTGCAACGAAGAAGCTGCGCGGTAAGCCCGGGGAAGCGGTAACCCTGACTATCTTGAGGGAATCTACGCAGAAAATTTTGGAATTTAAGATCGTGCGGGCCATGATTAAAATCAATGATATCAAGGAAGCTAAAATTCTGACTGATGGCATTGGCTATATACGGCTGGTAGAATTCCGGGAAAATACCCCTAAGGATTTTAAGGCCGCTGTTCAAAAACTTTCCCGGTTTAAGATGGATGCTCTGATACTGGATCTGCGTAATAACCCCGGAGGGCTGCTGGAAAGCGCCTTGGAGATAACCGGAGAGTTTGTCCCCGAAGGGAAATTAATCGCTTATACTCAAGGCAGAAAAGCGGACCAAAATATGCGGTTTATTTCTAAAGCCCGGAGTCCCATACTCAACCTGCCCTTAGTCGTGTTGATTAATCAAGGCTCTGCTTCCGGAAGCGAGATTATTGCCGGGGCATTACAGGATTATAAACGCGCCACAATATTAGGGGTAAAATCTTTTGGTAAGGGCTCGGTGCAGACGGTCATACCTTTAAGCGACGGTTCGGCACTCAGGCTTACTACCAGTAAATATTTTACCCCTTCCGGTAAAGAGATTCACGGCAAGGGCGTTACTCCGGATATTGTTTTAGATGTTACTCCCCAAGGAGCCAGCGGCCAGGAGTTGCTGGAGGAAGCCGGCCTGAGTAATCATCCGGCAAAAAATAAGGCCCCCTGGGATTATAAAACTGACCCGCAGGTAATGGCCGCGATTAACCTTCTAAAATGAAGAAACTCCCTATCGTCATCCTGGCCTTAATTATTCTGGCAGCAGTAGTTTTTATTTTTACCGGAAGGCCCAGGCCTCCGGAAAGACCTTGCTTAGCGGTAAAGGGCAAAATTGCCATTGTCCTGGATGACTGGGGGTATAATTTAAATAACCTGGAAATCCTAGAAGATATAAGGTATCCGCTTACGCTAGCGGTTTTACCGAATCTTAAATATTCCGGGAGGATTTCTGAAGAATTGCATGACCGAGGTTTTGAGATAATCCTGCATTTGCCGATGGAGCCCGAAGAAAAATACAGCCTGGAAAAAAACACTATAAAGGTATCCCTGGAAAAGGCCCAAATACTGCGGATATTGGATAAAGACTTAGCCAGTATAGCTTACGCCAGGGGGGTCTCCAACCATATGGGTTCAAAGGCGACCAGCGATTTAAAGACAATGGAGATTATTCTAAAAGAATTAAAACGCAGGCACCTTTATTTTCTGGATAGCTATGTGACTTCTAAATCCATATGTTTGAGGCTAGCGCGCAAGCTTAACCTGACTTTTTTCAAGCGGGACATATTTCTGGACAATAAGGGGGACAAGGAATACATAAAACAGCAAATTTATGAATTAAAAGTTAAGGCCCGGCTGCGTGGCTTTGCGATAGGGATAGGGCATAACCGCAGGGCTACCCTGGAAGTTTTAAGAGAGGTTATGCCGCTACTGGCCGGGGAAGGCTATAAATTCGTATTTCTATCGGAGATGGCGCAATGATCGTCTTGGGCATAGAAACATCCTGCGATGAAACTTCCGCGGCGCTCGTCCGGGACGGCAGGAAGATCTTATCTAATACAGTTGCCTCTAGCCTGGAGTTCCATAAAAAATACGGAGGAATAATCCCCGAGATAGCCTCCCGGATGCAGTTGGAAACAATCAGTGGCGTCGTAGAGAGCGCGCTAAAAAAAGCGAAAATAAAATTAAAGGATATTGACCTGATCGGCGTAACCAGCGGCCCGGGATTGCTGGGATCCCTTTTAGTCGGGATTTCATTTGCCAAATCTTTAAGTTTAGGTTTAGGCAGGCCCTTATTAGGCGTTAACCACGTCTATAGTCATTTCTACGCTAACTTTCTGACTGGCGAAAAAATTAAATTACCGTTTGTAGCGCTGGTTGTCTCCGGAGGCCATACGAGCTTATTCTATATCCGCGATTTTGACAAAATAGAAGTATTGGGAGAAACCCGGGATGATGCCTGCGGAGAGGCCTTTGATAAGGTAGCTAAAATTTTAGGCTTAGGCTATCCGGGTGGACCGGCAATCGAAAAAATAGCTGCGTCAGGAGAGTTTAAGAAAATCAGGTTTAACTGTTCCGGGACCAGGGACAAACTTGATTTTAGTTTCAGCGGGATAAAGACCGCAGTATTATATTATGTAAGGGCCAGGCGTTTAAGTATGGGAGAAAAAGCGGATATTAGCGCTTCTTTTCAGGAAGCGGTGATTGATGCTTTGGTTAAGAAGGCAATCTTAGCCTGTAAGATGAAGAAAGTGAACCGTTTGGTCGTAGGCGGAGGAGTGGCGGCTAACCGCCGCTTAAGGGGTAAGCTCTACGCGGCCGCAGCGGAAAATAATTTAAATTGTTATTTTCCGGCCCAATCGCTTTGTATGGATAACGCCGCAATGATTGCGGGTTTGGCCCACCAGTTGTTTAAAAAAGGCTACCGGTCAGACTTAACTTTAACCGCGGATTTAAATTAGCCGGCCTTATAATATTGACATCGCTCTATGTTTTTGGTATATATAAAGAGATAAAACAGGCGGACTCGCGCGTATCGCTGCCGGGAGAAAGAGTATAAAATCAAGGAGGTGGGGTATGGCTTTTAAAAAAAAGATGGAAGAAAAAATTTTAGACGTTGACGCCTCCATGCAGGGCAGCTTAATTTTTAAAGATGCCGTAAATTTACGTATTAACGGTAAATTTGAAGGAAATCTTGAGACCAAAGGTAACTTAACGGTCGGCCCGACAGCGGTAGTTTTCGCGGACATTATCGGGGATAACGTGATTATCGGAGGCAGGGTTAAGGGCAGAATAACCGCTAAAGAGAGATTAACCATTCTGCCTTCGGCAATAGTGGAAGGAGATATTTACCCGGCTAAATTAAATGTCGCCGAGGGCGCAATCCTGGAAGGCCGATGTTGGATGCTGCACGACTTTTTAAATGCCGAAGAGCTAGCCAGGTATCTGGAAGTGGACCTTGGTTCAATCATGGAATGGGCAAATTCAGGCAGGGTCCCGGGCAACAAGGAAGGCAACGACTGGAAATTCGAGAGGAAGGCGATCGATTCCTGGGTCGCTTCGGGAAAGATCGATAAGTAACCGGCGGATAAAATTATGGCTGACGAAAAACTTTTAACGGTAAGAGAAGTCTCGCTGCTTCTGAATATTTCAGAAAAAGAGGTTATGAATTTAGCCGAAAGCCGCGCCTTGCCGGCGTACAAGGTAGGCGGCGTATATTTAAGATTTAAAAGAGAGCAGGTGATTGGGTATCAAAAATCATCCCGCCCAACCTCTCCTAAAGTTACGCCTCTGCGCAAGAGCACTGCCAGGGATAAGTTAAGCGATTTTTTCTATTTCAACGATTTTTATATACTGGCCGCTTTATCGGTAATTTTATTGCTTATAATACTCTTGCGGGGTTAAATTAAAAAATAATATAATGTCTTCAAAATCCGGTTTTTGTGATTTAGGATTTGCCAAGGTGGATATAGACAGACAGAAGCGCCGCGGCTTTGCCGAAGTAATCTATTGTCCGGGTAAGGCCAGGGAGCATATCGTTAGGATAGCCAGCCAGTTAATAAAAAATAAACAGGATTTATTGCTTACCAGGCTGGATAAAAAAACCTTTGTTTATCTTAAAAAGAAAATCCCCGGATTAAAATATAATTCGCTAGCCAAAGCAGGTTTTTTAATAAGGAGGCGTTCTCCTGTTAAGAAGGGGCTGGCCCTGGTAATCTCTGCCGGCACAGCGGATATGCCGATAGCCGAAGAAGCCGTAGTTACCCTGGAGACTATGGGCAATTGCGTAAAAAAGCTATATGATGTGGGGGTAGCCGGAGTTCATCGCTTGATACATCATGAAGCTCTTTTAAAAAGCGCGAAAGTGATTATTGTGGTTGCCGGAATGGAAGGCGCACTCGCCAGCTTAGTCGCCGGTTTAGTCAGCGTTCCGGTGATCGCGGTGCCGACGAGTTGCGGTTACGGAGCAAACTTCAAAGGCCTGGCCGCATTATTGACTATGTTAAACAGCTGTTCTCCCGGAATAGCCACGGTAAATATTGATAATGGCTTTGGTGCGGGATATTTTGCCGGCTTGGTTAATAAATGATCCCTTTAAAAGAAGCGATAAAATTCCATGGCCACCTCGGCCCGTATTTAGTTTTGGGGCTTCTTGCCGGAGAGTTGGGTTTAAAAAAAACAGGCGCAAAAAAATATTTCGGCTTAGAAATTAAAGTTTACGGCGTAAATATTAAGCCAAAGTCCTGCCTTATCGATGGCCTGCAATTATCTACCGGCGCAACCTACGGTAAAGGGAACATCAGGAAATATGCTTCCGGCAGGATAAAGGTCATTATGCGTAACACGGAGGATAACAAGGCGGTTACGCTTAGGCTTAAAGGTTCTTTAATAAAGGAACTGGATAATCTAAAAGGGCATGTTAATTCAGAAAACTTTGCCAGGAGATTGTTGAAGATAGGTAAACAGAAGATATTTACCCTAAACTAAGGAGTAAGTGCGCTATGGGCTTATCAGGATTGGATATTTATAAGTTACTGCCAAAAACAAATTGTCGTGAATGCGGTTTTGCCACTTGTCTGGCCTTTGCCATGCAATTGGCCAAGAAAGCAGTTGGTATTGACAAGTGCCCGCACCTGACTGCTGAAGTCCAAGATAAATTAGAAGCCCAGGCATTGCCGCCGATAAAATTAATTACTATGGGTTCGGGAGACAAGCGTCTGGAGATCGGCAATGAAACCGTAATGTTCAGGCATGAAGAAAAATTTCACCGGCCCACGGGGATTGGCTTTATCCTGGAGGATAACCTTAGCGATGGCGAAATTAAAGCTAAAGTTGAAAAGATTAATCAATTGAAATTTGAACGCGTTGGTCAGTCCCTAGAGGTTAACCTGGTGGCTATCCGGCAGAATAATGGCAGCGCAAGGTTTATTGATGCGGTTAGGCTGGTATCAATTACCACTCCTTTAGTTTTGGTTCTAATGACTAATGATGCGCAGGCCTTAAAAGGGGGGCTGGAGCTTTTAAAAGGCAGGAATCCGCTGGTTTACCACGCTACTAAAGAAAATCTAAATGAAGTTAGTAAGTTAGCCAAAGAATATAAAGCGCCTTTAGTTGTTTACGGAGAAGACCTGGAGCAGGTCTCTGGATTGGCAGTTGCGCTGGCCAGTCAGGGCGTAAACGATCTGGTTATAGAAACAGGAAAGAAAGGTATTTGCGAAAAAATAGGGGATTTAACGCAAGGGCGCAGGCTGGCCTTAAAAAAATCTGACCGCAGCCTCGGATACCCGTCTTTAGCTGTTATTGAACAGGACGACCCTTACGAGGAGGTGCAGGAGGCAGCCAGTTATATTTCCAAGTATGCCGGGATCATCCTGATGAAAGGGGTTCAGCCCTGGCAGGTTTTGGCGCTCCTGACTTTTCGGCAGAATATCTATACTGACCCGCAAAAGCCGCTTCAGATCGAACCCAAGCTTTATCCGATAGGCCAGGTAAATGACAAATCGCCGGTATTAATTACTACTAATTTTTCCCTTTCTTATTATACGGTCCTGGGAGAAGTAGAGGCAAGTAAGATCCCAGCTTACATTATCAGCGTGGATACGGAAGGTATGTCGGTATTGACTGCCTGGGCAGCAGAGAAATTCACTCCGCACAAAATTACCGAATCCCTAAATAAATTCGGGATTAAAGAAGCTGTTTCGCATAAGCAGTTGGTTATTCCGGGGTATGTGGCGGTAATGAGCGGTGAACTACAGGATGAATCAGGGTTTGAGATCATTGTCGGTCCGAAAGAGGCAGCCGGCATCCCCGCATTTTTAAAGAATCTTTAAATGCATAAATTCAAAGTTACGTTTTATCCGGATAATAAAGCAGTAGAAGTAGCCAAGGATGCGACTATCCTTTCGGCGGCGATCTCCTGCGGGGTGTATATAAAGTCGGACTGCGGCGGAGACGGAGTATGCGGAAGGTGCAAAGTTATTTTAAAAAAAGGCAAAGTCCTGACCCAGTCTACCGGCATAATCGACGCACAAGAGAGAAAACACAATATATATTTAGCCTGTCTTACTACCGTGCATAGCGATTTGGAGGTTGAAGTTCCCGTTGAATCAAGAATGGAGATGCATTCAGGCTTTCAGGGGATTTATTCAGCCTCCGAAGAGGTAGAGTCGCGGGAAGCGGTTTTAAGCGATAAGATATTTAAACATTCGCCGCTGGCCACAAAATTATATTTGGAATTACCCCGGCCTGATTTAAATGATTCCTTAAGCGACCTGGACCGCCTTTTCCGCGGTATCCGCAAAGCGCAAGGTCTGCCGGTTATGCAGACCGGCTTAAGCAATATCAGGCAGCTGGGAGAATTGCTGCGTGATTCCGATTGGAAGATTACGGTCACTCTCGGCAAGAGAAATGATACGGTAGAAATTGTTTTGGTTGAGCCGGGCGATACCTCAAATAAGAACTTTGGTTTTTGTTTTGATATAGGCACAACGACTATTTCCGGACAATTAGTGGATTTAAACACTAAAAAAATATCGGGCACCAGGGTAACCTATAATAAACAGGCCAGTTTTGGTTCGGATGTGATTACGCGCATTATCTACGCCCGCCAGGAAGAGGGGATGGAGAAATTACACGCTGCGGTAACCCAGACGATGAACCAGATAATCAAGGAATTGACCCTTGAGCATAGCGTAGATTTAAACGATGTTACCTGTATTGTTTGCACGGGAAATACGACAATGATACATCTATTGCTGCGGGTTGACCCTACTTATATCAGGCGCGAGCCGTATGTGCCAACGGCAAATTTCCTGCCGGTCTTAAGGGCATCGGAAGCCGGGATAATTATTAATCCGCGCGGGCTCTTGTCCTGCGTGCCGGGGGTATCAAGTTATGTCGGAGGAGATGCGACTAGCGGAGTGCTTTCCAGCGGTTTATATAAGGAAAGGGATTTGAGCATTCTGATCGATATCGGTACTAACGGCGAAATTGCGCTCGGTAATAAGGATTTTCTGGTTGCCTGCGCTGCTTCTGCCGGCCCGGCGTTTGAGGGAAGTGGAGTAAAGTGCGGTATGCGCGCTTCCAGCGGCGCCATTCAGAAAGTAAAGATCAACCCGGAAGACTTTTCACTTGAACTTTCTACTATTGCCGATACTAGGCCGACGGGTATTTGCGGTTCGGGTTACATTGATTTAATCGCTAGCCTGTTTACGGTTGGCGTTATGGATAGGAGCGGCAAGATCAGAATCGCGGAGCATAAGCGGATAAGGGAGGGCGAGAGCGGGAAAGAATTTGTAGTGGTTTTTAAAGAAGATTCCGGTTCGGGAGAGGATATAGTTATCACTGAAGCTGATATCGAAAACATAAAACGGGCGAAGGCTGCGATTTATTCGGCGAGTGCGGTTTTAATTAAACATATGGATTTTAAAATTAAGGATGTAAAAAAGATTTTTATTGCCGGAGGATTTGGCACTTCCCTGGATATAGATAGCGCGATAAAGATCGGCCTGCTTCCGGATTTAGAGAGAAAGAGGTTTTTCTTTATCGGTAACAGCGCATTGGCCGGGGCGCGGCAGATGCTTTTATCCGCAGAGGCGGCCAGGATATCCGAAGAGCTCGCGCGTAAAATTACCTATTTTGAATTATCGGTTGATGCGGGCTATATGGACGAGTATATGGCGGCTTTATTTTTTCCGCACACGGATTTGGATAGGTTTTCTTCGGCGGAAGGCAGGAGAAGTTGAATGGGCCAGGTTATTGCTCTGGCGGGTAAAGGCGGAACCGGTAAAACTACTCTCGCCGCCCTGTTTGTGCGGATCATCAAGGAAAAAAAACTGGGTTCGGTTTTAGCGGTAGACGCTGACCCAAACAGCAATCTTGCCGAAGTTTTAGGGTTGGAGATAAAAGAGAGTATCAGTTCCATACTGGATGATTTGGCCAGCCATCCGCAAAGTGTTCCGGTAAATATGGGTAAAGACGCTTTTATTGAATACCGCGTGCAGACGGCTATAGCTGAGGGTGATAATTTCGATGTTTTGACGATGGGTAGGCCTGAAGGCCCTGGCTGTTATTGCTACGTGAACAACGCCCTGCGTAATGTTATGGGAAAATTAGTTAAAGATTATGATTTTGTGGTGATAGATAATGAAGCAGGCCTGGAGCATTTATCCCGGCGCACTACCGGCCAGACAGATATCCTGGTAGTGGTTTCAGATGCTACGGTTGTTGGGCTAAAGGCCGCTAAAAGAATAGCAGTGTTAACCCGGGAACTGGGCTTAAAGACTAAAAAGGATTTCCTTGTTGTTAACCGCTGCGAAAAAGCGATAGACAAGGAAAAGATCAGGGGTTTAAGCCTGGAGCTTCTCGGGGTATTATCAACTGACCCGGAGATTGAAGGTTTAAGCCTGGATGGCCATTCTTTATTCAAGCTGAATAATAATAATGTAACTCTAACGGCTTTAGGCAAATTAGGAGACAGAATATGGCACTGCAACTAATGACGGAAAAATGGTCCGGAGAAGTTTCGGTAGTAAGTATCGGAGCAACCCAGGAAGACAAAGGCACGCGCTCGCACATCCTGAAAATAGGCGGAGAAAAATCTTTACCTTGTTTATTCCGGGAAGGTTCGCTCCCTAATAGACCCCAGATTGTTTTTGAAGTCTGGGATACCCTTCCTTTGGATTGGCCGGATGAATTGACTCGTGGATATAAAGATGTCCTCGGCGATCCGGTGAAATGGGCGCAAATGTGCGTGAAAGAATATAAGGCACAAGGGATATGCCTGAGATTGCAGGGAGCGCATCAGGATTTTGGCAACAAATCCCCCGAAGAAGAAGCGCAGCTTATCCAAAAAGTATTAAAGAGTGTGCGTGTGCCGTTAATTATCTTAGGCTGCGGGGATGATGCTAAGGATAACCTGCTTTTACCCGCCTGTTCCGAAGCAGCTAAGCAGGAACGTTGTTTGATCGGTCCGGCTACGCAGGATAATTATAAGACGATTGTCGCTAGCGTTCTGGCTGACGGACATAATATTATTGCCGAGAGTCCCATAGATATCAATATCGCTAAGCAGTTGAATGTTTTAATTTCGGATATGGGCCTGACCTTAGAGCGTATTGTTATGGATCCGACTATCGGGGCTTTAGGTTATGGACTGGAGTACGCTTATTCTATTATGGAGCGCAGCCGCCTAGCCGGCCTTTCCGGAGATAAAACACTGGCCTGCCCGTTTATCTGTTTTGTGGGCCAGGAAGCCTGGAGGGCAAAAGAGGCAAAGGTGGGCCCGGCGGAACAGGGAGTAATCTGGGAGGCGCTTACCGCGATAGCCTTGGTCCAGGCAGGCGCGAATTTACTGGTTATGCGCCATCCTAAGGCGATAGAAAAGGTCGGTAAGTACATAGATAATTTATTTGAAAGGTAGGTTATGTTTATTATCGGCGAATTAATTAACGGGATGTACGCCAATATCGGCAAGGCGATTAAAGAAAAGGATAAAGCGGAAATTCAAAAATGCGCCTTGCGGCAGATAGAAAGTGGAGCAGATGCCCTGGATATTAATTGCGGGCCGGCGTCAAAGCAGCCCTTAGTTGATATGCCCTGGCTGGTTGAGGTTGTCCAGGAGATTACGGATAAGCCGCTATGTTTAGATTCAAGCAGACATCAGGTTATTGAAGCCGGCCTAAAGGCGGCCAGGAATAAAATAATTATTAATTCCGTTAGCGCGGACAGCGAAAAGTTGGATATCATCATTCCTTTAGCTAAACAATATGGTGCGCAGCTTATCGGTATTACCATCAGTAAAAAAGGCATACCGCAGAATAAAGACCAGCGCCTGGAGCTGGCGGCGACGATTGTCTCTGCCTGCGTAGATAAGGAATTTCCCGTAGAGAACCTGTATCTGGACCCGATAGTCTTGCCGGTAAATGTCGCCCAGGCGCAGTTAAAGGATATCCTGGAATCAATCCGCGAATTTAAAATCATCTCTGAACCTAGCCCTAAAACCACCTTAGGGCTAAGCAATGTTTCGCAAGGCACTAATACCAGGGGCCTGGTAAACCGCACTTTCCTGACTATGGCTATTGCTTACGGTCTGGATTCGGCTATATTAGATCCGACGGATGAGGAGTTGATGGAGGCCTTGATTACCTCCGAGTTGATTTTGAATAAGAATATATACTGTAGTTCGTATTTAGAGGCATATAGGAAAAAGTAAAAGTTGAGTTAATTGCGGTTTATTGGTAGTATATTACTTATGGCGGAGTAGCTCAGCCTGATAGAGCACGCGGCTCATACCCGCTTGGTCGGTGGTTTAAATCCACTCTCCGCCACCAGCTATTTACGAAGTAGTGGCGTTGTAGCTATTTAGGCAGTCCTGCGAAGCAGGACCACTCTCCGCCACCAGCTATTTACGAAGTAGTGGCGTTGTAGCTATTTAGGCAGTCCTGCGAAGCAGGACCACTCTCCGCCACCATACATGTTTTTATTTTAAACTTTTTAATATAGCAGTTTCTTAAAAAAAGGAGGAAAGATGGCCAAGAAAGAGAACATTGTTATCGAGATAACCGTATTGATTTTAGTCATTGCCGTTGGCATTGCCTATCAAAATTTTCAAAACGCTAAAGAGTCGAGAAAACAGATCGATACGTTGAATAATGCGATCCACGAAAAAAATACCCAGATAATAAAACTTATTAAAGATATAAAGAGAAGGTAAGTTTAATCAGGCAGCGTTAGAGTAAGGAGAAATTTATGAAGAACCTGAAGTTAGCGGGAGCTTTTTCTTGTGTTCTTGGCTTGCTTACCTGCAGCGATGCTTTTGCGGATCAGATTGGCGCGCCGATAATCAAAGCCGAGTTTAAGGCGATAGATGTAAATAAAAATGGCCATATTACCCCCGAAGAAATGCAGGCTCACCAGGAGAAGAATTTTAATGAATTAGATAAGAACAAAAACGGGGTACTGGAGGCAGAGGAAGTAGGCGCGGATAAGACAAGAGTAGTGGGGAAATCCGATAAAGATAAAGACGGGAAAGTTACCCGGCAGGAATCCAGCTCGCAATTCAAAGAATACTTCCGGGAAATGGATGCCAATAAAGATAACAAAATATCGGAAGATGAGTACACCGATTATTGGAAACTGAGAATAAAATTTTGAGGATATAGCGTGGAAAACAGAGAGGAAAACCTGCAGGAGCTCCTGGTTGAATTTGGCTTGGCGCATAAGCGCGTTGAAGAATTACAAGCCCGGGAAAAGAAGCTTTCGCAGGAGCTGGAGGCATCAAGGATAAATGAAGCAAGATATAGGCAGATAGTCCAGAACGCTAACAGTATTATCATGCTTATGGATACCCGGGGTAATATTAGGTTTCTTAACCAGTTTGCCCAGAGATTTTTCGGGTTTTACGAAAAGGATGTCCTGGGCCTGAATATTGTCGGAACGATTGTCGCTAAAACGGATTTATCCGGAAATGACCTGACGCAGATGATTAAAGATATTACCTCAAATCCTGAGCTGCACTCTGTGAATGAAAATGAGAATATCCGCAGTTCCGGAGAACGCGTGCGTATCCTCTGGACGAATAAAGCTATTATAGATAGTTCCGGAGCAATTAAAGAGATCCTTTGTATCGGTAATGAAGTCGCCAAGCCCTCGCAGAAGAGGTAATTGAATGGATGTTAAGCAGAAGGATAAATGGTATTTCAGCCCCGCTTCTTTAATCATTGGTTTCTTATGCGTCGGGCCGCTTGTTTTACCCTTAGTCTGGACTAACCCGCGTTACAATAAAGGGGCCAAGATAGCTATTAGCGCTGTAATAATCATCCTGTCTCTTTTGTTACTAATCGCCATCGGCGGTTCGCTTAAGGTGCTAAACGATTACTACCAGCAGATTGATAAAATAAATTTTTAAATTTAATTAATCTTTTGCTTTTAAAGAGGAGAAAAATCTCCTCTTTTTTTTAACGGGGTTTTCTATAATTATTGGTCAGGGCGTAGAGTATTTGTGAGGTAGAAATAAAGATAATTGTTTCAATGGTTATGGTTGCCGCCGCCGCCCCCAAATAAGAAAAATAGTGGATAAAGATAAAGATTAACGGCAAGCCCAGGAGCGCTGCCAGGACATGTATCCTGGAGTAGATATCCGGCCTTCCGCAAACCAGTAAAAACTGGACCTTAAAGGCATTGGCGCTAATAAAGAACATTGATAGAAGCAGGAGTTTCAAGCTGATTACTACCTCTGGATAATTTTTCCCGCAGGCGATTTTTACAATCACAGGCGAAAGGAAAAAAAGCACCGGTATAGCCAATAGGTAGGTCAGGGTGGTGGAATGCTGGACTTTATGCATTAGCCTTAAGGCCCGGCGTTTACTTTTAGCGAAGATCTTGCTTATCCTCGGATAGATTGCCTGCGAGAGAGAAGCAAGGGGGAATGCCTGGATAACACCGGTTATTTTTTCGGCGATGGAGTAGTAACCGGTTAGCGTATTATTGGTGAGAAGGCCAACGGCAAAGATACGCGTGGCGGTATAGGTATTTATGGCGACGATAGAAATAAAGATCTCCCAGCCCGTTTTTAATTCCTCCCTTATGTTGCTATAACTTTGAAATACGAATTCCAGGTCAAACTCCTTAAAGGCAATATAGAGCCCCAAAAGCCCGGTTATTATAAAAAACAGGGAGTTCAGTAAAGGTACAAGGAGATAATCCGCAGGCTCTTTCACAAATATAAAAAGCGAAACCGTATAGATTATGCCGCCGATAATATTGATTATGGTTATGAACTTCATTTTTTCGGCCCCCTGGAATAACCAGACCGGAAAGAGGGTATTTCCGATAACCGCTCCGAAGCTGAATACATAGAGCAGCCAGTCATGCCTGAACTTAGGGATAGCGTTTATCAGGAACAGTAAGATTAAATAACTTAAAAAAGCAAGAATGAATTTTACGGTCATTACTGTCGAAAATATTGTAGAGGCCTGTTTTTGGTCTTTGCATAAAGATATCTTTCTGGTTGCGGTCAGGCTGAACCCGTAATCCGTGAAAATCATAAAGTACTGGATTAATGCCTGGGCAAAGGCGATCAGGCCGAATTTTTCAGGGCCGATTACTCTGATCAGGTATGGCAGGATAACCAGGGGGATGAGATAACTGATTCCTTGCAGGGTAGAAAGCGAAGTAAAGTTCTCTAAGATAACCCTTTTTTCTTTCGGCGTGATTATTTTTTTGTCCATCGCATTCAATTTACACTTTAAAAAGTAAAAAGTCAATCTTAAATCTTTTCAAAGCAGCCGGGTTATGCTAATATTTATACAATGATTCTGGTTAAGCTAAAGGATACAATCGGAAGGTATAAGCTGATTGACAGAGGGGATTTGGTGCTGGTCGCTGTCTCCGGCGGAGCAGACTCTGTTTGTCTGCTTTATTTGTTGCAGGCCTTAAGCCGAGTTTTAGGGTTTAAGTTACAAATCGCACATCTAGACCATATGCTGCGTAAGGGCTCAAAGAAAGATGCGGAGTTCGTTAAATGCTTAGGGGTTAAGCTCGGTATCCCCGTTGTTACCGGCAAAATAAATGTAAGAGGATTAGCTAAAAAAGGCTCACTTGAGGAAATTGCCCGGAACGCGCGTTTAGAGTTTTTACTGAAGGTGGCTAAGGGAATCAAAGCGGATAAAATTGCTTTAGCGCATAATTTGGATGATCAGGCTGAAACAGTGCTGATGCGGATTTTAAGGGGCACCGGCCTCTACGGTTTAGCCGGGATTATTCCTAAAAGAAAACTCTACGGTTTTACAGTTATCCGTCCGTTAATCCGGGTGCAGCGCAGGGAGATAGAGGCATTCCTAAAGAGAAAAAGAATCAAGCCGCGTATCGATAAAACAAACTTTCAGGATGTTTATTTCAGGAATAAGCTCCGTAATAAATTAATCCCCTTGCTTAAAGAGCAATATAACCCGCGCATAAAGGATGTTTTAAGCAATATGGCTGAAAGCATTGCTTTTGATTATGATTACTTGAACCGGCAAGCCCTGAGCTTAGCCGAGGGAAAGCACAACCGGATAGATATCGCCAAATTCTTAAAACTGCATCCGGCAATGCAAAGGCTTATCTTGCGCTTGAATATATCCCGGCTCCAGGGCTCAACCCGCCGGATAACCTTTGCGCATGTAAAGGAAATTGAGGACTTAATCGCCAACCGCCCGGTAAATTCCATTGTTGATCTGCCTAAAGGCATAGTGGTACTTAAGAAGGCTAAGAGTATTCTTTTCTATTGTAGGCACGGCAGCACAAGCTGTTGACACTCCCCGTAAAGAGTGGTATATTAAATCCAATCTAGCCTATTTTTAGCGGGTTATTTATTTAAGGAAAGGAGATGATTATATTGTCAGAAGTCGAAGTTAAGAGAGATGAGTCTTTTGAATCGGCACTGCGCCGTTTTAAGAAGAAAATTGAACAGGAAGGCATCCTCAGAGAAGTCCGGGACCGCAAGCATTACGAGAAACCCAGTGAGCGTAAGAGAAAGAGGGCCAAAGAGAGAAGATAAGAATGCCTCTGGCTATTTCAACTTCCTGGAACGCTGCACGCCACACTAACGTCAAAAATCTGCTCTTTGAAATAAAAAAGCTGGGCTTTGCGGATTTAGAGCTTAGTTTTAATTTAACCGCCGCGATGGTATCCGAGATTGGCCGGCTGAGCGCGAATAACGCATTTCACATCGGCAGTGTGCATAATTATTGCCCTATTCCCGAAGGTTTTCTGCGCCAGGATGCCCTGCCGGATTGCTATTCCATGTCTTCTTTTAATAAAGAGGAGCGGGATTTAGCCATAAAATACACTAAGATAACCATAGATACAGCCAGGCTTTTAGGAGCTAAGGTAGTTGTTTTGCATTGCGGCAGGGTCCAGATGCCGGACCAGACAAAAAAACTTATTGAACTTTATGACCTCGGGCTTAAAGATACTCCTGTCTTTCTTCAGGTAAAAGAAGATACCTTGAGGGAAAGGGCGACCATTGCCCAGCCATTTTTTGATTATACCCTCAGGTCTTTGGAAGAATTAAATGCCTACGCTCAAAGCCAGGAGGTCTATTTAGGCATAGAAAACAGGTTTTATTACCGCGAGATACCTAATCTGCAGGAGATAGGCATAATCCTGGAGGAATTTAAATCCTCCCATATTTTTTACTGGCACGATACCGGTCATGCCCAGGTTATGGAGAATCTGGGGTTTGCCCGTCATAAAGATTACCTGGATGCATATGCTCAAAATATGGTCGGCATACATCTGCATAATATAATTGGCTGCCAGGACCATCAGGCGCCGGTTAACGGAGATCTAAATTTCTTAGAGCTTGCGCCTTACCTGAAGAAAGAGACCCTAAAAGTTATGGAAGCGCATTATCCGGCTTCGCCCCAGGATATCAAGAAAAGCAAAGAATTTTTGGAAAATATATATGACGGAAATATCTAAAATACGCCGGGCGCAGGTAGCCGGCCAGTTCTATCCGGCGAAAGCTTCGGATATCCAAGAACAAATCGGCGGTTTTATCGATGGCCAAGAGGTAAAAATAGACGCTTTAGCCTGCCTGCTTCCTCATGCCGGGTATCAATATTCGGGCAGGGTAGCCAGCCAGACCGTTGCCAGGATCAATATAAAAGATAAAGTAGTCCTTTTGGGGCCTAATCATACCGGTAACGGGGCAGTGTACAGCTTAATGGCTGAAGGCGCATGGCAGACGCCCCTGGGCCGGGTAAATATAGATACGCTATTAGCCAAAAGTATACTGGTCGGGTCAAAATATTTAGAGAATGATAGCCTGGCGCATGCCCGGGAACATTCTTTAGAGGTAGAATTGCCGATTTTACAGTATTTTAAAGATGCTTTTGAAATTGTACCCATCGCGTTTATGTCGGATGATTTGACAGTGCTTAAAAAAATAGGGGAAGAGATTGCCGGGGTTATTCAAGATGCCGGTTTAAAAGAGAGGACCCTGCTGGTCGCCAGTTCGGACCTGACCCATTACGAACCGCAAAGCGCAGCCGTGGAGAAGGATAAAAAAGCAATTGCGGCCATCTTAGAGCTTAATCCGGATAAGCTAATGCGGGAAGTAAAAAATTCTAATATTTCGATGTGCGGCTATGCTCCGGTGATAGCGATGTTAGCTGCGGTTAACTCTTTAGGCGCTAAAGGCGCCCGGCTGGTAAAATACCAGACCAGCGCGGATTCAACCGGCGATGAGAGCGCGGTTGTCGGCTATGCCGGCATAATCATAAACTAATATGGAAGATAAAAGGAAAGAATTTATGCCTCCTGTTCCGGATTTTAAATTTTTTATCAGCACGCTTTCTTTACAGGCTTCCATTTTTTTAGGCCAGCTTGCGAATCCGGTTACCCGCAAGAATGAAGAGGATTTACCCCAGGCAAAATTCATTATTGATACCTTAGGGATGCTCCAGGAAAAAACCAAGGGAAATCTGAGCGAGGAGGAAGCAGCTCTTTTAGAGAACCTGCTCTATGAGTTAAGAACGTCCTATCTTACCAAAGGCAAAGGAGAAGCCAAATGATCGATAAAGAGTTACTGGATATTTTAGCCTGCCCCGGTTGCAAAGCGGATGTGGAGCTGAAAGGTAATAAGATCGTTTGTAAAAAATGCGGCAAGAAATACCCCATAAAAGATGGCATTCCGGTAATGCTGATTGACGAAGCGGAAGATTAAAATTATGAAAAAAATACTGGTGATCCACGGTCCGAATCTAAATCTACTAGGGCAGCGAGAACCTCAGGTTTACGGTAAGGTGACCTTAGCAACCATTAACAGTAGCCTTAAGAAAATAGCCCAAAAAAGAAAAGCTAGCCTGGTCATTAAGCAATCTAACCATGAAGGCGAGATCGTAGATTTAATCGGTAAGGCCAGGGGAAAATTTAACGCTATTTTGATTAATCCGGCTGCCTATACGCATACGAGCGTGGCCGTAAGGGATGCGCTCTCCGCTTGCGGAATACCGGCTATAGAAGTGCATTTATCCAATATTTATTCCCGCGAAGAATTCCGGCAAAAATCTCTTATCAGCCCCGTAGTTAAGGGTTCGATTCTGGGTTTTGGCGCCAAGAGCTACCTATTGGGGCTTGAGGCCCTGCTGGACTTACTTGATGCATAATGAGAGCGCGCCTGCAAAAATTTTTAAAACGTCTAAAACAAGAAAACCTCGAGGGCTTCATTGTTTCATCTCCCGCGAACATATCCTATCTTAGCGGTTTTACTTCCTGTGACGCTTATCTTTTAGCAGCTAAAAAAGAAATAGTTTACTTTACCGATTCCAGGTACGCGCAGGAAGTAAAGCCTAAACTTAAAAGGTGGGCTAGCCTGAAGAAGATTAACGGCTCGGTATTTGAAATTATCGCCAACACCTGCCGGGACTTACAGCTAAAAAGAATAGGTTTTGAAGGCAGGCATATGGCTTATGCCGAATATAGAAAGATTAAAGGGTATCTTCGGCCCGGTGAATATTTAATACCTACGCACAGTTTGATTGAAAGTTTGAGGCAGGTTAAGGATGCCGGGGAAATAGAAAAAATAAGAGAGGCGCTTAAGATTACCGGCCTGGCCCTGCAATTTGTTAGAAGCTTTATTAAGCCGGGGACAAAAGAACTGGAAGTTGCTGCAGAATTGGAAAGGTTTATCCGTTATAACGGAGCGATTGGCGCGGCTTTTGATATTATTGTCGCCTCCGGCCCTAATTCTGCCTACCCGCATCATCGTCCGGGGCAGAAAAAGATCCGGGAAGGCGAACTAGTGCTGATTGATATCGGGGTGGATTATTTTGGCTATAAATCTGACTTGACAAGGGTCTTCTTTTCAGATAAAATTAAAGATCTTACCCAGCGTATTTATGATATTGTCCTTGAGGCGCAGAGAAAAGCAATAACTAAGATCCGGCCGGGTGAAGAGATAGCTAGGATTGATGCCTTGGCGCGTAACTACATAGCGGACAAGGGTTACGCAAAATTTTTTGGTCATAGCTTAGGCCACGGAGTAGGCCTGGAAACACATGAGGCTCCGTCAATATCAGCTAATTTTGGGGGGGTTTTACTTCCGGGCATGGTTTTTACGGTTGAGCCGGCTGTTTATCTGACAGGCAAGTTTGGAATAAGAATAGAGGATATGATTTTAGTAACCAAGAAGGGATGCGAGGTGCTCAGTGGCTTTGTCCATAAATGAAATTAAATCCGGGGTAACTATTTTGGTAGATGATGCTGTTTATGTGGTCGTAGACGCTCAGCACGTGAAACCCGGCAAGGGCGCGGCTTTTGTGCGGGCTAAGCTAAGGAATATGAAGAATTCCAATATCCAGGAGAAGACTTTCCGGGGCGATGAAAAAATAGAACAGGCATTTGTGGATGAAAGGAAGCTGCAATACCAGTATAACTCCGGGCACCTCTACCATTTTATGGACCAGGATAATTTTGAAGAGGTTACCGTTTCCGAGGATAATGTCGGAGATAGGGCGAAGTTCCTGAAAGACAACCTGGAGGTAATGGGGTATTTCTATAAAAATGATTTTCTTACGGTCAACCTTCCTAATTTTATTGAAGTTGAGATTATTCATACCGAACCCGGCATAAAAGGGGATACGGCTAAAAGCGGGACCAAGCCGGCAGAGATAGAAACCGGGGCAACTGTCCAGGTGCCATTATTTATTGATGTAGGCGACAGGATCAAAGTGGATACGCGTAGCGCCGAATACGTTGAGAGGGTTAATTAAAGAGCCTGCCTGCCGGCAGGCAGGGAGCCTCGTAGGAGAAAGGTGAGAAATGAACATCAAAGAGATAAAAGAGATGGTTAACCTGATGAATGAAAATGGCCTCGTTGAGTTGGAGATAGAAAAAGAAGGTATGCGGATCAGGCTTAAAAAGACTTCATCTGGCATTGAAGGTTTTAGCGGGCCTATTGTTGTAGAGCGGCAGAACAGCGCGGATACGGGAACAAAACAGATCAGCGAGTCAGCCAGGCAGTCACAGGTTAAGACAGTAGAGGTAAAATCTCCGATGGTCGGGACTTTTTACCGTGCTCCCAGCCCTGAAGCTGTTCCTTATGTGGAGGTCGGCCAAAATATTGAGCCCGGGCAGGTTATCTGTATAATTGAAGCAATGAAGCTGATGAACGAAATTAAATCTGAGGTCAAGGGTAAAATCCTGGAAATCCTGGTAGATAATGCTGAGCCCGTGGAATTTGGCCAGCCCATTTTTCTGATTGAACCGGCATAATTGGAAGTTAAGTTAAAATTAAATGTTTTCTAAAATACTCATTGCTAACCGCGGCGAAATCGCCCTCAGGATTATACGCGCCTGCCGTGAATTAGGGATCCGGACTGTTGCCGTATATTCACAAATAGACAGGGATTCCCTGCATGTGCGCCTGGCTGACGAAGCCATCTGCATAGGCCAGGCAGCATCATCTGGCAGTTACCTAAACATCCCCGCAATCATCAGCGCAGCCGAAATTACCGACGTAGAAGCAATCCATCCCGGCTACGGTTTTTTAGCCGAAAATCCGCATTTTGCCGAAATCTGCCAATCCTGTAAAATTACTTTTATCGGGCCGACTCCGGAAAATATCCGGCTTATGGGAGATAAGATGGCTGCCCGTACCTCCATGCATAAGGCGGGCTTACCGATAATCCCGGGGAGCGCCAACGTAATCAGGAGCAAGGAAGAGGCTCTTAAAACAGCCAAATTAATAGGCTATCCGGTGATCATCAAGGCTGCTTCCGGGGGCGGCGGAAAAGGGATGCGCATATGCCATAATGACCTTACTTTAGTATCCAGCTTAATGACTGCACAGGCAGAGGCTGAAGCAAATTTTGGTAATCCCGATGTTTATATTGAAAAATATATTGAGAAACCGCGCCACATTGAAGTCCAGATTATCGGCGACCATTCTGGTCATGTCCTGCAGCTGGGGGAGAGGGACTGTAGCATTCAAAGGCGCCATCAAAAGTTACTCGAGGAATCTCCTTCATCCGTTGTGGACACAAAGATGCGTAAGCGCCTGGGCGAAATGGTCATTAAGGGGATAAAATCCATAAATTATGTGAGCTGTGGGACGATTGAGTTCCTATTGGATGAGAAAACAAATAATTTTTACTTTATGGAGATGAATACCCGTATCCAGGTCGAGCATCCGGTTACCGAGATGGTTACAGGAATAGACTTGATTAAAGAGCAGATACGCGTTGCCTCGGGGGAAAAACTGAAGATCAAGCAGGAAGATGTCCGTATCAGGGGCGCGGCGATTGAATGCCGTATTAATGCCGAAGACCCGGATAACAATTTTATGCCTCAACCGGGCAAAATCGGGACCCTGGTCTTGCCCGGCGGCCCGAATGTGCGCGTAGATACGCATATCTACGCTGGTTATACAATCCCGTCTCAGTATGATTCACTTATAGCTAAGTTGATCGTTCATGGGGATAACCGCCAGGAGGCAATTAAGATTATGTACCGGGCATTAACCGAGTTTCATGTTTCACCGATAAAGACTACTATTCCGTTCCACTTAAAACTTATGCAGAACCCGCTTTTCTTAAAAGGCGATATTTCCACGCATTTTGTCCAGGATTTACTGAAAGAAGAGGCAGAGATAGAAAGGAGCAATTGATGAGGATATTTACGGTTCTCGGTGTATTATTTTATGCCGCGGTAATTATATTAGGTGGTATCATTTTAGTTGCTTTCTCCTTAAACTTACTCCAGCCCCAGTATATAAATAACATATTTGATTATATCCAGAGCAGCCCTAATTCCCGGATCTTCACCGGGCTTTCCGGGGTAATTTTAATCCTGGTGAGTTTTTCCTTTGCCCGGATTATCCTCGGCCGCCTGCAGCGCGAAAAGACCATTGCTTTTGACACCGCTTCAGGAGAAGTTACCATTGCTTTATCCGCCGTAGAGGATTTGATCCGCAGGCTCACCGGGGTTATTCCCGAAATCAAGGAATTAAGGCCGGATGTTATTGCTAACAAGAAAGGCATTATGGTAGATTTGAGGGTGGTTTTAAAAAAAGAGGCAAACATACCGGAACTGACCTCGCGGCTGCAGGATATCACCAAGTCTAAAATTCAGGAGGTCTTAGGGGTTGAAGAGCAGATTACCGTAAGGATACACATAGCCAAGATTATCGCGCTGGATGAAAAGGAAAGAAATAAAAAGAATATTGCAAAAGAAGAACCTACGGTTCCTTTTAGAGGATACGATAGGGCATAAAATAAAGGAGAGCAGATGGAAAGAATAGGAGTACTGACAGGCGGAGGCGATTGCCCGGGGTTAAATTCGGTAATCCGGGCAGTAGTGCGCAAATCTCTATTGGAAGGCTATGCAGTAGTAGGCATTAAGAACGGCTGGAAAGGATTAGTAGAAAACGATACTATGCCGTTAGATGTGAATGCGGTATCCGGAATATTACCGCGGGGAGGCACGATTCTGGGTACATCCAGGACTAATCCTTATAAGAAAGAGGGAGATCCAGAAAAGGTCAAAGATAGTTTTAAAAAGATGGAGCTATACGCTTTGGTGGCTGTGGGGGGAGAGGACACTCTGGGTGTGGCCTCAAAATTAGCTCAGGACGGTATACCCAATATTGTGGGCGTGCCTAAAACTATAGATAACGACCTTTCGGCAACAGACTACACCTTTGGTTTTGATACTGCTTTGAATATCGCTACGGAATGTATTGACCGTCTGCATACTACCGCCGAGAGCCATCATCGTATTATTGTGGCAGAAGTTATGGGGAGGCACGCCGGTTGGATTGCCATTGAAGCGGGTATTGCCGGAGGCGCAGACGTGGTGTTAATCCCTGAAATACCCATTGACCTGGAAGAAGTTTGTAATATTATCAAAAAACGCCACGCCCGGGGAAAAACCTTCAGCATTGTCGTGGTGGCCGAAGGCGCGCAGTTTAAAGACAAGGGCTTAGTTACCCAGGAGCAAAAATTGGATTCATTCGGCCATGTGCGCCTGGGAGGAATCGGAGAAGCGCTGGCCAATGAAATAGAAAAAAGGACGGGCTATGAAACCAGGGTTAGTGTTTTCGGGCATATCCAGAGAGGCGGCACGCCCACGGCGTTTGATAGAGTCTTAGGCACGCGCTTCGGCGTAAAAGCGGTAGAGTTAATCAAAAATAAAAAATTCGGCAGGATGGTTGCCCTGCAAGGGATTAAAATAATCGATGTCCCGTTATCCGACGCAGTCAAGGCCTTAAAAACGGTAGATATGGAGCTTTACGATATCGCCAAGGTATTCTTTGGCTAAGAGGGTGGAATATGAGAGAAAGAGTTCAGGAGATTATCTTAGAGAGTATCCAGATCAAAGAAGAGCTATTGAAGAGCAAAGTCAGTTTGATCCTGGAGATTTCGGAAGCAATAATAGAGGCGCTTAAAAAAGGCGGCAAACTGATTGTATTCGGCAATGGAGGGTCTGCGGGCGATGCCCAGCATATCGTTGCTGAGCTAGTCGGGAGGTTTAAAAAGGACCGGCCAGCCTTAGCCGCGCTAGCCCTGACCACGAATACTTCTATAATTACGGCTTTAGCCAATGATTTTGGTTATGATATAATTTTCAGCCGCCAGCTGGAGGCATTAGCCGGAAAGTTTGACGTGGCCCTTGGTATATCTACAAGCGGAAAGGCGAAAAATGTGGCGTTAGGGTTTAAGCAGGCCAGAAAAATGGGCTTAAAAACCATTGCTTTAACCGGAGGGGATGGGGGGGAACTGGTCAAGTCAGCGGACCTGGCTTTAGTCGTACCCTCTAGCGTCACTGCCCGCATCCAGGAAGCGCATATTACTATAGGACACATTTTATGCGAACTCATAGAAGAAGCCGGCATCGCTTAAGCGGCAGTAAAATAAAAAGTTTAAATGCGCTTAAGAAATTAGTTAAAGAATTAAAAAAAGAAGGCAGAAAAGTAGTTTTCACCAACGGCTGCTTTGATATCCTGCACTATGGCCACGCCAAATACCTTCAGGATGCCAAGAACGCCGGCGATATCCTGGTCGTGGGTGTAAATAGCGACACATCGGTTAGAAAGATTAAAGGTAAGCATAGGCCTGTTGTAGGTGAAAAAAGCCGCCTTAAGTTATTAGCTGCTTTAGAGAGCGTTGATTACCTAACCTTATTTAAAGAGGCTACCCCGCTTAAATTAATCCAAGAGGTTAAGCCGGATATCCTGATTAAAGGAGCGGATTGGAATAAAAGTAATATAGTAGGCAATGACTTTGTGCTGGGATACGGCGGAAAAGTGCAGACCGTAAGGCTGGTAAAAGGCCTTTCTACTACCAATCTGATTAAGAAGATTGCCCGGAAGCGCTAAGAGAAGTATAACCAAGAGAATAATTGACGCCAATATAAACCGCGTAAAGGAGGGATTGCGCGTCTGCGAAGAAATTACCCGGTTTATATTAAATAACCGTTTACTTACCCGCGAGCTTAAAGAAGCGCGCCACCAGATCGATGCAGCGGCAAGGAGCCTAGCCGCACGCAGTGAATTGCTCCAGGAGAGGCTAAGTTCAAGCGATGTAGGGGAAAATATTTATGCCAACGAATTAAAAAGGGACAGCCTTAAGGATATCTTTTTTGCCAATATTCAAAGAGTCAAGGAATCAGTAAGAGTCTTGGAGGAATTCAGCAAGCTGATTAATATAAATTCCAGCCTTAAATTCAAAAAGGTTAGGTATAAAATATATGCGATTGAGAAGAAGGCGTCTGCAAAGATCTCGGCTTTATGCGCTCATTAATAAAGATACGATTAAGAAACCTAGTCCGGCACTGGCTAAAAAATTAGCTGTTTCCGGGGTAGATATCATCCAGCTAAGGGATAAGCATTCTCCCCGGGCAAGCATATTAAAAGAAGCTGTTTCCATCAGCCGGGCGCTTAAAAATAAGAGCACCATTTTTATCGTCAATGATTATCCCGATATAGCGAAATTATCGGGAAGCGACGGTTTGCATATCGGGCAATCCGACGTATCGCTTAAAAAAGCCAGGAGTATTTTGGGTAAAAACAGGCTGATCGGGGTTTCTTGTTCTAATTTAGAAGAAGCGTTGGAGGCAGAAAAAGCCGGAGCGGATTATATAGGTCTGGGGCCGGTATTTAAAACGCCGACCAAGGCCGGCTGTAAGCCTATTGGCCTAAAAAGCCTTAAAGAATTAACCCGGAGGGTCAGTATCCCGGTTTTTGCCATAGGGAGCATAACCCGGGATAACCTGAAAAAAATTACTGCTTGCGGCATAAAGAGGATAGCGATATGCCGCGCAATTTTAAAAAGCAGGGATATACAAAAGGCTGCGGCATATTTTTCCGTAAAATTAAAAGAGACGAAATGACGCAATTAGAATGCGCTAAAAATAATAAACTTACTTCCTTGATGCGGAAGATTTGCCGCCAGGAGGGAGTGTCTGCCCAAAACCTGCTTAGGTACATAAAAGAAGGCAAAGTAGTTTTGCTCAAGAATAGATCACATAACCTGGCTAAGCCCTGCGCTGTCGGATTCTCCCTGCGCACTAAGGTAAATTCCAATCTGGGTACCTCAACTGACAAATCCCGCATTAAAGAAGAATTAAAAAAATTAGCTGTTTCTATACAATACGGCGCAGATACAGTGATGGATTTAAGCGTGGGCGGTAACTTAAGGCTAGTCCGCAGCCAGATCCTGAAATTTTCCACTATTCCAGTAGGAACAGTACCGGTATATGAGATTGCCGTAAATGCCCAGGACAAAAAAAAGGATTTTCTTAGTTTTGGACCGGACGATATACTAAATGTTTTAGAGGCGCAGGCAGAGGAGGGGGTAGATTTTTTTACTATCCACTCCGGAGTAACCAGGGATAATTTAAGGGTTCTTAAAAAAAACCGGAGAGTGCTGGGGATTGTTTCAAGGGGAGGAGCAATAATCGCGAATTGGATCAGCAGGTACGGTAAGGAAAATCCGTTTTATGAATATTTTGATGAAATTCTGGATATCGCCTATAAATATGATGTGGTTTTAAGCCTGGGTGACGGGATGCGCCCCGGCTCTATCGCTGATGCTACGGATAAAACACAGCTTGCCGAGCTCAAAACGTTAGGGGAATTGGCGAAGCGAGCAAAAAGAAGGAATGTCCAGGTGATGATTGAAGGGCCGGGGCATGTTCCTTTAAATCAAATTGAAAAAAATATAATTTTAGAGAAAAAGCTCTGTCATCAGGCGCCGTTCTATGTGTTGGGGCCTATTGTGACTGATGTGGCCAGCGGCTATGACCATATTACCGCTGCCATAGGCGGAGCTGTGGCTGCTGGCTTTGGTGCGGATTTTCTATGTTATGTCACTCCCGCTGAACACCTGAAGCACCCGTCAATAGATGATGTTAAGGATGGAGTTGTCGCTTCCAGGATCGCCGCCCATGCTGCTGATATAGTAAAAAATAACCGTTCGGCGATAAAATGGGACAGGGAAATGTCTCTGGCCCGCAAGAAACGTAATTGGCAAAAACAGATTAAGCTCTCTATAGACCCGCAGAAAGCCAGGGAATACCGGAAATCGTCCCAACCGAAGAATAACGATGTCTGCACGATGTGCGGGAGATATTGTTCCATTAAGCTGATGGATAAATGCCTGCCTGCCGGCAGGCCAGGTTTGCGGGCGTAGTTCATCGGTAGAACACCAGCTTCCCAAGCTGGATAGGAGGGTTCGATTCCCTTCGCCCGCTCCAGAATGCAGCAGGAGAAATGAAGAAGAAATTATTAATAATTCTATTCAGTTTAGGGGTAAGCGGCTGCGCAACGGCTCCCTATGTACAGCCTGCCGCGGTCAAAATACCTGCGGGCATGACCGGCACTTATCACCGCATTCAAAAAGGCCAAACCCTTTGGAAGATATCCAGGATTTATGGAGTCGACCTGGAAGAGTTAGCCCGGATAAACCGCATTACCGACGCCACGGCAATAGAAATCGGCCGGCAGTTATTTATCCCTAACCGTTTTAAAGTACAGCCGACAAGCGCCGGGTACAGCGATAATGACGATTTTATCTGGCCGTTAGCCGGCAGGACAATCGGTTCATTCGGCCAGATGATTAATAATAAGGTCAATAAAGGCATAAATATACAACCTTACGGTTCTTTAGAAGTAGCCGCTTCCCGGGGCGGTAAGGTGGTTTTTTTAAGCAGGGATTTCGCGGGGTTGGGTAAGACCGTAATTATTGAACATCAAGACGGATTATTTACGGTTTACGCCAGGAATTCCGAGATATTGGTGAGGGCCGGGGATAATGTGCAGAAAGGCTCGGTTATCGCCAGGACAGGCTCAAGCGGGCGGGATAAGAATACTTACCTGCATTTTGAAATAAGGAAAGGGCATATTTCCCAGAATCCTTTATTTTATTTACCATGATAAAAAAAATATTTTTTGGAAGAGATTCCTATCTGGAGTTGCTGGAGAAGCGTGTAAGCGGATTAAAAGACAACTATCGCCAGAACATCGCTATAATCGGTGACGAGCTGGTAGGTAAAACTTCTCTAATCTTCCGTTTTCTCGATAAATTCCAGGATAATCGCATTGTCATGCTTTATCTTGAGGCCAGGCCCGAATCGTTGGATTCTTTCGCCAAGAGGTTTAGCGGAGTCCTGCTCTATAATTTCCTCAGCAATAGCGGTATAGCCTTAAAAGAAGACCTGGATTTTCTTATACGCAAATCCGAAAAATATGCGCCTAAAACAGTGGAAAAGATACGTTTTATCCTGAGCAGCTTGAACAGAAGAAAGAAGAAGGATATATTTAGCGAATTGAACCTGCTTTGTGAAATAATCCACCAGGAGACAGGCAAGTCTTGCGTGGTAATATTTGACGAATTCCAAAATTTAGAGAGCGTGGGTTTTGCCAACCTCTACCGTGAATGGTCCAAACTCCTCGTTACTAATAAGAACACGATGTATATAATTTTAAGCTCGATGAAATTTAAAGCTAAAAGCGTGCTCTCCAAGAACCTTTCCCTTCTGTTCGGTAATTTTGAAGTAGTGACAGTTGAACCGTTCGACATAAAGGCCAGTGAAGAATATTTGGCTAGCCGGCTTTATACCGTTAATTTAAGTACGCCATTAAAGAATTTCATCGTGCATTTTACCGGCGGTTGCCCTATGTATCTTGAAATTATCTCCAATGCCTTACTGGAAAATAAGGGGGTTACGCTTTCAGAAATACTGGAGAGCCTGCTTTTTGATTCCGCCGGCCTATTAAACCAGAGATTTTCCAGCTATGTCAAAATGTTCCTTGAGCATCCGCACAGCAATGACTGCATATCTATCCTTTATTTAGTCTCCAACGGCAGGAACAGGATAAAGGATATCGCCCATATCCTGCATATGCAGAAAAAAGAATTACTTGCCAGAATTAACTATTTATTGGAGCTGGATACCCTGGCGCGCAGCGCAGACTTTTTAAAGATCAACGATAGGGTGTTTAGTTTCTGGATAAAGTTTGTTTATCAGGAGAAGCTGCATTCCCTCACCTTTGACGCTAAAAACCAGAAGACCAGGTTCCGCGATAGCCTGCAGGATTTAATCCAGGAATTTATAGCCAATGCCCAAAAGCCGCTTATGGAAAGGATGAATGAACTGCTTTGCCTGTTTGAAAATGAAATGGTGCAGTTGGAAAGAAAAAAGATCCGCTTAAACCACTTCCGTGAAATTAAGCCCTTGCGTTTTAATAGCCGGGTATTAAAAAATGGATTGATCGGCCGTTCTAATGAAAGCCTGTGGATTGTAGCGTTAAAAACGGATTTACTGACCGAAGAGGACGTACTGGAATTTTCCCGGGAATGCCGCAGGTACCGGCATAAGCTGCAAAGAAAAATTATCATAACCTTAAAGGATATTGATATGAATACCAGGCTCAGGGCGTTAGAAGAAAAAATCTGGGCCTGGGATATAAATAATTTAAATCAGATCCTGGATT
>JAQTPA010000015.1 GCA_028713155.1 Candidatus Omnitrophota bacterium | reverse complement strand
CTACAGATATCGAATCCATCAATGCCCGGGAGCATAATATCAACTATCGCTATATCAAAATGCGTGCTCCTTATTTTATCGGCCGCAGCGTAACCGTCAAAAACCTGCTCTACTAAAAACTCTTCCTTACGCAAATTGTACGCGATAAGCCCGCTGATATCTTTATCGTCTTCTACAATAATAATCTTAGCGGTGTCTTTCATGTGTTAAGCGTATTGCCGGTAAAAATAATCCATCTCTAGCATTTCATCGTCGATAAGCTTTTTTATACTGCGGATTAACCTTAGCCATAATTTCCTGATTTTTCTTTTCATGGCTAAAGTATAAAGGAAGGGCGTTAAATGCGCTTCAAGGACAGGTAAAATATAGGTAAAGTTTTTTAGAGGGTCAAAAAGACTTACTTGGGGAGAATGAAGAAAAATTTTGAGCCCAGGCCTTCGGTGCTTTCCACTCCGACGGAGCCCGCGTGCAATTCCACGATGTGTTTAACAATAGACAAACCCAGGCCTGTCCCGCCGAGTTCGCGCGAGCGCGCTTTATCCACCCGGTAGAAACGCTCAAAAATACGCGGAATATCTTTTGTGGGGATACCGCTACCGGAATCTTCCACGATAATTTTTATTCTTCCGTTAAATTCCTGGGCATAAATCCTAATCAAACCTTTTTCTTTATTAAATTTTACGGCGTTATCAATAAGATTGGTAAATACCTGTTTTATCCTGCCTTTATCCGCTCTCAGCGAGATATCCGGCGGGAACTCATTCTTTATCGTGACGCCTTTCTTTTTTAACTGAGACCTAAATCCCGAAATGATCTCATCAAGCTCATGGTGCAAGTTAAAATCCTCAAGAGCCAACGCTATCTCCTTTGACTCAAGGTGGGATAAAGAAAGCAGGTCATCAACTAAAGTATCCAGGCGCTCAGCGTGATTTTGGATTATCTTTAAGAAATTAAGATTGTTTTCTTTATCGTCAAGCGCGCCACCGAGAAGCGTCTCCACAAAACCCCTTATGGAAGTAAGAGGGGTTTTTAGCTCATGCGATACATTAGCTACAAAATCGCGGCGGATATTCTCTAACCTTCTAATCTCGCTTACGTCATGGATGACTAGGAGGCATCCACTTATCTGATCTTTTTCGAATACGGGTGAAGCATTAACCTGGAATACCCTCTGTACCGGATAAGCAAGCGAAAGCTCGCTTGAGACAAATTTTCTTTCGTCCAGAACTATCCTGATAATCTCAGCCATATCAGTATTACGGATAACCTCTAAAAATGGCCTACCCTTAGTTTTACGGCTTTCAATATTGAATATCCCTTCGATAGCCTGATTAACCGAAACTATGCATCCGGATTTATCCGCAACAATTATACCTTCAACCATGTTCTGAAAAATGGTTTTAAGCTGCTGGTTTTGTATTTCTATCTCCTTGACCTTGCCTTCTATATCCTGAGCCATTTTGTTTAATGTGGAAGAAAGCTCGCCGATTTCATCATGTGAATCATAGTATATCCTTTGGCTAAAATCGCCCCCCGCAAACCTGCGCGAAACATTGATAATCTTATTCAGGGGCCGGGAGATACTCGTCATTAAAACATAGGCTAAAATAAACGCTAATCCCAACGCAAAAAAGATATTGAGTATAATCGTTTTGCGGATAGCGAACATGATCTTCTGAACATTGGCTACCGGTAAAGCTATCCTGATTATCCCAACTACGCCGTCTTTACCCATAATCGGCAAAGCCACATATAACATATCGGTTTTAAGGGTTGCTGAATATCGTATACTATCACCGGTTAATCCCTTTAAGGCTGCTCTTACTTCCGGACGAGTAGCGTGGTTATCTATATCTAAAACTTCGCCTGGAGACAGTTCTGAATCAGTCAAAACCTTCCCCTGATCATCAATAATGGTGATGCGGGATTTATTCTTTAGGCTGAGGTTTTTAACCAAGACTCCTAGATTGGCGGTATTTTCTTTCTTTAGGCTTTCAGGCGGGATCTGGCTTTCAATAAGCCGGGCTTGGGTAACAATGGAACTCTTAAGGCCTTGAAGCGAATGGTTTTCTAATTGCTTATCCAGAAAAAATGCGGTAAGCCCGAATGAAATAAGGATTACCGCTATATAAGAAAAAAACAGCCTGTATTTGAAGCTCTTGCGAAACCGCACTAATCCTCCTCCCTATCAAAACGGTACCCGTAATTTTTAACGGTAATAATACGCTTTGCCTCGCTTTTTAATTTCTTGCGCAAAGTCCGTATATGCACATCAACAGTTCGGGTCTGTATTTCAATGGCATGGTCAAAACCCCAGATATTATCCAAAAGGTAATCCCTGGAAAGAACCCTGCCTTTTACACCAATCAAAGTTTTCAGTAATTCAAATTCTTTTGCGGTTAGCTCAACGAGTTTATCTTTAACCATTACGCTTATCCTGGAAAAATCCAGGGTTAAATCGCCCGCCTTAAATACTTCCGGGAGTTTATCCTTTTCTTTTACGCGGCGTAAGACCGCTTTGGTCCTGGCAATAAGTTCACGGGGGCTGAAAGGCTTGGTCACATAATCATCAGCTCCCAATTCCAGGCCAACAATCTTATCTGATTCCTGAGCCTTCGCAGTGAGCATAATTACCGGGATACCTGAGGTCTTTCTTTCATTTTTTAGGGCTTTACAAACTTCTAAACCGTTCATCCCGGGAAGCATAAGGTCAAGGATAATAAGTCCCGGTTGATGCCTGACCGCCGCATCCAAAGCATCATCACCGTTAGTAACAGAAAGAGGGGTAAATCCCTCTTTTTTGAAATTATACTCCAGCATTTTCACTATGTCTTTTTCGTCTTCTACGATTAAAATTTTCTCCATCATCTATTCCCCCTGCCGTTCAATTATAGGCGCGAGCTGACTGATTCTGATAATAATTATAGGTAAACAAGGCAATATCCGAAATAAGTTTTTTTGCGCGTACAGCCGTCTTGTCTTTATGATGGACTAAAACACAGATCAAAAAATTGCCTTTACGGGTATAAACTATCCCCACGTCATGGCAGATATGCCTCTCTAAGCCGGTCTTATGGCAGATAAATGTCCCGTCTTTGGGGAGTTTTTTGGGGATACGATCGTTAATCTTCTGTTCGCCAAGCAGCATCAGGCATTGTTCGGAAACTTCTTTATTTAAGAATTCTTTATGATAAAGCTTTTCCAGTAAAAAAGCCATATCCTGGGCAGTAGTATAATTCTCCCTGCCTCTTCTTCTTTCTTTAAAGTCCAGCATCTTGCGCGCCAAGTTCGTGTTTTTGAGCCCCATCTTCTTAAAATACGCGTTTAAACTATCCAAACCTAAGAAGCCTATGAGGAGGTTAGTAGCAGAATTATCGCTTTGGGTAATCATGGGGACCAGCAACTCTCCCACCGTAAAGCGGCTCCCAGCAGGAAAATCTCCCAATACTTTTGATCCGGCTACCTTATCGCTACCCTTAAGGATTAAGGTATCTTTGAAACTTACCCGGCCTTCCTGGTTGGCATAAAAGTAAGAAAACATAATAGGAATTTTGACTAAACTTGCCGAGGGGATCGCAATTTCGTCATTTTGCATTATCTCCCAGCCGGTATCCAGGTCTTTAATTACTACGCTGACCGTGCCTGGAAAACGCAGGGTTTTAGCCTGCAGCTTTTTCTCTAAGGCCAACCAGGCTTCTTTTCTTTTCTCTAATATTTTAAGCGCCTGATAATTCTTATATGCCTTATATGAAAAAAATAGGCCACTACCAAAAAAAGAAAAAGCAATTATTAACAGTATTATTTTTCTTTGCATAGCTTTTATAAAGATTACCCATGGCTGAGCAGCGCTATTTATCCATAAGCTCGCTAATTGTCACGAACCTATAGCCCCTTTCCTTTAATTTCCTGACTAACCGGGGGATAGTTTTAACTGTCTGAGCGCGATTTCCTCCTTCGGCGGTGAAAACCCCTCCGCTGTCATGAAAGAGAATAATGTCCCCGGGCTGAATACGTTTTAAAATGTAGGAGGTAATCTGTTTATCGTGGAAAGTCACCCAGTCCTTGGAATTCAATGACCATAATACAATTTTATACCCCATTTCTTCTATCTTTTTCTTTTCCCTGGAGGAAAGCCAGGCCTTGGGAGGTCTGAAATATCTGGGAGATTGGCCAGTCACGGCCTTAATCGCATCTTCCGCTTCCTGGATTTCTTTTTCCAATTCCTCCATCTTATAATAGATCAAGACATGGTGGTCATAGGTATGGTTGCCAATTTCATGGCCTTCCGCTAAAACGCGCCTGGCAATTGCCGGGTATCTTTCTACATGGCTCCCGAGCATAAAAAAGGTAGCCTTTACCTCTGCTTTTTTGAGCTCATCTAATACCTGCGGAGTCCAGATAGGGCTAGGCCCGTCATCGAAAGTCAGGGCCACCACTTTATCCGCTCGCTGAGCGCGGTAAAATGTCCCCTTGCGCACCAGGACCGCTTCATCAAAAAATAATGAGATTACAAAGAAAATAACGGCTAAAATAATAAAAAATATAAAAATTAGACCTATTTTCTTAAAAATATTTTTCATAATAAAAACCCTATCTTAATATTAATAAATTAAGCGTCCCGCCCAGAATAATACTGACAGTAATCATCAACAGGGTCGCTTTAATCACGTCCCCGACGCCCAATTCTTTCCATAATACAATAAAAGTAGCGATACAGGGAAAAGAAACCGCTAATAACGTTACCGCGATAAATAGCTGCTTAACTGAAAGCCCCAGCGGCGCTAACATCCCTACGGCGACATCCTTCCTTAAAAACCCGATGGCCAGGGCAGCTACCGCTTGTTTGGGCAGACCAAACAAGCCATTGACTAAAGGCGCAAATATGCCGGTTACAAAATCAAATAACCTGAAGTATAAAAGAACATTTATCGCCAGAACGCCTAGCAGGACAACCGGAACTGCCTCAATAACGAATCCTTTGATGCGAAAAAAAAGTTTTCTGGCCAGTATGGTTAACGGCGGAAACCTGTAAGGAGGAATTTCTAATAAAAATTCCGGGCTATACCCGGATAATATGCGGTTCAGGATTGTCCCTAATATTAAAATCAAGGAAAACAGTACCAAATAAACTCCTACCACATAAAATCCTCCGAATTTACCCAATAGGCCGAAAATCATGGCCTGCAAAGGCACGCAGGGCACGCCGATAGAGATCAATGTAGAAGCGATGAACCTTTCGCGCTTTGATTCCAGCACGCGCGTAGCTAAAATTCCCGGGACATTACAGCCCAGGCCCAGGAGGACCGGGATTATCGCATAGCCATGCAGGCCCAGCCGGTGTAAAAGATTATCCAATAATATCGCCAGACGGGGCAAATACCCTATATCTTCTAAGAGGCTTAAAACAAAATAAAAGGATATGACATAAGGCAAAACCATCCCGAATTCGATGTAAGGGGCCGTGGTTAAGAGCCCGAGGGACTGCTTAAAATCAATCTTGCCGTTGATTAAATCGCCGATAAGCAGATGGAACCAGAACCCCTTCTCCTGCCAATGGAAGGTTAATTTTTCCAATAGCGGCTGGAAAAAATTAATGAATAGCGGATCGGTGAATTTATTAATTATCCCTTCTCCGATAAAGCGCACAAACTTAAATGCGGCATAGATAACTCCTGCTGCCATAATCAACCCGCTTACCGGCCGCACCGACACATCCTCTAATATTTCCCTTAAACTGTGATGCCGGTGTTCCAGATGCTGCGCCTGCTCAATAATCCGGCCGATCTCCTTCCAGCGCTCTTCATGGGTAAGCCTATCCCTGAAAACAGCTGCTGCTTCTTTTATTCTTTCAATCAGCAATTTTATGCCCGCTCCGGTTATTGCGCAGGTCGAAATGACCGGAATATGTAAAATATCTTCTAACTTCCCAATGTCTATACGGACCCCCCTATGCCCAGCCTCATCGCACATATTTAAGCAGGCGATTACCGGAAATCCTCCCTCAATCAATTGCAAGGTAAGCAATAAATTCCTTTCCAGATTAGTCGAATCCAGTATATTGATTACCGCGATCTCGTCTTTATTATATTCTTTCAACAAAGAGACAGCTACCTCTTCCGCGGAGGAAGTCGACTCTAACGAATAAGTCCCCGGCAAGTCCACAACTTCAATCCTCTCCCCGCCTAACTGCAAATACCCCTTACTTATCTCCACAGTCGTACCGGGATAATTCGAGGAGATTACCTGCACCCCGGTAAGCCGCGAAAATACCACGCTCTTGCCTACGTTCGGGTTACCGATAAGATAAATTTTTTTTATCATTCCGCCTCAATGATGATTTTCGTAGCTACACCGTGCCCCAAAGCCAGGATACTCCTGCCGACCTTAATTACTACCGGGCCCCTTAAACCGATATGGCTGAGTTTAAGCAGTTCCCTCCCCTTGTGCACTCCCATATTCATCAGCCTGTTTTGTAAATTATGGCCGCCCAGGATCTCGATGACCTTGGCCTTACGATTCATTTTGATTTGTGCCAGGGATATTTTTTTCATGCCTTCCTTATTTTATATATTCTATGCGCAATAGCTAAAAGTTACAAGGGATTATTTTTTAATCCTTGGCGAAGTTTGCGAATCCTGCTGCGGATTGAATTCCTTGGGCGACTTCCGGAATAATGCCTTTCTTGGCGTAAATCGGACGGACTTTTTCCCTGATTGAGGGGAGTTTCACGGCAAATATGCCTGCTCCGGCAATACAACAAATGCCGCCCAATAACAGGGTATTGGGCGCGCCTATTGAACTGGCCAGGCTCCCCGCTAATAAACTGCCGAAAGGGACCATGCCCATAAAAGACATTGTATAAAAACTCATTACTCTTCCGCGCTTATCCTCTTCAACAATTGTCTGCAAAACCGTATTACTTGAGGCCATCTGGACCATCATCCCAAAACCGCTGATTAATAATATCAACATAGATACCCAAAGGACGCGGGAGAAAGAAAAGGCAATAATACCCAAACCAAAAAGCCCCGCCGTCCAGGCAATAATTTTATTTAATCCCAGAACGCTTCTCCTGGCAGCAAGATAAATCGCTCCGGCTAGTGCGCCGATTCCGCTCATTGCTACGAGAAAACCGAGGGTAAGCGGGCCTCCGTGAAAAATATCCCGGGCAAAAACCGGCATCAATAACTGATAAGGCACGCCCATCAGGCTGACCAACGCCAGGAGCAAAAGGATTATCTTAATCGGAAGAAAATTAAAAGCATAGTTAAAACCCTCTTTTAACTCCGAAAGAATATGCCTATGCTGCGGGCTCGCCTTCTTTTTATTGACCTTCATCGCTAACAAAGACGCGATAACCGGAATATAGCTGACGGAGTTCAAAAGAAAACACACCCCTTCGCCGACTGAAGCTATCAGTATGCCGGCCAGGGAAGGGCCGATTAAGCGGGCTGCATTAACCATTGAAGAATTCAGGGCTATGGCATTACCTAAATCCTCTCTGTCTTCAATCATCTCCACGGTAAATGCCTGGCGTATCGGAATATCAAAGGAATTGATGATTCCCAGCAGGCAGCTTAAAGCTATAATCTGCCAGACCTGGATATTCCCGGTTAAGATAAGCAGGGATAAAATTAACGCCTGTACCAGCGAAAGAACCTGGGTTATGACTAACATATTCCTGCGGTTATGCCTGTCCGCAAAAACTCCGGCGAACGGTGAAAATAAAAAAGTAGGGATCTGCCCGGCGAACCCCACTATCCCCAATAAAAAAGGAGAATTTGTCAAACGATAGACTAGCCAGGCCAGCGCCACCTGCTGCATCCAGGTGCCGATCAGGGATATGCTCTGGCCGGCAAAAAATAGACGGTAATTCCTGTGCCGGAGCGCCCGCAATATAAGCTTAAGATTAGTAAAACCGTTAGGATTATTTTTAGCGGATTTCATTTAAAGTTTATTCATATCTTAAGGCTTCGATTGGATCCAACTTAGCGGCTTTCCGGGCAGGCCAGATCCCGAAGACTATGCCCACAATCAAAGAAAAAACCGTGGCCAGGATTATTGAAAACAGAGAGACTCTTACCGACCATTTTGCAAAAACAGTTATTAATGTCGCTGCGCCGCTGCCCAGCAGAACACCGGCTAAACCGCCGATAAGCGACATCAACACTGCCTCAATCAGGAACTGTACCATAATATCTTTATTGTTGGCGCCGATAGCTTTACGCAGGCCGATTTCGCGCGTGCGCTCGGTAACCGAAACCAGCATAATATTCATAATACCTATACCGCCGACCAAAAGCGAGATAGCCGCAATCGCTCCCAGCAATAAAGACATTGTCTCAGTGGTAGATGTAAGCGTATTCTTTATGTCGGCCATATTGAAGATTTGAAATGAATCTTTTTGGTCGTTGCTGATCAAACGATGCTGCTTAATAATAAGCTTGCTTACTGCTTCCTGCGCCACTTCGGTTAAATCAGCGCTTTTTGCTTCCACATAAATATAATCAATGTACTCTTTACCTAAAACCCTGTACATCGCGGTGGTTACTGGAATGACTACGGTATCATCCTGGTCGCGGAACCCGCCGGCGCCCTTAGCAGGCAAAATCCCGATTACTTTAAAATTAATCAAATTTATCTTGATGGTCTCGCCAATCGGGTTAACTTCTCCAAAGATTTCTCTGGCCACAGTCGTACCCAGCAAAACCACTTTATTCCTCAATCTTACTTCTTCTTCGGTAAAAAATCTTCCCACTGTCGGGACAGCTGAACGCAGTTGTGCATAATCCACACCAACACCCTCAACCTGGGTATTCCAGTTCTTGTTTCCATAGACTATCTGGGCCCTGTCCGATACCGAAGGGCTCACCCTGTCTACATATTCACTCAGCTTCTTGATCGCCGCCACATCTTGAAAAGTAAAACGCGTGGTTACTCCGGTCTGTAAAGCTACGCCGCCCGATCTGTGGGCGCCGGGCCTGACAATAAGAAGATTAGAGCCAAGTGAGGCTAACTGTTTTTCAATGGATTCTTTCGCGCCCTGGCCTATGGCTAACATGGCGATGACCGCGGCTACGCCGATAAGTATACCCAATATTGATAAGAACGCGCGCATCTTATGCGCTAACATAGCCGAAATAGCCTGACGCAGATAATCTAAAAACTCAATGCCGCCCTTTATCCCCTTATTTGACTCTGTTAAGATATTTTTTATTAAATCCTCCGGGATACCGGATGCCGAAGGTTTAGCCTCTGCGCAAACAACCTTATCGGAAATAACCTCTCCGTCACGCATCTGGATAATCCTCCTGGCCTGGCTGGCAATATCGCTTTCGTGAGTAACAACAATCACGGTCTTGCCTGCCTGGTTAAGCTTCTTCAATATGGCCATGATCTCTTCTTTGCTCTTGGAATCCAGGTTCCCTGTCGGCTCATCCGCGAAGATTAGCGGAGGATCGTTTACCAAACTCCTGGCGATCGCCACTCTCTGCTGCTGGCCTCCGGACATTTCATTGGGCCGATGCAACATCCTGTCTTTTAAACCAACGCCTTCGATTTCCTTAGCCGCCCTTTCTTTCAAATGCCTCTTACCGGCATAAATCAAAGGAAGCTCAGCGTTCTCGAGAGCCGTCATTCTAGGCAATAAATGAAATTGTTGAAAGACAAAACCAACCAGTTGATTCCTTACCAGAGCTAATTCTTTATCTGAAAGCTTGGTTACTTCTTCCCCCCCCAGATAATACTGGCCTGAATCCGGCCTATCCAGCAAACCCAAGACATGCATCAGGGTAGACTTACCCGACCCGGAAGCGCCCATAATCGCGACAAATTCTCCCGAAGATATTTTCAGGGACACTCCGCGCAAGGCCTCTACCTTGACATCGCCCATTTGGTAAGTTTTAGATAAATTTTTGACTTCTATCATTTATATTATTTTTTGTTTGATCCCCTTCTTTTCATATTAGGCAAAAATGGATTACTGCCTGAGCTATCAGCGCTAGGGAATACATATTTCTTTGTCGTAACAAGTACCGTATCTGAGGAAGTTACGCCGGAAAGAATTTCATAATTTTTATCATCGGTAATGCCTGTTTTCACCACGCGCTTAACCGGATTATCACTACCATTATTTTTCAGCAGGACATAATCTTCACTTTTTTCTTTGCGCACTGCTTCTACCGGCAAGAGCAAAACATCCTCTCTGCCTTCAGCTTTAAAATCTATTGTCGCATTCATCCCGGAACGGAAAAATTCCGGGGTCTTTTCAGGGATAAGGTCAACTTTATAGATAGTCACGTTATTTACTGTCTCGGATTCATAATATATATGCTCGACAGTCGCCTTTATCTTGGTATCCAGGTAAGCATCCAGAGTTACCAAAGCTCCCTGGCCGAGCTTGATCTTTCCGATATCGGTCTCGTCAACCTGGGCGCGGACAATCAGATGGTCCGATAAGACAACTACGGCATCGCTGGTAGTAACGGTCTGCCCCGGCTGGGTCGTAGCGACAATAACTTCTCCGTCAATCGGAGATAAAAGCGATATAGGCTTATATACCTGCTCCCAGTATTTCAATACTGCCTCTCCCTGCCCCTGGGCAGCGTCCAGCAGGGCAGCCCTTTCCGTAGAACTCATCCAGGCCAAAACCTGGCCATCTTTTACCTTTTCACCCTCCTTAACAGCAATACTCTCTATGCGTCCGTTAACCGGAGGCTTTACTTCCAACCGGTTTTTAGGGTATACTGTCCCTGTCGTGGAAATATACGTCTGGATAATCCCTAGGACAGGTTTAACTTCTCTAATGATCTCGCTGCTTTGTTCTTTGCTTTTAATCTTGATCGCTATAAACACAGAAACAGCTAATAGCACTAAAATCACAACAATAATCTTTGATTTAATTTTTCGCATATTCTAGTGTCTCTCCTTTCGCCTGGATCCAATTTGCCTCAGCTAATAAAGCGTTGGCTTGGGAATTTAAATAAGCGGTCTTGGCCTGCACCAGATTATCCTCAATAATCGTCCAGTTATCATAACTAATAAAACCTGTCGCGTATTCTGCCTCGGCTATTTTAGAACGCTCCTCAGTAGCAATCAGGGTTTTGTATTGAACTCCTACTGTTTCAATGGCATCCTGTAAGGCTACCCAGGTGTTCTCCAGAGCAACAACCAGGCTGTCCCGCGTGCTTCTTTCATTCTCCTTTAATTGGCTTAAATAAGCCTGGGCCTGGGATACCTGCGCGGTCCTTAGTCCTCCTTCAAATATAGGCATGGATAAGCTAAGCCCCAGACTCCAGTTATCGCCTTTAGGCAGCCAATGTTTACCGGCTTTATTTGCGCCGGCCGCGCCGGTTAGCGTGGGAGAAAAATTGGCGTAGGCAGATTTTAAACTGAATTCTGCCGCATTTTTCTGGGAGATAAGCTGTTGCAAATAGGGATTATTTTTTACCAGGGATTCAAGGTCCGGTTTATCTTTGGCTGAATCAGTAACTTTAAAATCTGCTTTTACGCTCATCGGGATAAATCCTTTGCGTCCCATTTCCTTAGTCAACTGCCTTTGCGCCAGCACAACGTCCCTTTTTGCCTGGGCAACCTGGAATCGCGCCTGGGCTAAATTTGCTTCCGCGGTAAGCAGCGCGCCTTTATGCTCTAAGCCGGATACATAACGCAAGGTTATCAGCTCGTAATTCTCTTTTCTTATCCTCACAATATCCTCGGTTACTTTGATTAAATCCTGGGCCCTTAATAAATTAACGAATGCGGTACGTAGATTTAACCTGACTTGCGTAGAAGTATATTTATAATTCTGCTGCGAGGCTTTTATATTCTCCGCAGCAGCTTTTACATCCTGGATGGTCTTGGTGCCGTCAAAGATCAACTGGGTCGCGCTTATTCCGTAACTATAACTATCGCCAACAGAAGCGGGATTATTATCGGAGGCAATCCTGGAGGTTGAGGCATCCAGATTAGCGTCTACCTGGGGGTAAAAGGCGCTGGCGGTAATTCTCTTAGCGGCCTGGGATTGCTTTGTTTCCTCTACTGCCGCGATTAAATCCGGATGGTTTTTCGCTGCCTCTTTAATACAATTCTGCCAGGTCAGCGTTTCTTCGGCTGCCGCCTTACTGAAAAAAAACAACGGGAATAAGCTTAATATTATTAATATTAAGGAATTCTTTGCCTTCATCTTTTCCTGCCTGCTCCGCTTAAAAATATATCCAGGATAAAATCAGCCGCAGTATTTAATTTCTTATCTTTTGGGCCTTCTTTTAACCAATCAAAAATGAAAGCCATAAAAATCGATATAAGAATATCTGCTATCTGTTTTGCGCTAAAATCATTTCTTATTATTTTCTGCTTTTGTCCGGTACTGATAAGCTCTTCGACAAATTCTTTGTGCTGCAGCATCCCGGAAGGCTTAGGGGGCTTCCCTTTTTTCAATATCGGGCCTTTGGATACCTCTGAAAAGAATATCCTGAAAAAATCCTGATTCCTTTCAAAAAAATTCAAACTCTCTTGCATAAAGATCCGCAACCCATCTTCAGCGTCGCTAACCTGAGCTGCCTTCTGCCTCAATACAGTTGTTAAATTCCTCATTTTCTCTTCCAACAGGGAAAAATAAAGCATTTCTTTGTCCCTGAAATACAAATAGACCGTGCCGGTGGCATACTGGGCCTCGCGAGCAATATCCTGCATTGCCGCTCCATGATACCCTTTTAAGGCAAAGACGCGCTCTGCCGCAGCCATAATATCGGCCTTACGCAGCTGCTTGTCTCTTTCTTTCCGGCTTAAGCTGGCAGAAATTTGGTTATTTCCGATTATTTCCTCAATTAATGAATTTGTATTCATATTATGTATATTAGATTCATTTTTACTTTTTGTCAAGCTAAATCTTAACATTTTTAAAAAGGTAAAAAGGGACCGTTTCCCTTGGATAGAGGGAAACGGTCCCTTTTATTTTACTTTCATTCTGATAGTTAATTAACCAATAGCTTACAGCTTTTTAAGCAAATCTTGGGCTACCTTTCTTCCGGCCAGCAGCATTCCACCGAAAATCGGCCCCATGCGTGGACCTCCGAATACGGCGTTAGCGCACATGCCGCAGGCATAAAGCCCGGGGCATATCTCCTTAGAGTTCTTGACGATAATTTTCTCCCCTTCCTGCGCATGCATAGACTGTTCCCCCATAGTCCTGCCGGTTTTGGTATTAAGTTTTATGCCGGACTTACGCTCAACAATGCGGGCAACTTCCGCCGGATGGCCAGTCGCGTCCACTACGAATTTGGCCCGCATAGTTAGAGGGTCAACATGCAGGTTAGCCATCTCTACGGCAGTCCAATTTAAGACCAAGCCGCACACACGCTTGGAACGGACCATTACATCTTCGGCGCTAATCAGGTTAAAAATCCTCAAACCCGCATGCACGGCTTTAGAGCATATTGTTGAAACGCTATCTATGGAATCAGCCAGGTAATAACCCTCCGCGTACCTCCTTGTTCTAACCCCGAATTCCTCAAGAATCTTTTTAGCCCCTTCCTGAACCACTATTTCATTAAACATAATGCCTCCTCCCCACATGCCGCCTCCCACCGATAATTTCCTCTCAAACAAAACCACTTCTTTACCAGCTTTAGCCAGGTAATACCCACAGACCATACCGCTAGGCCCGGCGCCGACAATCGCCACCTCTACATCCAGGGCTTTGATTAATTTTTGCTGGTAAGATTCAATTATCGCCCGCGATATCTTGATTTCATCCAACCGCATATCTCCTCCCTTTTTCACACACCTAACCCTATCCGACAGGTTGGTATATTGCTCTCTGCAACAAAAAGCCCCTATGCCAGATGCATAAGGGCTAAAATGTTCCGTCCTTTCCCTCCGCTGGCATTATCCAGATCAGGTTTCTCGGGTAATCTGCTCTTTCTAGCAGAACTCTCAGGCCGTTTAACGACCTCCCCCTTTTTTCACTACTTTTTGATTAAAACATAAAAATTAAATTTTGTCAAGCCGGGTTAAGCTCCTAGTCAAGTTATCTTCAATTCCTTGCTGCTTTGCCAGAGACCGTGGATATTGCAGTAACTTGCGGCATAAATTATCCCGGATTTATCCGTTTTAAAGCTCGCCGTTACCTCGGGGTGCGTATAGATAGTACTTGTGTCCGCTCCGTTCACCGAAGCCCCGTGCGCAGAAAATTCCGCCCGGGCCACTGCATAAGGAAATTTCTCGGTTTGCGGCTGGAAGTAAATTTCAATCCAGCAAATGTGGTGCTCGGTCTTGTTGGGATGCGCTATCTCTTTACCCACGCTCACCGTCACCTTAAACAATTCCCCCTTTTTAACGTTATCCTGCAACTCAATTACCGGAGCATGTTTTTCCGTTTTCCAATCTGCGCTTTGCAGCAATTCTTTCAGATCCGCCATAGCTCCCTCCTCCCACTATAATAAGTTATAATAAAGATTTAATCCCGGGCTTTGATTCCTGGGTTATTCTTGCCTGGCGACGCGTTTCTTCATTTCTAGAGTATAAGAAAAAGCCCCCAACCCCTTGATTTTAACCGGAATCCTTAATTTATCGGCGCTTATCCAGATTTCAAATTTCTTAGGCTCGCTGGTAAAATGATAGGCCTTGAATTTACCGGCGGGGACAGTAACGTCTTCAATAGAGGATAACCTTACCGTGTATTCTCCGGGTAAAGTTATTTCAAAAGAACTTCCTATTTTCAAATCAGCCTCCCCGCGCAGGGAAAAAGGTACGAGGATCGCGTTTTGTATGGGCCTTTTCCCTTTTACGGTATATTCCTCGGTCTTCTTGCCTCCCTTGAATTTAGTCAGCTTGAAAGAATTTTCAGCGGGAAAATATTCTTCCGTGATATTTTCCTTATGGAACAAGAAAGAAATATCCCGTTTAACCAACAACGGCAGGCCCAGGGTGCTTTCGCTAAAAATTACTTCTTTATCCTTAAACCCTGCCGCATCTGTTTTAAAAATTATTAATTTTGCTTTTTTACCGCGGAATTCCAGAGGGCCGAAATCCTGATACTCACAGCTCCCTACGGGCTTGATATTGTAAGAAATTGTTTCCAAGGCTTCCAGCGCAAAGCAACGGCCGGAAAAATATAAAACGCAGGAAAGTAACCCTGCAGAAAAAATGATTATTTTGAATGCGGCATTTCTCGTTTTCATTGGTTCATTATAAACATAATGTTTTGATCTAGCAAGAATATTTTAATTAAAATAAATGATTCAAAACTCACCCTAAGCTCTTGCGGAAACGAAAAGCGCTAAAGGTAATTACTAAAATACCCATGATCATCAGCGGTATAAGCTGGGGCCAAAGAACCTCTACCCCAACTCCTTTTAAAAACAAACTCCGCACAATAACCATAAAATAACGTAAAGGATTAACCAGGGTAAACCACTGGATCCATTGCGGCATATTGGCTATCGGATAAGCAAACCCGGATAAAAGCATAGCCGGCATATAAAAAAGAAAAACCGACATCATCGCCTCCTGCTGGGTTGAGGATATCGTAGAAATAAACAAGCCTATTCCCAGAGTGGTAAATAAATATACGCAGGTAGACAAGAGCAATAAAAACAGATTCCCTCTTAAGGGTATATGAAACCAGGCTACGCCCAATATGGTAATAAGGATAATCTGAACCAGCGCGATTATCGCAAACGGAAGGAGCTTGCCGACAATAAGATCCAGCGGCTTCAAAGGGCTGACAATTAACTGCTCCATTGTGCCGATCTCTTTTTCTTTTACTATTGCCATGGAGGTCAATAAAAGCGACATCATCGTCACAATTATAGCAACTACACCCGGAAGATAATAATTCCGGGAAATTAGATTGCCGTTAAACCAGGCGCGGTCCCTTAGGTCCACCCTGGGAGCGCTGCCGGTCAAACCGCCTGCTTCCAGCGCCTCTTTTAATAAATCATACTGGTAGTCACTTACAATGGTATTAGCATAACCCATAATGATCATCGCTGTATTTGAATCTGTGCCGTCAAAGGCCAGTTGGATGGAGGCGTCCTTTCCGGCGTTGAGGTCACGGCCAAAGCCGCGGTCAATATGAATAACCACGCTGGCTAAACCCTTATCCAGAATGAAATTTTGCTCCTTTTCGCTGAAGATATAATGTTCAGGGATAAAATATTTGGAATAGGTAAACCTACGTAGAAGCTCACGGCTCTCTTTGGTATTATCCCGGTCTAAAATAGCCGTTGGAACATAGTTAATATCTTTATTCGCGGCGTATCCAAAAAGAAGTATCTGGATCAGCGGAGTAATAAAGATAACCGTTCTCATCCGCGGGTCGCGGAAGATTTGCTTAAATTCTTTTATCAGGATCGCCCTTGAGCGCTCAAACATCCTAAGCCACCTTTTTTTTGAATCTCTTTACCGCAATGCCAAACATTATCAGGGCAAATAAAAAGAGAAAAAGCGTCTCATCCCACAAGACAGTTATTGTGCCGCCCTTCAAGAATATTTCCCTCAAGACAACAATGTAATAGCGCGCCGGGATAAGATAAGTGACTACCTGGATAAATTGAGGCATATTAAAGATCGGATAGATAAACCCGGAGAGCAGCACCGTCGGCAGCATGGTGGTAAGGGTAGCCAGCTGGCTGGCCATTAATTGCGTCCTGGCGACTACAGAGATCAATATCCCCTGCGCTAGAGCGCCGGTTAGAAACAACGAGCTTAGAAAAAAAAGCAACAGATAACTACCCCGGAAAGGCACGCCAAACAAAAACTTGGCCATGATCACGCCCACTATAAGGTCAAAAAACCCAATGGTAAAATAGGGGATGAATTTACCGATGACCAGCTCCGGGGCTTTTACGGGTGTAGAGATCAACTGTTCCATCGTCCCCCTCTCCCATTCGCGGGCGATACAAATGGAAGTAAGCAAACTGGCAATAATCATAATAATCATCGCGATAACCCCGGGAACAATAAACCAGGTGCTGGTCAGGCCCATATTAAACCAAATCCTTGAGCGGGCATCCACTGTCTGAGGCCTTGGCAGTCCCCGGGAGGCAAACGTACTGCTCAACAAATTCACATTATAATTGGAAACTACTGTCCGCACATAGCCCATGGCAATGGTAGCGGTATTCGCATCGCTTCCATCCACGATGAGCTGCAGAGGCGCAGTCTTACCGGATTCAAGATAATGGGAGAAATCCTTGGGGATGATCAAGGCCATCATAACCTCTCCCGCATTGATCATCTGCTCGATCTGACGGTAGTTATCCGTATAGCCGATTATTTTAAAGTATTTGGAATTTTTGAAATTGAGCATAAAATCCCGGCTTAGTTCGCTGGAAGCATCCTGATTCCAAACAATGGTCGGAACTTTATCAATATCCAGGCTAAGCCCGTAACCAAAAATCAACAGAAGGAATATGGGAATTGCCAAAGCTAACCCTAGAGAACGCGGGTCGCGTTTAATCTGGATAAATTCCTTCCAGGCTATAGATTTAATTCTTCTTAGACTCTGTGCGGTCATATTCTTCTATTGAGGAAACGAATACATCTTCCAGAGAGGGAAGAATTTTATTCACGCTGAATTCCCCCGCGCCTGCGCTTTGCAGGAATTCCTTTATCGCCGGAATTGCCTTAGAGTTGTCATAAACAACAGCGTGAATATCCGCTCCGAAAAGCGCGGCTTCCTTGACGCCTTCTATTTTAACGACCCTCTCCAGCCAGCCCTGAGCATCAGCTATTGCAATCTCGAGGACCTCATTCTTCATGACTTCAGTTTTCATCTCTTGCGGGGTACCCGCAGCGATGATCGTGCCGTGATAAATTAAAACCATACGGTTGCAATTCTCCGCCTCATCCATATAATGCGTAGTAACAAAAACGGTTACACCTTGGCCGGCTAACTCTTTGATAATACCCCAGAAATTGGCGCGGGTTATCGGATCAACGCCCGAGGTCGGCTCATCAAGAAAGATAATCCTGGGCTTATGGATCAGCGCGCACCCCAGGGCCAGGCGCTGCTTCCAGCCTCCGGCAAGCGTCGCAGTAAGATTCCCTTCCATCCCTTCTAACCCCGCGGTCCGCACAGTTGTTTCCAGCCGTTCTTTTTTATCCTTTTGCGGGATCTTATATATGCCGCTGTAAAAATCAATATTCTCCTTTACGGTCAGGTCATTATAAAGAGAAAACTTCTGGGACATATAACCGATATGCTCCTTGATTTTATGCTGCTCTTTAATAATATCAAAACCGCCCACCTTTCCCGAGCCTGAGGTAGGGCTGATAATCCCGCAGAGCATCCTGATGGTCGTGGATTTACCCGCGCCATTCGGCCCTAAGAATCCAAAGATCTCACCCGCCTTCACTTCAAAATTGATCCGGTTGACCGCGGTGAAATTCCCGAATTTCTTTTCTAGGCCTTGGACACTTACGGCAATGTTATTTGGGCTGGCTTCTTTCATATTCTCCGATTATCGTGATAAATGCCTCCTCTAGAGTTTTAGTATTATATTCTTTCTTAATCCTGCCGGGAGAATCGCAACGCAGGAGCTTCCCCTTGTGCATCAGGCCGACGCGGTGGCAACGTTCAGCCTCATCCAGATAGCAGGTAGAACAAAATATGGTGACTTTTTCCTTGAGCAAATCATAGAGTATATTCCAGAAGTCCCTGCGGGAGACCGGGTCAACGCCGTTAGTAGGTTCATCCAGGAATAAGACTTTCGGGGTATGGATGAGTGCGCAGGCTAAGCCTAGTTTTTGTTTCATCCCTCCGGAGAGCTTACCGGCAAAACGCTGCTTAAAGGGCAAAAGTCCGGAAAAACCCAGCAGGCGCTCAATAGCCTCTATGCGCTTATCTCTGGCCACTCCGTAAACATCAGCGTAAAAGTTAATATTTTCCAGGACGCTTAATTCTTCATAAAGCCCGAAACGCTGAGACATATAAGCAATATGCTCTTTGAGGCTTTCCGCTTCTTTTACGGTATGTTTATTATAAGTCCAAGCCTGGCCTTCCGTAGGATCCAGGATCCCGGTCAAAAGGCGCATAGTTGTAGTTTTACCTGCTCCATCCGGCCCGACCAAGCCAAAGATCTCACCCTCCTGGACCTCAAGGTTGAGCTGGTCTAAGGCTGTGAGCACCCCGAATTTACGGGTCAGGTTCTCCGTTTTTATCGTAACCATGGCCTGAATTTATTCAATCATTATATACGCGTCCGCGGGCATCCCGGGTTTTAAATCCAGACTGGAATTGTCAACTCTCACCTTGATCCGGTAAACGTACTTTACTCTCTCTTCATTGGTTTGGATGTATTTAGGAGTGAACTCGGTCTGGCTGGATATAAAGGAAACCCGGCCGCTATACTTCTTTCCGCGGTAGGTATCTGTCTCCGCGTACGCCTTTTGCCCTAATTTCACTTTGCCCAAATCCGTCTCATTTATATAAGCAGTAACCCAGAGGTCATCCAGGTTGACGGCAGTAAAAACCGGGGAACCCGGCTGTACGACTTCACCGGGAAGGGCGCTTTTTACCAGTACGTAACCATCAAGCGGACTGGCTAAATCTGCCCAGCCTAGTTTTGTATTAGCCAGCTCCAGGGAAGCGCGTAATTGTTTTATGTTTGCCGAATCAGTGTTCATTCTGGTTTTCGCCGTATCGCGCTGTTGAGCGGAAATCGCGCCTGCCTTAAGCAGGTTTTCAGCCCTCACGTAATCATCATAATCCAGCTTATACTGATATTCTGCCAATTTTAGCGCTGCTTCTGCCTCAGCCTGAACTTTACTCAGTTCATCTTTATTGAGCCGGGCGACAATATCCCCCTTTCTGATGACCTTGCCTTCATCCGTCAAAAGCTCAATAATCTGTCCGGTTATCCTGAAAGATATGCGCACGTCATCCCCCTCAATGTTCCCGGAAACCTTGATAATCTTACTATTGGCCTGCTTCTCTTTTAAGAGAAAAACAACCGCCGTGTAGGCGGCAATGGCTAAAATCAACGCTATGATTATAAACTTTTTCTTCTTTTTCATTTTTCCTCCTCTATAAAACCATTACCCATAATCCTGTCCAATCTTGCCTTAGCCATAATATAATCGTAGGTACTTTCAGCCAGGTTCTTTTCTACGTTAGCCAAAGAAACCTGCGCATCCAACACATCCAGGTTTATGCCTACGCCGTTATTATAACGGACATAAGATATCTGCAAAGCTTCCCTGGCATCCTCCAAATTATCTTCCTGCGATTTTATTACGGCGGCTGCCTGCTGCAAATCCAGGCAGGCCTGCCTTACATCAACAGCCACCTGGTCAGCCGTATTCTCTTTACTGATAACCGCCTGCATATGCTTGGCCCGGGCGCTGTCCACTTTCGCCTTGGTTGAAAATCCGTCAAATATCGCCAGGCGCACGGTAAAACCTATATTCCAATTATTATGCCTGCTGTTAAACATGTTCCCCGGGTTATTGGACTGATAATAATACTGGGCGTTGGTTTCCAGCTGCGGAAGCCACCCTGCCCGGGCGTATTTGATCTGCCACTTGCTTATATCTATCCCCAGGGACCTTAAGATCATCTCCGGTTCATTCAGATAGGCGGTTTTCAGGAAATCCCCTTCTTTTATCTCAAAGGGTTCATAGAGCAATTTATCCTCGATGATTATCCTGTCGCTTATCTTTAAACCAAGGAGTTTATTCATCTCCGCGATGATCAAGTCTATGGCATTCTGCGCATTGATCAGCTGCGGCTCCAGGAGTGAAACCTGCACCTTAGACTGTAAAACATCAAACCTGGAAGCAGTCCCTTGTTGAAATTTGTTTTTTACTTCTGCATAATGGCTTTCTGCCTGCCCTACGAGGTCCTCGGCAATACGTTTTGTCTCATAAGCCAGCAGGAGCCCGTGATAAAGCCTCTTAGCTTCCAGCTCCACATTAAGCTTGATTGCCCGCAGGGTCTGGCTTTGTTCGCTTAGGGCCAGCTCAGCCTGTCTTAGGCTGGCGATGTTGGCTCCGCCGTTGTAAATAGTATCGCTCAGGCTTACGCCCATCAGATTATTATTTTTATACCCGGTAAATACCCCGGTGTCTTTCTTACCGCCGCTGCTGGCACTGCTGAGCACCGCGGCATTACGCGTATAACCGGCATTGAAATCAACCTTAGGCAAAAACGCGCTTCTAGCATCCAGTATCCCCGCGTCAGCGACTTTCAGCGCGTATTCCTGTATCCGGATATCCTTATTATTTTTAAACGCTATTTTAATCGCATCTTCCAGCGAAGTAAGCACCAGGGTCTCTGGATTATTCTCCGCACAAAATCCGCTCGAGCTGTTCAGTAAGAACAAGCCGGCAATAACTGCGCTGAGCGCAAGCCTGGCTGTCTTCTGGACAATGCTTTTAAATTCTTTATAAAAAGGATAATTTTTATTGAGGCTGAAGAACCTGGCATTCGCCCGGTAATAGCTCTGTAAAACCCCTTCTTTCTGCAGGTTATAAAGAGTCCTCTGAAAAACCCCGGGCTTGGTTTTCAAGAGGCGCCCCAATTCCTGGATATAATACTGCTGCTCCGGATGGCTGTAAAAAACTTTAAGGAGCCTAAGGGTGTTTTTCGAAAAACTCTTCATCCCCGGCTCCTAATATGTATTTTGCATATAAAGATATTCATTTGAATATAATTATATGTATTTTACATATATTTGTCAAGTTATTTCTTGGGATCAGTCTCCCAAAAATACTTGCAATACTTTTTTAAAAAAGTATAATATAGCCAAGGGGAGGAATAGATGAAAAAAATATTGCTGGTCAGTGCGTTTTCTTTAGCCGTTCTTTTAGGATTAAACAGACTTTCCTATGCTGCGGCAATGGATATTGAAGGGTTGGTTGATAATTTCTATAAGGCGACGGATTTGCAAAAGACGCAGGTCTTAAAAGACAGCCTGGGCAAGGAGATCTCTTGCGCCGGGACAGTCAGCAATGCGGGAGAATATGATTTCTTTGATACGACGAACGACCTGGGCAGTACTTACTACCAGGTCAGCACCATTCCGCAAAAAACAAAAAATAATGTTACCTACCAGTTGGCCTTCCTTTTTAAAGACAAAGATAAGGTAAAAGATATTGATAAGGGCCAGCATATCCAGCAAAGCGGAAAAATTATCAGAATACTCGATGAACGCCTGCAGATTTCGGTGTGGATTTTTTGCGGGGAATTAACCCAAGAGGATAAAACCCTCTTTAAACAAGACTAGCCTTGGCCTCTTTTAAAAAACTTCCCTCTAGGCTGGCTTAAGTATCCCTCCTGAGATTATCAGTTTCATCCCTTCCTCAACCGACATCTCCAGGAATTTCACCTTAACCTTGGGAACTAAGATAAAAAAACCGCTCCACGGGCTGGGGGTTGAGCCGATTAAAATATGCACCAGCTCCTGGCCGAGCTTCTCCTGGGCCTCCCGGAAGCCATCATTAGTCATAAAACCCACTGACCAGATCCCGGCGCAAGGGTATTCCACTAAAACTACCTTCTTGAATGCGGGCTTGTCCCTGGAAAAAATAAAACCTACTATTTCTTTTATGGGGGGATAGACCTGGCGGATAGCGGGTAATTTTAAAAACCACCCTTCGATTACAGGCAATGCCTTTTTACTCAATAAATGCGAAACGACAAACCCGATTATCAGAATAAGCAATATTCCTAAGATAAGGCCTATGCCGGGAAGAGTAAAACCTAATACCTCCTCTAAATATTTATTGATAATTACCCCAAAGAGGCTATCCAGAAATTTAAAAATAATAAAAAGCAGGTAAAAAGTGAGAAATACCGGCAGGCCCACGAGTATTCCGGCGGCAAAATAGCGCTTTAATCTTTTCATAACGATCACCTCTCTTTTGCGCTTTTAACTGCTTTCCACGCCTCCATCGCCCATAGCGGAAGCGAAGAGATCCCCACAACCAGGATCCAATCAAACAAACCCAAGGCTTCGGTCTTGAACACCTTCTGCAGGAAGGGCAAATAGACTACCCCCATCTGCAGGATAAAAGAAATACCGGTAGCATAAAGCAGCTTCTTGTTAGTAAAGATACCTATCTTGAATAAAGATACGGACATATTCCTGCAGTTAAAAGCGTGGAATAACTGGCTGCAGGCAAGCACCACAAACGCCGCTGTCCTGGCGCGGCCTATTCCTTCCTTTTCTATAAACAAAACGAAGATAAAAGCAAATAAACTGCAGAAAGCGATAAACGCTCCCTGGGCCAGCATCAATAACGCCCTCTGCTTGGTTACCACTGCTTCGTTTGGTTTACGCGGAGGCCGCTGCATAATATGCGGGTCAACCGGGTCAATTCCTAAGGCCAGCGCCGGCAAGCCGTCGGTCACCAAATTAACCCAGAGAATATGGATCGGCAATAAGGGAATGGGCAGGCCGACTAACGAAGAAACAAACATGACTAATATTTCCCCGACATTACAGGAAAGAAGGTAATGAATAAATTTCCTTATATTATCGTAGATCCCCCTGCCCTCTTCCACGGCCGAAACAATTGAAGCAAAATTATCATCCGTCACTACCATGTCGGATACTTCCTTGGTGACATCTGTCCCGGTGATGCCCATGGCTACGCCAATATCGGCCTCTTTTACTGCCGGGGCATCATTCACCCCGTCGCCGGTCATCGCCACGACATCGCCGCGCCTGCGCCAGGCCCGCACCACCCGTAATTTATGCTCCGGAGAAACACGGGCGTAAACGGAAATCTTTTCTACTCTGCTGTATAACTCGTCGTCGCTGAGCGTATCCAGTTCCTCGCCGCTAAGGGCCAGGGAATTTTCGTCAAAAAACCCGAGTTTCCGGGCAATGGCGACTGCCGTATTTTTATGGTCACCGGTAATCATTACTGTTTTTATCCCGGAAGCCTTACATTCCTGAATAGCCTGCTTGACTTCCTCCCTGGGGGGGTCGATCATCGCCACCAGGCCGGCAAAGGTAAGGCCTTTTTCGATTGCCTCGGGTGCATATTTATCCTGCGCATTATCTAAAACCCTGTAGGCGACCGCTAAAACACGCATCGCTTGAGCAGCTAAGCTATCATTCGCCTTTTGGATAGTTTCCTTATCTTCACTAGTCAATCCCCTGACGGCGCTCTTCTCTTCGATACTTACGCAGCGGTCTATCAGTATATCGGGAGCGCCCTTAACGAAAGCAATAGGGCCGCTACTAGACTTACGGATTATCGTCATTATCTTACGTTCCGAATCAAAGGGTATCTCGTCAATAAAAGAAAATTCCTGCTCCAGGCGTTCTTTCCAGATATCCGCTTTGGCGGCAGCAGTCAAAAGAGCCCCTTCCGTAGGGTCGCCGATTATCTTATAAACGGCGTTCTCTTCAACCAGCTGCGCAGCGTTACATAAGACGGAACAACGCAATACCTTATCTAAATCCGGATAAGCGTAAGGGTCAATCCGGTTTTTATCCAGGGTAAATTCTCCTTGGGGGGCATAGCCGATACCGCTGACCGTAAAGAGCCCTGCCCCTGTAAAAACTTTTTGCACAGTCATCTCGTTTTTAGTCAGGGTCCCGGTTTTATCCGAGCAGATAACCGTCGCGCAGCCCAGGGTTTCTACCGAGGGAAGCTTGCGGATAAGCGCATGGCGCTTGACCATGCGATGTACCCCTAAGGCTAAAGCTATAGTGACTACCGCCGGCAGCCCTTCGGGAATAGCGGCAACCGCCAAACTTACCGCAGTCAAAAATATTTCTACGATTTCCCCTCCGCGCAACCACTCCAGCAAAAAGACCAATCCCACCAGTATAAAACATAAGACTACAATCCATTTGCCGAATTCTTCTAGCTTCTTCTGTAAAGGAGTAGGCTCGTGCCGGATATCCTGCACCATCCCGGCGATCTTGCCCAGCTCTGTCTGCATACCGGTATCCACAACTAATGCCCTGGCTTTTCCGGAAGCCACGGAAGTACCCAGATAAACCATATTCGCCCGGTCAGCCAACGCTACTTCCTTTTCGTCTAAAGCCCGGATAGTTTTAGCAACCGGGGTAGATTCTCCGGTAAGGCTGGCCTCCTGAACGGTTAAATTGGAAGTAGCCCAGACAAGCCGGCTATCGGCAGGAATACTGTCCCCGGCCTCCAGCTCTAGCAAATCGCCGTAAACCAGCTCTAAAGAAGAAATAATACTACGCCTGCCTTCACGGATAACTTTTGAGGCCGGGTTGGATAATTTCTTCAAAGCGGCCAGAGATTTTTCCGCCCGGTATTCCTGGATAAATCCCATCAGCGCATTCAATATAACAATCGCGATAATCGCCAGCGCATCCACCCACTCCTGCAGGAATCCGGAGACTAACGCCGCAGCGATTAGGATCCAGATTATAAAATCCTTAAACTGACCCAGAAGAATATCTAAAGGCGTAATGCCTTTCTTGGCCAAAAGCTGGTTTAAACCGGATTGCTCCAGGCGCTGCTTAGCCTCTGCTGCGCTCAGCCCGGCTTCCAGGCTCGTATTCAAGGATAACCCGGCTTGCTCTGCGGTTAAATTATAAAATTTATTTTCACTCATTTTCCACCCAATGCGAAGTTAATATAGGCACCTAAGATAAAAACTATGATTAAAGCTAGAGCATAAACGCTTAAACCTATCCGGGTTTTCTTTTTTGGTTTTAAAATTAAACCGGCAATAACTATCGCGGTCATAATAATCACGATAAAAGCAGTAAAGACGTGCTGGCCGGATATTGCGCTAAAGATCGGGGCTTTCCTGTAAAGAAGGTCGTTAATAAAAATAATTACCATATTAAACAGGTTTGAGCCGAGCATATTGGCTACTGCCAGTTCTTTTGCGCCTAGGCGGATAGCGGCAAGCGAAACCGTTATCTCCGGCAGGGTGGTAGCAAGGCCAAGCAGGAGGCTGCCGACAAAGCTCCGCCCCAGATTTAAACCCCCGGCTAATTCATCGCCGATATAGGCAAGCCAAATCCCGGCAGCCGCAATAATTAACGCCGCTAGCCCGTAACGGATACAGGCTGTTTTTAATGTTATACCGTCATATTTAAACAGGGCCTTTTCTTCTTTATGTATCTCCTTTAATATCTGCTGCTCTTTTTTCTCGAACCCGAAGACTATCCTTACCGAAATAAAGTAGGCGGTAATAATCAAAAAACTGTATAAGCTGATATTCACGAAAGCAACCTGCGGTAATTTTGAACTTAAGAATAAACCGACAGCGGCAATGGACAGAGGAATAAGGCTCAAACCGGCGGTTAAAGTCTGTCCTAGGGAAATTGAGCTTAATAGAGGAGTACCCCGGCTTACACCATCTAATACGGCGATATTCAAAAGATTATAGGAATTTGCTCCGAATAAATTGCCTACGGTAAGATCAGGGGCATTAATAAAGACCGTGCTTCCCACGCCGGTAAATAATTCGGGAAGGCTGGTGGCCAGGGCTACCAGTATTACGCCGATCCATAAGCCTCCCAGGCCGGTCTTCTCTGCGATAGCATCCCCGTATCTGGCAACCCGCTTGCCGCTGTAAACAATTATCCCGGCACAAACCATGAATTTCAACCATATAAGAATCATTTTTTCCTCGTTTGGTTAACTTATCATTCAGAAGCAAAAAATAAAGATGTTGGCAAAAAAATACAGGATGGCAATAATTAATTCTTTCGGGCTGCCTGAATGCGCCAGCCTCAATAACCCGGCTGCCATAAGCATTAATGACCCTAATACCGCTACGATCTGATAAAGTTGAATTTTCATTTATACTATATTGCCTCCATGGTTGAAGGCGGCTTACTGGCGATATTATAGGTAACGCTGACTACGCCGTCAACTTCAGCCAGGATCCTGTCCGCTAACTTTTCCAGGATAGCAAAATCCAGGCGGGTTGGACTGGCCCTGCGCGCGTCAACGCTATCCCAGCAGCGGACCTCAATCTGCTGGCCGAACTCTCTCTTATTATCGCGCATTCCGGTAACCCGATCATTATGCAGTATAGCCATATATTGAAATGCCTTGACCGCCGTCAATTCTTGCTCGAGAATTGCTGTTGCCTTACGCACCAGACAAATACGCTCCCGGGTTGCCTCTCCGATCACGCGCGCTGCTAGCGCCGGACCGGGAAAAGGCATACGCTTAAAAATCAAGGCGGGTAACCCTAAATCTTCGGCGACCTTACGTACGCCGTCTTTCCTTAACTGCACTAACGGCTCAAGAATTTTATATCCGAAGGCTTCTTGCGGGTCAATACCTAACTGTTCAAAGACATTATGCTGACGCTTAATCCCGGCAACTGTTTCGTCAATATCCGTAAGAATAGTCCCCTGCAAAAGATATTTTGCCCCGCTCTTTTTTACTAAATTACCGAAGACTTTCTTATAAAAAGTCTGGGTAATCGCCTCCCGCTTGGCCTCGGGCTCTTCAATGCCCTTAAGGGCGTTGAAGAATTCATCCTGCGCGTCAATTATCTCAACATTGACTCCCAGCTTTTTAAAGACGGAAACTATCTGCTGCGCCTCACCTTCGCGCATAATCCCATTATCAACAAAATAGGTCTTCAGCCTCTCCCCCAAGGCCTTGTACCCGAGCATCGTCACTAGCGCAGAGTCTACGCCTCCGGAAAGGGCGTTAATCGCCACTCCCTGGCCGACCATCGCGGAGATCTCTGAAGTTTTTTCCCGGATGAATTCTTTCGTATCTAAAGAACCTGCGGTTATTTCTTTTACCTGCGGCATAAACACCTCCCTGGTTCTCAGGCCCTAACTTTTTCTACCACGCATTCTTGCAATAACGCGTGGTATTCCTGTAATGACTTAGGTTCAGTCTGTTTTCCCTTTACCGCATCAATCCCGTCCACAGTTGCCCGGGCAGCCGAGAGCGTCGTCACATAAGGAATTTTATACTGAATAGCAAGCATGCGTATATAGCTGTCATCATAAACGCTCATCCTGCCGACAGGCGTATTGATAATAAGATTGATCTCCCTGTTCTTGATGGCATCAGCGATATTCGGCCTTCCCTCGTGCAGTTTTTTAACCAGGATTGCCTCAACTCCTTTTTCTTTTAAAAAACGTTGCGTGTTTTCAGTAGCCATAAGCTTGAACCCCGATTGCGCTAATTTTTTCGCGATAGGCAATAGTTCGGGTTTATCTTTATCCGTTACCGTTACCAGCACATTGCCTTCTGTCGGCAGCTTTGTCCCGGCGGATTCCTGGGCCTTGAAAAAAGCCAGGCCAAAATCCGCATCAATCCCCATTACTTCTCCGGTCGCGCGCATTTCCGGGCCCAATACCGGATCAACCTCAGGAAACATATTAAAAGGAAAAACCGCTTCTTTTACCGAAACATAAGGAAGCTTACGGTGTATAAGCTCCGGAAAATCACTTATTTTTTTGCCTAGCATTAAAAGAGTAGCGATACGCGCCAGCGGTATCCCGACTGTCTTAGATACTAAAGGCACGGTGCGGGAGGCGCGCGGATTTGCTTCCAGGATATAAATCTCTCCGTCACAAATGGCAAACTGGATATTAATTAACCCGGTCACTTTCAGCTCCCGGGCGATTTTTTTCGTCCACTCATCGATTATCTTTAAATGTTCCGGACTTAAGGTACGCGAGGGAATCGTACAGGCAGAATCTCCGGAATGGATGCCGGCATGTTCAATATGCTCCATTACCGCAGCCACAAAAGTTTCTTGGCCGTCACAAAGCGCATCCACTTCGCATTCAGTGGCTTTTTCCAGGAACCGGTCAATAAGCATGGGGTATTCCGGGCTGACCCGGATTGCTTCTTTAGTATATTTAATTAACATTGCTTCATCATAAATTACTTCCATCCCCCGGCCGCCTAAAACAAAAGAAGGCCTGACCATCACCGGATAGCCGATGCGTTTAGTGATCTTAACTGCTTCTTCAAGAGAAAACGCGGTAGCGCCCTCAGTCTGACGGATACCCAGCTCAATCATTTTCTGCCTGAAGAGCTCACGGTCTTCGGCAAAGGCGATACTCTTAGTGCTGGTACCCAGTATTTTGACTCCGTTCTGCTCAAGCTCAGCCGCGATATTTAAAGGAGTCTGGCCCCCGAATTGCACAATCGCGCCAACCGGTTTTTCCTTTTCCCAGATGGTTAAAACATCTTCTACGGTCAACGGCTCAAAATAAAGTTTATTGGAAGTATCGTAATCCGTAGAGACTGTTTCCGGATTACAATTAATCATGATGGATTCAAAACCTTCGTCGCGCAAGGCAAAGGCCGCGTGCACGCAGGTATAATCAAACTCGATACCCTGGCCGATGCGGTTAGGCCCGCCGCCCAGAATGAGTACTTTCTTTTTATCGGAAACAGGAACGAGGTCTTTACCCGGAATATAAGTAGAATAATAATAAGCGGCATCTTTTACTCCGCTTACCGGCACCGGCTCAAAACGCGCATTCCCTACAACTTTTTTCCTGCGGGTGCGCACTTCGATTTCTTTCAGGTTAAATATCTTGGCCAGGTATTTATCGCTAAATCCCCATTCTTTGGCTTTTTTTAAATCAGCGTCGGATAATTTCAGCCATCCGGTTCTAAGTATTTTCTCCTCAAATTCAACCAATTCTTTCATCTCTTGAATAAACCACTTACCTATGGAAGTCAGGCCATAGAGCTCATCCACGCCCATACCTTTACGCAAAGCCTCATAGATCAGAAAGACACGCTGGCTGGATGGATAAGCGAGCTTAAGTTTTAGTTCTTCCAGGGGCAAGGTGTTAAAGTCCCGGGCAAACCCCAATCCATACCTCCCGATTTCCAGCGAACGGATAGACTTCTGAAAAGCTTCTTTGAATGTCTTAGCGATGCTCATTACTTCACCCACTGCTTTCATCTGCGTGCCCAGCGCGTCTTTGGCCTGGCGGAATTTTTCAAAGGCCCAGCGGGCAAATTTAATCACCACATATTCACCCCACGGCTCATATTTTTCCAGTGTCCCTTTTCTCCAATAAGGGATCTCATCCAGGCTAAGCCCGGCCGCTAATTTAGTAGAGACACGCGCGATAGGAAAACCGGTTGCCTTGGAAGCCAGGGCTGAAGAGCGCGAAGTGCGGGGATTAATTTCAATGACAACCAACCGGTCGTCTTTCAAATTATGCGCGAACTGGATATTGGTCCCGCCTACGACTCCGATCGCATCTACTATGTTATAGGAGAGCTCCTGCATCTTCTTCTGCAGGTTTTCAGGCACGGTCAGCATCGGCGCAACGCAGAAACTATCTCCGGTATGCACGCCCATGGCATCAATATTTTCAATAAAACAGACGGTAATCTTCTGGTTCTTTTCATCGCGCACTACTTCCAATTCCAGCTCTTCCCATCCGATAACCGCTTCTTCAATCAACACTTGATGAATCAGGCTGGCGTTCAACCCGCGGCTGGTTAATACCCTTAGGTCTTCATTATTATAAGCGATTCCTCCGCCGGTGCCTCCCAGCGTATAGGCAGGCCGCACGACTACGGGGAAATTTAATTTCTCCGCGACTTTTTGAGCTTCTTCAACCGAAAGGCAAACTTCCGAACGCGGTACAGGAATCCCCAGCTTCTTCATCGTATCCTTAAATGCCTCGCGGTCTTCTCCGCGCTCAATCGCCTCAGCCTTAACGCCGATAATCTTTACTTTATACTGATCCAACACTCCTGCTTTATGCAAAGCGGAAGCCAGATTTAAACCGGTTTGTCCGCCTAAATTCGGTAAAAGCGCATCGGGCCTTTCCCGAGCAATAACCCTGGCCAGGCTTTCAACCGTAAGCGGCTCGATATAGGTGCGCTCAGCTGTCCCTGGATCAGTCATAATGGTCGCGGGATTTGAGTTGACTAAAACGATTTCATAACCTTCCTCGCGCAGCGCTTTACAAGCCTGTGTCCCGGAATAATCAAACTCGCAAGCCTGGCCGATGATTATGGGCCCGCTCCCGATGATCAGAATTTTTTTAATGTCTTTCCGTCTTGGCATATTTTAACCTTTCTTAAAAAAAATAAGCACCCCTCTTCTTTTTAGAGAGTTGCTTAAGAGAAAAAACGACTTTGTTTTACTCCCGAACCCATTACACTATACCCTGGCAACAGTTTTAAATTATTCGTAATATTTTATTAGGATTAGTCGCACAAGTCAAGATTAATTTAGCGGTAGAATTTCTTATTCCCGTTCCTTGGCCGGTTGAATTTATGCCGGTCCGTATTGTGGCGCTGCTGCGGCTTAGCCTGAAAAGAGGATCCCCGGGATTCAATAAATTGCTCATGCGGGATTTCGGGATGCTTGGATACGGGGAGAGTGGACCGGATAATCTTTTCTATATCGCGGACATCGCTTTTCTGATCGGGTGTGGCAAAAGAAACCGCATGCCCCAGCTTTCCTGCCCGGGCTGTGCGGCCGATACGATGCACGTAGTTCTCCGCGTCTTCCGGAAGGTCGTAATTAATAACCAATTCAATCCCGGTCACATCGATTCCTCTGGCGGCAATGTCCGTAGCGACAAGCACCTTATACCTTCCGGATTTAAAACCGTCTAGGGCCTCTCTCCTCTGGCTCAAAGACCGGTTAGAGTGAATTTCGGCTGCGCTATAGCCCATATCTTTAATTGCCCGCGTAATCTTTCTGGCATTAAATTTAGTGCGCGAAAATAAAAGCACCGCGCCTTTATACTGGTTAAGCAGCTTACTCAAAAGGCGCGACTTTGCTTCTTTCTTGACGATAAATAATTCCTGGGTAACATGCTCTGCGGTTGTCCCGGAAGGAGCGATTTCTACGGAGACAGGAAGCTTCATATACTTGGCGGCTATTTCCATAATTTCTTTGGGGATAGTCGCCGAAAATAACATGGTTTGCCGCGCCGCGGGTAAAAAACGCAAAATCTTATTGATCTGCGGAGCAAATCCCATATCCAGCATACGGTCTGCCTCATCCAGTACAAGCATCACAACCTGCTCCGGAAGAAAATTCCATTGCCCCATATGGTCAATAAGCCTGCCGGGAGTAGCCACCACTATCCGGGGGTTCCTGCGTAAAGCCGTAACCTGCGGCGGCATCGGCGCCCCGCCGATAAGACAAGCTGTCTTCATCCCGAAAGAGCGGGCTATATCCTGAAAGGCCTCGTCGATTTGAATAGCCAGCTCGCGGGTAGGGGCAAGAACCAGGCCGATGCCTTTTTTTTGCTCAAGAATCTGGACCATGGGGATAGCGAATGAATGCGTCTTGCCGGTCCCGGTCTGCGCGACTCCGATAATATCCTTTCCTTGTATTGCCAGAGGAATAGCTTTTGTTTGTATCGGCGTGGGCGTCTTAAATTTTATACGCTCCAGGATATCCAATATCTTCGGGGCAATACCTAAACCGTAAAAACTGCTGGCGCCATTTTTATTCTCACCCGGATCAATTTTATTAAACGCTTTATGACTCATCATTATTTGTGAACTGCCTTCCTATGCTCAGCATCAACCTGGCCAAGATGGACATGGCAATAGTCCTCATGGTTATAGATACTCAGTATATGCTTGCAATGAGGGAATTTGCATTTTCTACCCTTAAGCGAAGTCCTGATTTTTTTCATAATACGCTTATTTACTCTTTCGCGATAGAGATACTCACCGCGCGGGGTCCTTTGGGGGAATCTTCAATTTCAAATTCTACTTTATCTTCTTCCTTCAAAGAATCAAACTGCGCGTTTACCAGGCCGCTCTGATGAAAAAATACTTCCCTTCCGTCGTTATCACTGATAAAACCGAATCCTCTTTCGCGTACGACTTTCTTGATTTTTCCGGTATGCATTACTTCCTCCTTTAGTTTTACTACTCTCTATGAATAAAAAACCGTAAAGGTTAGAGCCTCCCTTACGGCTTAAGATTTTCTAATCTTTGGTGTTCTGTATTAAAGAGTATTATACTCCTTTATTAGAAATAGTCAAAACAAACTTACATTAAAAAAATCTTATTTAAGCTGTTCGTTAAGGCGGTACATGACCCCCGAAGCTATCTCAGCATGGGGCAGGCCGAACTTACGAGCGGAAATAGTAACCTGCGTTGACTTTTCCGCAAGCTTTTTTAATTTCAAAGTTACCCACGCTCCATCAACCTCTCCGCTTATAACACCGCTCTCCCTATTCTCCTCTTTAACTCTGCCGGCTATCTTTACGGCCCGCAAGGCCGCGTTATAGACCCTCTCTATCTCCATCTTGAAAGTCTCCTGGGCGTAATCCCTGGCAGCAAAGGTAAATGCAGCCATAACCGGTAAAGCCGCTACGCCGCTAAGCATAGAAACCCCGTAGACCTTAAGCCCCTGGATACCCGCTGCTTTCAAGGGTTCGGCTATAATCAAAGCGGCCAGCTGCTGGGCGCTAGTGATATTCTTATAGGTTTTTTTCAAATTAATATCATACACCTTAACCAGAGTCCGGCCCTCGACGCTGCAATCCTTATTTACTACCCTCCCCATCCCCAAGCTCATAACGTCTATCTGCATAGCCAGTTCTTTAGCAGCATTCTTTTTCCCTCTGGGTTTGGCCGCGGCTATTTTCAGGGAATCAACGTTTAATTTACCCTCCTTATTCTTAACTATACTGATCTCTTTAACTTCTAACTCTAACCAGCGCAGATGAATCCTGCTGGCCATAAAGGCTTTTAAATCACAGTTAAGCTCTATCTTGGGTATATCGGCAAGAACCCCCTTCGCAAAACCCTTGGGATTATATATCTTAAAGTCAGATATTCTAACGGATTGCCCTATTAAGCTCAATGAAAGACTGCCTATATGAATAGGCGCGCCGGTAATGCTGGTGGCTACGGTGCCGATTAACGATTTAAGGGCAAAATCCCTTACCAGGCAGAATCCCAACAGGAGAATAACTACCAGAGTAACAACTTTCATTTTCCTCTGCATTTTATCCTTGCTTATATACTACACTTTTCTTTTATCTGCTGGATTTTATTATCTATATCCTGGTTATATTCTCCGCTGGCTACTTTCTCACGGTCCAGGTAATCTCCGTGTAATATTGCCCGGGCTGCGGCAGCAGGCACAAACATCTTTACTCCTGCCTTAGCCTGCTCTACAACCTCTGCCTTTTCCTGCTCCAGGGCCTGGATATCCTCTCTGGCCCTACTGCAATCAATAGGCCTGGCCAGGTCATCTTTAGTTTGAACGGAGATAGGCGGAGTATAAGGCCGGCATCCCGCAGCACAAACCAGAATAAAAACCACTGCTAACCATTTTAGCATGTTATATCTCCCTAAATAAAAAGGGACAGCCCCTGAACCTAACAGGCACTATCCCTTCTATGCTGATTCAATACGCGAACAGGTATCCGGCATTATTTTTTATTAATACCCTGCAAAAATTCCTTTCCCCATCCGATAAGCTTATCGTTTTCAAACACCAGCGCTATAAGGCCGTCTTCGCTGACCAGGCAATCATTGCTGATATCAATCGCATAATAGGCTACTTCGAATTTCCTGTCGGCATTCTGCAGGGTTTCCGTACGATAAGGATTGGCTATAGTAACCTGTTTTGCGTGTTTACTGGAAACATCCGGACAATTAAGCGTTATCGGATTTTTCCCCATAATCTCCAGCGCATTAGAGCGAGGCAGGCCGACATATAATTTCGCCAGGCTTTCTCTATTCCTGGAAGTTACCTGCGAGATTGTCAGGGAAGCGCATCCGGATAAAAAAACTACCGCACAAAAAAACAAAACCAGCTTTTTCATAACTCCATCCTCCTTTTTTAAAAAGCCTTCTGGCCGAGCTATCAATTTTTTATTATAGCAGAATCCAACAGAAAATACAGAAAAATTCCTGC
>JAQTPA010000014.1 GCA_028713155.1 Candidatus Omnitrophota bacterium | reverse complement strand
TTTTAAGGCTATTTTTTCCCAGCTTTTTATGGTTAGGTCTTAGGTGGGGTGCCAGAGTGGTCGAATGGGCCTGTCTTGAAAACAGGTGTCCTTCACGGGACCGTGAGTTCGAATCCCACCCCCACCGTAAATTAATCCGGAGAGTTGGCAGAGCGGTTGAATGCAGCGGCTTAAAGGGGAGTTAGGAAGATACATTTTATGGAAGATACCTCATTAAAAGAATTTCTTGCTTTGGTTGAAGTTGATGATTTTGATAAACGTTACTCCAAAGATATAGGCAGCGGTAAATATTTTGGGTTTCCTATTGAGCCGGTGATCCAGGCGGAGAAGAGGCTGCGGGAAGAAAAAGAGAGAGCTATTGCTTATTTCTCCATGGAGTATGGCTTAGCCACAAGTTTTTATAATACGTTCCAGTCTCAAAACCCTCCCCGGGCAGAGAATAAGACTCCCCGGAACACCGTTTTTTCAAATTACCGTATAGCCGATTATTTTTTTGACGTACAGATCGACAGTCTCATTGACCTGCCTATATATAGCGGCGGATTAGGGGTTTTGGCGGGGGATACTGTAAAAACAATGGCGGATTATAAGCTGCCGGCTGTAGGTATCGGTATCTTATGGCATTCCGGATATTTTCGCCAGGAGTTTTGGTTTAAATACGGGCAGGTTCCGGAGAAGACACATTGGGATGCCTATAGTTACCCCGGGCTGATTCCGCTTAAAAATACCGTAACGATCCGGCTTAAGAACGAAGAAATACGCCTAAAGCTTTGGAAATATTATGTCTATAGCTATAAACGCGATTACGCTCTTCCGCTTATTTTACTTGATGCGGAAATACCCGAGAACAGGGAAGATATAAAAACGCTTACCGAACAGTTATACCGCAGCGACAACTCCTGGATTAAGCTTATGCAAAGGGTAGTCCTGGGTTTTGGAGGCGTAAACGCCATAAGTGCCTTAGGTTATCCGGTTAAGATATTCCATCTTAACGAAGGGCATGCGGTTTTTGCTTTTGTTGAGAAGGCCCGCGGTTATACCGATCAACAAGTGGAAGAGCTCAGGAAACAGTTTTGCTATACCTGCCATACCCCTGTTCAGGCCGGGCATGACCGTTTTTCTCAGGATGATCTGCAGGGAGTCCTTCAGGAAGAAGATTTCAGGCTTATCCAGAGGTTCGGGACGGAAGATTCAGGGTTGATTAATTTAACCCTTCTTTCCATGAATGTAGCTTCTTCCATAAACGCAGTCTCTAAAAGGCACCAGGAAGTCATGCAGTTACAGTTTCCCTCATATAAGGAGAGGATAAAATATGTTACCAACGGTGTCCATCCCTATACCTGGATTTCCGGAGATTACCTGAAGTTATTTAAAAACTTTAGCCCTCCTATAGGCGATGTTGAGTCTGATCCTATGTCGCTTGTCCAGGCCATGAGCTTGAAGGAGAATAGTGATTTTCGCAAACAAATATGGCTGGCGCATGGAGCTAATAAAGAGAGGCTTTGTTCTTTGCTCGAGAAGTGGAAGCTCAAAGAAGATGTATTTACCGTCTGCTGGGCGCGCAGAATAGCCGCTTATAAAAGGCCAAGCCTTATCCTGCAGGATATAGACAGGCTTATTGAAATTGCCCAAAAAACCGGGCCTTTGCAGATAATCCTGGCAGGGAAAGCTCATCCCAACGATAATTTAGGCTTTACTTTTATCAATGAAATGCTGGATAAAGTTGATAAACTGGCCGATAAGGATTACGATATATTAAAGATCGTAATCCTGGAAAATTACGATATTTATTTAGGAAAGCTGCTTACTTCGGGAGTGGACTTATGGCTGAATAATCCTTATCCTCCTTTTGAGGCCTCCGGGACAAGCGGAATGAAAGCGATCCTGAATGGAGTCGTGCAGATGACTACATCGGACGGCTGGGTGGTGGAAGCGGAGGATAAGGGAATAGGAAGGGTTTTTGGATATCGTTATGCCGGGGGTAAGATCGGAAGCGAATTTGACCGTTCCATAAAAGCCGATGCCCAGGAGCTTTATGAAACACTGGAGGAACTCTCCGCAGTATATTATTCAACTTTCAAGGATAAATTAAACCTTTCTTCCCGATGGATTGATATGATGATTAATTGCGTGGCTACGGGTGCGCATTTTAATACCTATAGGATGCTTAATGAATATAAGAGCCTGATTTGGGATCCTTGCTTGAAAGAGGAAGGGGCTTTAAGGGTTTAGAGACTGGAGAGTTGGCAGAGCGGTTGAATGCGGCGGTTTCGAAAACCGTTGTCGTCGTAAGACGACCGGAGGTTCAAATCCTCCACTCTCCGTTAGTATTTTACGACAAGAAAAACGCTGATAATAGTTTTAAATTTTGGAGAGGTGCCGGAGCGGTCGAACGGGCGTGTCTGGAGAACACGTGAGCCGCAAGGTTCCCAGGGTTCGAATCCCTGCCTCTCCGCCAACAGGGATAGGGCGCTGCTTCAAACAAGGGACGGAAGGAGCCTTCCGTCGAGAAATTGAGGCGGCGCTCTTTTAAAAACTTGTCCTGAGCGTAGCGAAGGATAAAGTTCGAACCAATCTTTTCCAGAAATTCTTTCTGGGATTCTAAATTTCCCTACTCAAAAAAAACAAGATAAAACTTGACTAGAGTGCTAGTATAGTGTATATTAATAATGGAAACCATTTTCATTAAGGAGTTAGGTTAAATATGCCCAGAGGTAATTGTCAAGGACAGGGTTGGTGGCACGGAAAGTTTAGAGGATGCGGATACAGGCTTACTACCGGCAGGGAGGCTATCCTGGATCTCCTATCTAAGTCAGAAGGCCACTTAAGCGCCGAGGATATCTACATTAAGGTGCATCCTAGGTATCCTAATGTCGGGTTGACTACGATTTACAGGACATTAGATGTTTTGTCTAACCTTGGTATGGTTTATAAGTTTGATTTTGGCGATGGGAGGGCGCGCTACGAGTTAGCCGAAGGGCCCAGGGGAGCGCATCATCACCATCATTTAGTTTGTACCGGTTGTAACAGGGTGATTGATTATGCAGACTTTATTGATGAAGAAATAGAGCTTTTACAGCAGACAGAAAAGGGCCTGGGGAAAAAGTATAATTTTAGGATCAATAATCATGTTATTCAATTTTACGGCCTATGTGACAAATGTAATGGCAAGAAGTAAGCCTATATTTTTTTACTTATTAATGGAAATGGTTTTCAATAACAATAAAAGGAGGTGGTAGTGATGCCAGGTTTTGACGGAACAGGACCAAGAGGACAAGGTCCGCTGACAGGTGGAGGCAGAGGCTATTGTGCTGTACCTTTAAGCGCGGCCGAAAAGCAGCCTGGGAAGGGTTCTTTTTACGCAAGAGGCAAAGGCAGGGGGCGGCGTAATTGCTTTTACGCTACAGGGCTTCCCGGCTGGATGAGGGCGCAAAGAGGTATGCAGGCATTTGGCTGTTTTGGCCGCGAGATATCAGAGGAAAAGTAGCTATATTAAAGCTTCGTTAAGAAAGGAGTCTATTAAATATGAGAGTCGGAGTCGTTTTGGAAGATGAAAATGGCGTGCATGGTAATGTCTGCACTCATTTCGGCCAGTGCAAATTTTTCTTCTTAGCGGATATTGATAAAGACAAGAAGAAGATTACAGGTACCCGTATTGTGCCGAATACCGCTGTACATGGCGGAGGCGGGTGTATTGCGGTTGACGAGATCCTAAGGTATAAGATAACCCATGTTATCGCTGGCGGTATGGGAATGGGGGCACAAGCCAAATTCGCCCAAGCAGGCGTTCAGGTGTTTGGTTATTCCGGTAACGTACAAAAGGCACTCGATGATTTTATGAATAATGCCTTGGGTAGGCTGGAAGCTTGCCGTGAACATGGCGAGAGCAGCAGTTGTCGTTAAGAAAGAAGGTGTGAATATGAAGATCTGTATTACTTCAGAAGGCAGAACTTTGGATTCTAAGGTTGATTCCCGCTTCGGTCGGTGCCAGAATTTCATTTTTTTTAATACTGATACCGGTAATTTTGAGGCGCAGGAGAATGCTAATCTTCAGTTTCAAGGGGGGGCAGGTATTCAATCAGGCCAGCTTGTGGCATCCAAAGGAGTTAAGGCAGTCCTTACCGGGAACATTGGACCCAACGCGCATCAGGTATTGGCAGCCGCAGGGATTAGCATATTTACCGGAGTTTCCGGGACGGTAAAAGAAGCAATAGACGGTTACAAAAACGGGAAGTATAAACCCGCAGATACTCCGAACGTAGGTTCAAAATTCGGTATGCCGGGGAGAAGCATTTAAGAAAAGAAGGGAGAAGAAATGCCATTCTTTGAGCCACTGGAAAAAATGGATCCTAAACATGTTGATTTGGAGAGAGCGAGAAAATCCTTACGCGAGGAACTTGAAGCAATTGATTTTTATCAGGAAAGAATAGATGCTACGGACGATGAATCATTAAAGAAGCTCCTTGCGCATAATATGAATGAAGAGAAAGAACATGCGGCAATGCTTATGGAGTGGATCAAGAAAAATGATCCCACGCAAGACAAGATGTTTAAAGAGCACGATTAGGAATAACAGAATTGGATAAAGAAGTTATAGAGAATCACAAAAAATACTTAGAGCGAGAAGCACTATATAAAAGTTTCGGTTACGATGTAGGTAAGGAAAGAGATTTTATCCTTGAGCAGGCGAAGCCTCTTTATGGGAAAATCCTTGAAGCCGGAACCGGAAAGGGTCATTTTACGCTCACTTTGGCTAAGGCAGGCTATTCGTTTGTTACTTTTGACATATCGGTGGATGAACAGCGTTTCGCCAAGTTAAATATCGCGTATTTTGGTTTTGAGAAACAGATAGATTTCAGAATTGAAAATGGCGAGCATACAAGTTTTACCGAGGCAAGTTTTGATACAGTTTTTTCGGTAAATGTTCTGCATCATCTGCGCAACCCCTATCAGGTAATTGATGAGTTAATCCGGATCATTCCCCATCAAGGCAAACTGATACTAGCTGATTTTACGCAAGAAGGCTTTAAGATTATGGATAAAATCCACGGTCTTGAAGGCAATAAGCATGAGGTTGGACAAGTAAGTTTGCCGGATGCTAAAGCATATTTGATAAAAAGGGATTTTTCGGTCAAACAAACAAAAAGCATATACCAATGCGTCCTTATTGCTGAGAGAGGCAGTGCTTAGGTAATGATTATTTCAGTAGCAAGTGGAAAAGGCGGGACGGGAAAAACTACAGTTGCAGTTAATTTAGCCCTGTCTCTAAAAAATATTCAGCTTCTGGATTGCGACGTGGAAGAGCCGAATGCGCACCTGTTTATTGGGCCGCACATAAAAGATAAGGTGGGGGCGTCTATCCCGGTGCCGGAAGTTGATGAAGCCAAATGTACGTATTGCGGAAAGTGCCGTGATGTATGCGCCTATCATGCTATAGCAGTGGTGCCGGGAGATAGCGGTAACAAGGGGAGTGTTTTAATCTTTAAACATCTTTGCCATGGATGCGGGGCGTGTAGTTTACTTTGTCCTCGAGGGGCAATAAAGGAAGTTAGTAAAGAGATTGGAATAATAGAATTGGGCGAGAAGGACAATATGCAGTTTGTCCAGGGCCGTCTTAATATCGGGGAAACAATGTCTCCGCCTTTGATCCGGCAGGTAAAGAATTATATCAATCCTACAAAGACGGTAATTATTGATGCTCCACCCGGGACATCGTGTCCGGTGATCACGGCAGTTAAGGGGAGCAACTTTTGCGTATTAGTAACAGAGCCGACGCCCTTCGGTTTAAATGATTTGATTTTAGCTGTTGAGGTATTACGAAAATTACAAATACCATTTGGCGTAGTTATTAACCGTTCTGATATTGGAGATGGCAAAGTAGAAGATTATTGCAGGCAAGGGTACATTCCTGTTTTAATGAAAATCCCCTTTAGCAGAGAAATAGCAGTTAGCTATTCCCGGGGCACTCCTATCGTGGAGAAGGACCTTTCTTATCGGGATAAATTTATTAATCTATATCTAGGTATTTGCGGGGCAAAGAATGAAGCAAATAGCCGTCATTAGCGGCAAAGGCGGGACAGGCAAGACTGTGGTTACGGGAGGCCTTGCTGCTTTGGCTAAAAGTAAAATTATGGTTGATTGCGACGTGGATGCGGCGGACCTGCATCTTTTATTGCATCCTTTGGTCAAAGAACGTCATGACTTTAGAAGCGGCCAAACTGCAGTTATTGATAAAAAATCCTGCAGCAGATGCGGGGAATGCCTAGCAGCATGCAGATTTGGAGCAATAAAGACTGACTATAGGATTGAGAGTTTCTCTTGTGAGGGATGTGCTCTTTGCAGCTATCTATGCCCGCATGGAGCTATACGCATGGAGGAGAATGTAGCCGGCGAGTGGTTTATTTCTGATACTCGATATGGGCCTTTTGTACATGCCAAACTTGGCATTGCCGAAGAAAATTCTGGCAAGCTGGTGGTAAAAATAAAGCAGGTTGCCAAAGAATTAGCGGAAAAACAAGCACTTGATTATATGATTATTGACGGTCCTCCGGGTATAGGATGCCCGGTTATTGCTTCGTTGTCAGGGGTTGATTGTGTTTTGATTGTGACTGAACCGACACTCTCGGGTTTACATGATGCTAAGCGTGTTATGGAGCTGGCCAAGCATTTTAATATTCCGGCCAAACTTGTTGTGAATAAATATGACTTGAATCCGTCTATGACCGAAAGGGTAGAAGAATTTTGCCTCAGCGCCGGTGTCCCGGTTAGCGGTAAAATAGTTTTTGATAAAACAGTAGTTAAAGCCCTGGTTGAAGGGAAAACTATTATTGAATACGCTCAGTGTGCGGCCGGAGATGAGCTCAGAAAGATTTGGGAGATCTTAAAGAGTTAATTTATGGCGGATACTATTGAACGAGATATGCATGTTTTGCGTTATTTTTCTTCGGTTATCAGCGTTTCAGAAGGTAAAGTAATAAATGTGACTGATCCGGCGCTTACGTTTTGTCCTCTGGCCAGCCATTTCTATAAAGGCTTTAAGAATATAGATGGTGCTGATAAAGAGGCAGTTAAGCGTGAAATCAAGAAAGCGATAGAGTCTAAGATCAGAGATTACGGGTTTTTTACTCCTAAAAGGAATTTATCGTGTAGCGATACCGCTATTCCCTACGGCGCTTCGGAAATGCTTATGTTCGCTTTAAAGAAAAAAGCTATAGATGCTGCAGTTGTTGTCTGTGATGGTGCAGGAACGGTTATAACAGATAACGGAGAGGTTGTGCAGGGGATAGGGGCGAGGATGAATAGCCTCTTGCTTACTTCTCCGATTAAAAAAATCATAGCGTGCCTCAAAGGATTGGGTTGTGGGGTAGTTTTTGATCATGCTTTAATCGATCAAGTTAAGGGTGTTGAAAAAGCAATCAAGGCCGGGTATATGAAAATCGCAGTTACTGTCAGTGGGCATGATTCTGAAAAGTTAAAGGAGATACGGGGATTGGAGTCTTCTTACGGCGTATCGCTTACGGTTCTTGTTGTTTGTACTACAGGTATAGCCGAATCAAAGATTGAGCAAATCCGCAGTTATGCGGATATTGTTTGGAGCTGTGCGTCTTGGGATATCCGGCAGAAGATTGGAAAAATTGCTTTACTGCAGATTTCCAAGCAGATTCCGGTATTTGTGTTGACACAAAAAGGCATTGATTTTCTTGCGGCCTACGCTGATGATCGCGATATTTTGTGTGGTTTAGATAGGTATAAACAATATTTGATTTCTAATGAGCCGGCAGGCGAAAAGGTAAGGCTTGGTAATTTCGGTAGCTTCTTACGTGAAGAAAAATTGCCAGCCTTATCCAGGAAAAGTTTCACTAGGGTAGGTTCTTAAAGCCATAGGAGGCTAAGGATGGGGCATGCTAACGGGGACAGCCTTACAGAGTATCCAAACGAGGTAGTTGAGCTAATAAATAACCAGAGATATTTTGGCAGGATGCATGACCCTGTGAGCGCTGCTTATCTGAAGGGGCCCTGCGGGGATGCAATGGAGTTTTATCTGGTGATTGACAGAGGTAAGATTACCGAAATTAAATATTATACCGAGGGTTGTCATGCCACTCGGGCCTGCGCGGCTATGGTGGCAAAGTTGGCAGAGGCAAAAACCATAAAAGAGGCACTTTTGATTTCCGCGGGAGAAGTAATCGCGCAGTTAAAGGGCTTGCCAGCAGACCATCTACATTGTTCGATACTTTCAGTAAGTACGCTTTATCGGGCAATAGCGGATTATTTACTTAAAAGATAAGGAGATAAATGGGTTTTATTTGGGCTTTAGGAGCGAGTATTGTTGTGAGTTTAATTTCTTTCGTTGGGATCGTCAGCCTGCTTTTGAAGGAAGATTTGCTCAACGAGGTCCTTTTTTTGTTAATTAGTTTTTCTGCCGGAGCGTTGATCGGCGGGGCGTTTTTACACCTCATACCAGAGGCAGTAGAAAAAAGCGCTCATGGCGAAGTATACTTGTTTGTCATCGCGGGGTTTATTTTATTTTTTATATTAGAGAGGTATTTACATTGGCGGCATTGTCATGAAGGGAAATGCGAGGTCCATACTTTTACGTATCTTAATCTTGTTGGCGATGGCGTGCATAATTTTATTGACGGCCTTATTATCGGTTCTTCTTTTGTGGTGAATATTAATTTTGGCGTTGCTACTTCTTTTGCGATTATTATGCATGAAATTCCTCAAGAAATAGGCGATTTCGGCGTATTGGTCTATGGAGGATTTAGTAAAAGTAAAGCCTTATTTTATAACTTCCTGTCAGCTATAACAGCCATTTTGGGGACGGTTATTGGTTTTGCTCTTGCGAATATGTCAGGTGGTTTTTTAAAGCTGCTTATGCCGGTAGCGGCAGGGGGCTTCATTTATATTGCAAGTTGCGACCTTATACCGGAGCTCCATAAACAAGAGGATATTAAGAAGGCGACTCTTTCAATGGCAATTTTTATCCTGGGCGTAGCGTTTATGTATTTCGCGGCGGCGGTACATCATTAATACTATGCGAATCAAAATCATAGCTACGGGTTCGACAAAATGGGAGCACTTCATCCGCAGATGGGGTATATCGTTTTTAATCGGCGAGGATGTGCTTTTTGATACTTTTGGCGACCCGGGCGTGTTTTTGCATAACCTGCGGAAGTTTAATGTTAATACAGCCAGGATTAAGCATATTGTCTTATCGCACGATGACTGGGATCATATTGCGGGGTTATGGTATTTACTGGATGAGCACAAAGATATTACAGTTTATATCTGCCCCAGTTTCAAGCAGGAAATAAAGAACAGAATTGCTTCATTTGGGGCAAGAGTTATTGAGGTTGAAAGGGGCACTTTGATAAAAGATGATATTTATTCTACCGGAGAACTTTGCGGAGAATCAACTGGCCGAAAGATTTATGAGCAGTCCGTGGTAATAAAGGCGGCCGATGGGTTGGCGGTAATCTGTGGATGCGCGCATCCGGGGATGGTAAATATCGTCAGGTATGTTAAGGAGCATTTTCAAGCGGATGTGCATGTGCTTATGGGAGGTTTTCACCTGAAAGATAGTACGGACGAAATGAATGAGTGTGTTATACAAGAACTGCAAAAGTCTGGTATCCGCAGGATTGCCCCAATGCATTGTACAGGAAAGCGGGCGACAGAGATAGTAGGCCGAGCCTTCGGACAGGATTTTATAAAAACCAGGGAAGGGGATATTATAGAACTATGAATAAGACAATAATTATTGACGAGGAGTTGTGCATTGGTTGGGTGCCTGCCTATCTCTTTGCCCCAAGAGAATCTTGTATATCGATGAAAAAAGCGGAAAATGCCAGGTAGGAGATGAATTAAAATACGATCGTTTGCGCGGGTGCGAAAAAAGTTGCCCAGTTAGTGCCATAAAGATTGTTTAATCCAAAAGAACTGAAGAATGACCAAACAAAATTTGCAAAATCAGTTTTCTTTTGATAATATAGATTACAATCATTAGACGTTAAAACAGCTTGATGAGAAAAATGGACGTTTCTAAATTACGTAAAGGTTAGAATCGTCCTTTTACCTTAATAAGGGGATTATTCTGCCCCGGAATTAGAATTTTTTATAAAGAAGAAGATTCTTTAATATTAAAGGAAAATTTAAATTGAATTCAAGGAAGAAATATTTTTCTTTTTTTCTCCTGTGTTTAACTGTAGTTTTATCCGGATGCGCTACGCATTTACGCGGCACAGGAACAACGCCGGCCGGGCAATTTGAGCAATCGCCAATTGGTTCCCTCCAGAATCCCATCATCGATAGCGCTATATCATTATCCGAAGCGCTGAAGAAAGAAGCCCCGCCTGAATTTAAAGAAAGGCAAAGGCTCCTAGAGGTATTATATTATTCATTTGACGGAAAAGTCCACAAGGGGCAGCTGGTTATAGAAAAAAGGCTCGTAAATGATATCCGGGAAGTATTCCGGGTTATCTTAGAAACCAAATTTCCTGTTGCTTCCGTCATTCCCATTTCCCATGACCGTTTTTTTAAGGATGGAAAGTGGAACGAGGACGATCTTTCCATGTTAGCTAATAATACTTCCGCGTTTAATTATAGGACGGTGACCGGAGGAAAATCTCTTTCTAGGCATGCTTATGGTTTTGCTATAGATATTAATCCTCTACAGAATTGTTATATTAGAGGAAAGACCGTATTGCCTCCCGGCGCAGTATACGACACAAGTAAGCCCGGAACGCTTACTCCGGATTCTCCCGTTGTAAAAACCTTTATCCGCTTGGGATGGACTTGGGGTGGCAATTGGGAATCTTTAAAAGATTACCAGCATTTTGAAAAGGTCCTGCCGTATAGTCGTCATTAAGGCTCAAGCTAAGCCCTGCATGGTGAGTTCTGATGGATTTTTCCCTGTGTTGTGATAAAATGCCTTATGCTTAAGGTGCAAGATGTTATGTAGAAAATGCGTATTACCTGAAAATAAACCGGACATAACTTTAAATACGGACGGTGTATGTAATATATGCCTTGATTCTCAAAAAAAGGGCACCGGGCAATCCGGGCAGGTTTTGCCGGAATCCGAAGTAATTAAGATATTGAATAAGTATAAAGGCAGCGGCAAACATGATTGCCTGGTAATGTGCAGCGGCGGTAAAGACAGCACCTTAAGCCTTTACTATATGAAAAAAAGATACAAGATGAATCCGCTGGCTTTTACCTTTGACCACGGATTTGAGAATGAAGAGGCGCTGGAAAACATAAGGAATGCCGTAGATATATTGGGGGTTGACTGGTTATATTATAAATCAGATTTTATGAAAGGTATATTTACCGAGATGTTGAAATCGCAGACAAAAGTTCCCCTCTGCCATGTCTGCGCTATTTGGTATTTAGGGCTTACGCTTGAAACCGCCAAGCAACAGGGTACTCCCTTAATCGTTGCCGGATGGACTAAAGGCCAATTTATCGGCGAAGGCGATCCCGGACTAGAATACCGGGCCATGTCTAGAGCAACCGAGGATTTTGTTAAAAATCATTTGCGCAAAATTCCCCCGTATAAAGATTTTTCCGCCAGCATAGGAGAAGCTTTAAAGAGGGCCCGCAGAAAAATAAAGGCGGAGATTATTTCTCCCCACTGGTTTTTAAGGTATGATCCGGCAGAGGCAGAAAGAATACTGGAGAGAGAATTGAATTGGCAGGCCCCGAAATCAAGCTATCCCAGAGGCTCCACTAATTGCCTGATGAATTTCGTCAGTGTTTATTTGTCAATGAAGAATTACGGATACAGCCATTATCATATAGAAATGAGTAAGCTTATCCGGATGGGAGAGTTAAGCCGCCAGGAGGCCCTGAAAATGCTGGAGATCGATTTCAATGAAGACTTTATCAGAGGTATTACCGGAAGGCTTAACCGCGGGGTTGGCAATAAAGATGAAATCCAGACGGGCCTTTAAGAGGGCAGCCGTAAAATTATTCCGGGCAATACAGAAAATATTACTGACTATTTTTTTGGTTTTGATTTATATTTTCGGTTTTGGGTTTACCTTCGTTTTAGCAGTCTTATTTAACCGTAAAACTATTTTCTCCGGAAGAAAAAATAAAGATTCCTCCTGGTTAAGGGCCCAAGGTTACCGGCCGGATTTAAAGGACTGCTTCAGACAATCTTAGGGGAAGTAAGAAATGAAAAAAATCATCTATATGTTTAAAGAGATGCTTTACCTGATCAGGAAATATAAACTGTATTTCCTGGCGCCGTTATTAATCATGCTTGTTTTACTGGCATTTTTGGCTTTTTACCTGGGCCCAAGCGTAGTCATTTCGTTTATCTATGCCGGCATCTGATAGCTATTAATGAATATATTAGGGATATCCTGTTTTTGTCATGATTCAGCAGCCTGTCTTTCCCAAGACGGAAAAATTATTGCCGCTGCCTCGGAAGAAAGATTCAACCGCCAAAAAAGTTCTTCAGCTTTTCCTATCCAGGCAACCAACTTTTGCCTGCAAAAAGCCGGCCTGACGGTTTACGATATTGATTACCTGGGTTTTCACGAAAAACCTTTCCTTAAATTTTCCAGGGTAATTTTAGGGCACCTTGAAGCCTATCCTTTTTCACTCGGGAATTTTCTGGATACCATGCCTTGCTGGCTCCAGGATAGGTTGATTATGCCGCTGGTCTTTAAGCAGGAATTAGGTTATGAAGGCAAGCCCCTATTTATCAAGCATCATCTTGCGCATGCCGCAAGTTCTTTCCTGGTTTCTCCTTTTGAGGAAGCGGCTATTCTGACCGCCGACGGCGTGGGAGAGTGGGCTACTACCGCTTATGGCTTGGGCAAAGGGAATAATATCGAGATATTCAAAGAGATATATTTCCCGGATTCCCTGGGCCTGCTTTATACGGCAGTAACCACTTATTTGGGGTTTGCGGCCCTGGAGGGCGAAGGAAAAGTTATGGGGCTGGCCAGTTACGGCAAGCCGGTTTATTTAGATAAATTTAAACAAATCGTAAACGTTCACCCCGACGGTAGTTTCAGCCTGGCTCAGCGCTTCTTCGGGTTTAACCGGGGTTCCCGGATGTATAACGCGAAGTTTATTAAGTTATTCGGCAGAGAAAGGCAGATTGGAGAAGAGATTGAAGAGAGGCATTGCGATATTGCCGCCAGCCTGCAGAAATTTACCGAAGATATCTTGATTGGCATTACCAGAAAAATACATCAGGAATTAAAGGTTGATCAGCTCTGCCTGGCCGGAGGCTTATTCCTGAATTGTGTGGCTAATAACAAGATTTTAGAAGATACCCCTTTTAAGGAAATATTTATTCAGCCGGCTGCCGGGGATAGCGGAGGGGCCCTGGGGGTTTCTTCATACATCTATAATTCCATACTGAATAACCGCCGTAATTATATAATGAGCGATGCTTATCTTGGCCCGGATTTTTCAACGGAAAATATCCGCAGGATTTTGTTTAATCGGGAGATTAAATTTAAAGAGTTGGGGGATGCCGAGCTCTGTCGGTATATTGCCGCCAGGATAGCTGGGGATAAAATCGTTGGCTGGTTCCAGGGAAGAATGGAATTCGGGCCTAGGGCTCTAGGTAACCGTTCGATATTAGCTAACCCTTGCAACCCCGGAATGAAGGATCTATTAAATTCAAAAGTTAAGCAACGGGAATCTTTCAGGCCTTATGCCCCGGCGGTGTTAGAAGAAAAGGCTGGGGATTTTTTCCAAGCTAAGCAGTTCTCTCCATTTATGCTTCTGGCTGCTAAAGTACGGGAAGATAAAAGGTCAGTAATTCCGGCAGTAACTCATATTGATGGAAGCGCCAGGGTGCAGGTTGTCAATAAAGAAGCCAGCCCTAAATTTTGGCTTTTGATCAGGGAGCTTGAGAACTTAACCGGGGTGCCTGTAGTCATGAACACCTCTTTTAACCTAAGGGGCCAACCGATAGTCTGCAGCCCCGAAGATGCCCTGAATTCTTTTGAAGATAGCCAGATGGATTGCCTGGCGCTTGAGAATTTAGTTGTTGAGCGTACTTAGTATATTTTTAAACTATGGCGTATTTAAGCAAAAAATTAACCGTTATAATCTGCGGGGTATTCTTTGCACTGATTATTTTGGAATTAGGAATATACTCGGGTGGGTTTATAACTTCTTTTTTAAGGGAACAAAAAAATATAGCTTCCGTAAAGAAGAGCGGTTCATGCAGGATAATGTGTTTGGGCGAGTCTACTACCGCAGGGCAGTACCCTCATATCCTGGAAGAGGTTTTAAACAATCGTAATATAGGAGTAAGATTTAGTGTTATAGATAAAGGGGTTACGGCGGCTAATTCTTCAGCCTTGCTCTTAACTTTAGAAAAAAACCTGGATAGATACCATCCGGATATAGTTATTACAATGATGGGCTATAATGATAGGTATATATTGTATTATAAAGATATCCCCGAGTCTGGCACATGGTTGTTTCGGTATAGCAGTTTATATAGATTTATAAGGCTCATGCATACGCATATTTTAAAAAAATTTAAAAGAGAGGGTTATTATCGGATAGATGAAGATAACCTAGAGCCGAAGGTAATAAAGATGGTAAACGGAAAGAAACCTAATAAGTATAAGTGGCTATTCAAGAAAGTCATTGAGCTAGACCCTAAAAACGAAAAATTATACATTAAGGTTTACCGGGAAATGGATAAATCTTTTGATATTGAAGTATCTTTGAAGGAAATCTTAGAATTAAATCTCAGAGATGATAGAGCTTATTCTGGATTAGGATTCATCTGCCAATCTAATACTAGGCTAGATGAAGCCGAAGGATTATTCAAGAAAGCCATTGAGCTAAACCCTGAAAACGATTGGGCCTATTTTGGATTAGGGTGGATTTATAGGAAGGCAGGCAAATTCCCTGAAGCCGAAGGATTATTCAAGAAAGCCATTGAGCTAAACCCTGAAAACGATTGGGCCTATTTTGGATTAGGGTGGATTTATAGGAAGGCAGGCAAATTTCCTGAAGCCGAAGGATTAATTAAGAAAGCCATTGAGCTAAACCCTGAAAACGATTGGGCCTACATCGTGTTGGGAGAAATTTATTCTGAACGTAAGTCTTTCGAAATTGCTGAGGGGTTATTTAGAAAAGCCGTAGAGTTAGCCCCTAAGCAAGACAACTGGGCTTATACTAGATTAGGGTTTTTTTTATCCCATGACCGACAAAGATTACTTGAGTCTGAACGGTTATTTAAGAAAGCCATAGAAGTAAGTCCGGGCCATGAACTAGCTTATATCGGATTAGGTTTGCTCTACCAGAAACAGAGCAAATTCTTTGAAGCCGAAGGGCTATTTAAGCAAGCCATAAAATTAGACCCTGAAAACGATATTGCCTATAGGGCTCTCGAGACCCTATATAAGGAGATGAATGAAAAGGAGCTTGCAGAGGAATATAGTAAAAAAGCATCTAAATTAGCATTAAATGAGTATAGCCCGCTAGCAGTTGTTAACTATCGTAAACTCAAGAAAATATTAGATAAGAGGGGGGTAAAGCTTATTTGTATGCAATACCCTATGCGCAATATAGAATCCCTAAAAAGAATATTCATTGAGCAGAAGGGTATTATATTTATAGATAATGAGAGGATATTTAAAAAAGCAATAGCTAGAAGGGGCTATAGAGACTATTTTATAGATATGTTTGCCGGTGATTTCGGGCATTGTACGGTTAGAGGCAACGAACTTTTAGCCGAAAATATAGCGGATGTTATTATAAAAGAGTATTTTAAGAAATGAAAAAAAATATAATACTTATATTCCTGATATTATTGGGCTTGGCCTTAAGATTATACGGCCTGGATAAATATCCTCTCTGGTTAGACGAAGTCACTGCCGCCTCTGTCGAGCGTAATATCCCTTGCGTATTGAGTTTCAATAAGGCCTTTCATCAATCCCCGGGTTTAGAGAAAAATGATTATCTCTACTCCTATAACCGGTTTTTTATCTATTATTGGGAGAAGATATGCGGAGATTCGGAATTTTGCCTTAGATTGTCTTCGGTAATTTTTGCGCTTCTGGGGCTGTATATGCTCTATAGGTTGGGCAGCCTTCTTTATGGGCTGGGCATTGCCCGAGTCAGCCTCTTTCTCTTGGTAATTTCTCCTTTCCATATATATTATTCCCAGGAATTAAGGTCGTATGCCGCGGTATCTTTTCTCAGCCTGCTGTCTTTTTATATTTCGCTTAAGATTATTAAAAAAGAAAAAACCGTTTATTGGATTAGTTATATTTTAATCAACTTTTTAAGCATAGCTTTTAATTATACGATATTGACCGTAATCCTGTCCCAGTTCGTATTTTTGGCGCTTAACCGCCGCCGGGAGGATAATTTCTTATTTAAATTGATAATTACGCATCTGGTTATTTTTTCTCTGGGCATTGGTTTAATCTTATTCTTCCATCCGGCTTTATTGTCTAATCTCAACAGGCCAGTGCCTATTGAGCTTACTGATCTTCCGGTTTGGGGCCAGCAGGTCAACCTCAGTAATATTTTGTTCACTCTGAAAAATTTTAGCTTGGGTTATAATATTAATTCCTATTCTCCGTCGGGGTTAATTTTTGCCTGTATTTTTTTCGCTCTCTTCGTGGCAGGCTGCTTTAAGGATAAATCTAGAACAGCACTCACCTTCAAGACAGTAATTGTATTTTTACCGATCGCGCTTATTTTTTTAGCCTCGAAATTCGTAAAATCCTGCTACCTCTACAGGTATTTTTTAGCGGTCTATCCGGTCTATTTATTGGGCGTTGCCGCGGGGTTATACAATTTGAAAAAAAGCCTGCGGTATTTCTTATTGGTGATAATATCGGTGGCTACGGTTTTTAGCCTTAAGAATTATTATCAGGCCATATTACCGGGGAGTCATTTTCAGCATACCGGGGTATTTTCCAAAGATACCGATATTACCGGTGCGATAAGGTTTGTTTCGGGCCGGTTCCTTAAAAACGATAAAATATTCTTTACTTCCTGGCTGACTATTCTGCCTTTTAAATTTTATATCCCTAAAGCCATCAATCAAGGCCAATTGCAAGATAAGCAAGAATTTATCCAGGAAGCAGGGGAGGGAAAACTATTCTGGCTGGATAATAAGGATAATTTGATGTTTATTTCCTATAAGGATGCCCGGCCAGGTTCGGATTCAGTGAATGCCTTTGTTTACTCAAGCCTTCCTAATAGGCTCTGGGTGGTCAACGATTTGTTTGACCCTAAGCCGGCAGTCATTAAGGTAATGCAAAAGACTTATAGCAGGTCTGAAAAGCATAATTTCAAGAACTTAGAGGTTTATTTATTTTTTTGAAAACACGGTTAACCATAAATCTAAAAAGTATTATTTTACGAATTTAACTTTCAGCGGTATAATAGGTTAGAAAAAAACCATCCCTTAATTTTTGTCATTTTTTCAATAATCAAATGCATAAGGTATTTACCATATGATTAAAAGCAGGATATTGATCCTGGGCGCGGGATTGAGCGGGTTGAGTATTGCCTGGCACCTTAACCGGATGGGGGTAGAATGCCGGTTATTTGAGAAAGAAGGTGAGGTTGGCGGGTTATGCCGCTCCAGGAATATCCGTGGTTTTTGTTTTGATTACTCCGGACATCTCCTGCATTTTAACAACCGTTACGCCTTTGATTTAATAAAATCTCTTTTAGGGAACAACCTGGCGGAGCATCAGCGCAGTGCCTGGATTTATACTTACGGCAGATATATCCCCTATCCTTTCCAGGCCAATCTCTATAAGCTACCGGAAAAGATAAAGCAGGAATGCCTATCCGGATTAATCCGGGCCTCTGGAGGCAGCCGCAAGAAGCAAAAAAATAATTTTTTAGGCTGGATAGAAGAAAATTTCGGCCAAGGTATAGCCAGGAATTTTTTAATCCCCTACAATACTAAATTCTGGACCATCTCCCCACAGGATATGACTTGTGAGTGGCTGGATGGTTTTATTCCGGTGCCTTCTTTGAGCCAGATGTTGGCGGGCGCGGTTAAAGCCAGTAAGGATAGATTTGGTTATAATGCCAAATTCTGGTACCCTAAGAAAGGCGGAATCGCCAGCCTTTCTAACTCCTTAGCCAGTAGCGTTAAAAATATTTACACCGGTTGTAAGGTAACAGGGATAGACCTGGCCAGAAAAGAAGTAAAGCTCTCTGGGTCTGAAAAAGAAAAATTTGATTACTTGATTTCGACGATCCCGTTGCCGGAAATTCCCGCGCTTACCGGAGCGCTACCCGGAAGAATATCAGATTCATTTTCCCGGTTAAGGTGGAATTCCGTATTCAACCTCAACCTGGGAATAGACTGCAAGGCTGACAAGTTAAAGCATTGGGTCTATTTTCCGGAAAAGAAAATTCCTTTTTTCCGGGTCGGATTCTTTCATAATTTTTCTGCTTATCTTACCCCGCAATCTAAAGGCTCACTATATACCGAAGTATCTTACCCTCAGGGTAAAGAGATTAATGACAAAATGATTTCCAGGGCCAAGGACGCCCTGCGTAAGACTGGCATATTAAACAACGCTAAAATTTGTATCCAGGATATTAACCGGATCAAATATGCCTATCCCATCTACGATCATAACTATGCTTTAGCCAGGTCAAATATTTTACAATTCCTGAGGCAAAAAAATATTTTTTCCTGTGGCCGTTACGGTTCCTGGCGCTACTTATCCATGCAAGACGTTATTTTGGAGGCCAGGGCCGCAGCTAAGGAGGTTTACGGGTGTTTAAAGAAAAAATAAACCGGCTTTTTTTGTGCCGCCGAACCCTCTGGGATATGAGCGTGGCGCAATGGAGATCCAGGTATGCCGGTTCTTACCTGGGTATATGGTGGACGATAATCCCTCCTTTAGTATTAGCCGCCAGCATTAATTTTGTATTTCAGCTGGTTTTTAAGATAGATATGCCGGGTTATACCATATTTGCGCTTTCGGGGATCCTGCCCTGGTTTTTCCTGGTGAATTCCCTGGAGCAGGCGACGAATTCGTTTATCGTAAGCGCTCCCATATTAAGGCAGGGGATATTCCCCCGGGAATTTATCCCGTTAGCTTTCGTTTTGGCGAATTTAATTAATTTCGTGATAAGTTTGGCTTTATTCCTGCCTTTAATTATTTTTTTAAATTCTAAAATCGGCTTATTACCGTTTCTTCTACCCCTAGTGGTCATTCTTCACTCCGTTTTTGTTTTTGGATTAGCGTTGTTATTGGCCAGCGTCAACGTTTTTATAAGGGATGTAGCGCATTTTTTGACTACTGTTTTTATGATCTGGTTCTGGGTGACTCCGGTATTTTATCCTTTAGAGATGGTAGTATTTCCTTTTCGCTGGGTTTGCCTTTTGAATCCGATGACTCATTATATTATCTTGTACCAGAAACTGCTTTTCTACGGTACCCGCCCCAGCCTCAGAGAGATAGGCCTAGTATTCTTGATCTCGGGTTTTTCTCTTTTTCTGGGTTATCTGTATTTTGCCAGGAAGCAGTCAATTTTATCTAAGAATATATGAAGATAGTCGAACTTAAAAACGTCTGGGAGAAGTACCGGATAAAATTTATCCGCGCTAGACGGGTATACTGGGAAGATGTCTGGGCCCTAAAAGATATAAACTTGAGCCTGGAAAAGGGAGAGGTCCTGGGGATAATCGGGCAAAACGGTGCCGGTAAGACAACTTTGTTGAAGATAATCGCCGGGATGTTCGCGCCGGATAAGGGGGAAGTGGATATCCGTGGCAAGGTATCTACTCTCATGGAGCTGGGAGCTGGATTTAACCCAGAATTTACCGGCAGGCAAAATTTAATCTTTAATTCCAGGATGTACGGCCTGGACGATAAAACTTTAAGCCGGCAGATAGACAAAGTCATTGATTTCGCCAGCCTGGGTAAATTTATCGATGCCCCGGTAAAATTTTACTCCCAGGGGATGTATACGCGCCTGGCCTTTGCCTTAGCCATATTTGTTGAGCCGGATATATTACTTATAGACGATATCCTGGCAGTAGGGGATGAAGAAGCCCGGCAAAAGTGTATTGATAAAATATTTGAATTAAAGCAGGCCGGTAAGACCATAATCGTAGTCAGCCACGATTTAAGTATGGTAGGCAAGCTGTGCGGCCGTTCGATTATATTGGAAAACGGCCGGATAATCCAGGAAGACTCATCCGACAGGATTATTTCTTACTACCTTGAAACTGTAGGCGTAAAATCAGGAATCGCTATCTTGAAAAAAGATAAAATAAAACTGGTATTTAATAACGGCAGGATGGCTATCAATTATAGCGGTTATCCGATTACTAAAGGTCTTGGGGTTTACGCGTCATTTTTCAGGCCGCATTTAAACGAATGGTTCGTCCCCAATAGCCTTTTATGGCGTATAAAATCATTATCAGCGGATGAGGCTATCATAGAAGGATGCGCCATTGATGGGGCTCTGGTTCAGGTGTGGAGGATAAAACTGGAGGATGGATATTTTAACCTGGCCGTAGAATTGAAAGAGAGAGGGGAAAAGCTGCATGCGGATTTTATTCTCATTTCCGGGTATAAAAAATGGTTGACCCTGGAGAATGAAGGCGAATTTCCGGTTTATGCCGATAAGACAAATTGGCAGGATTTGGATTTAGAGGGATGCCATAAAGGGACAGTTGCTCTGGCTGCAGATAAAGCGAATACGCCGCTGCCGGGTCTTATTTTTGAAAATAAAGATGGCAGCAACCAGTTAAAAGTTTTTAATACCGGCTACGAACAGGAAGCCAGGGTTATTCAGCCTTATGCCGGGAATAATGAACTGCTTTCTTTAAGCATCGGGTTATTTTTTGATAATGTGAAATTTAATAATTATTTCGGCAATCTTAGGCAGCAGTTCCTTGCGGATCAGCAATTGGATGAAAGCGTTTCTGGCAAGGCCCAGGTTTTATACACTGTAGCTTCTGCTAATATGCGGCTTGATGTCGATCTTAAACGTAAGTTTATAAAGGTTTTCTATTCGGATAGAGAATTGACTAAGGCCAGTGGTCTGCACAGCGGGTTTTTACTTAACGGTATCTGGTATGATACTTCAACTGCCCAGTGGAGCGTAGATTCAAAAGAAAATTCTATACGGATCCGATTATCTTGGAAGGGTCTTGATTTTAGCGAGGTCTGGAAATTAAAATTCGAGGGGCAAAAGCTCAATTGGGATATGGGTATTATCAATAATGGGACAGGGAGTATCCCGGAAATCATAAAATTTGGTCTGTTCTTAAACGATAATTATCAAGATTTTTTCTGCGGGCATCAGGAAGGGTCTTTCCCTTTAGAATTCGAGCAGTGGCAGGATTTAACCCTGGATAACTCGGGAGCTACGCTTTTTGGTTTTAAAAAAACAGGGCTATTTCCGGCAATCACCATTACCAATAATGAAGGCTTGAATTGCGTAATACAGAACAGTGATATTAAAATGAGCTGTCGTATACTACAATTAAGTTTGTCTGGAGAGCGTTTTTCCGGCCAGGCTGAAGAACATCATTTTAAAGCCCAGCTTAATCTGCTTGACGATAACAACCAGGTAGATTTTTATCTGAAATCGGAACGGGAAAAAATCATTGCCTCACGCACTATCTCTTCAGCTAAGGCCAGAATCTTTGCTGACCCGGAGAGCAGAAGAATAAGGATTTTTTACCAGGATAACGAAATCACCAGCGGCCGGGGGTTTTATACGACGGTCTTCTTTGCCGGAGATGAGTTTTGGTTCAACTCATTTGATAATGATACCCAATGGGAAGTAGAGAAAATTTCGTCTAGAAAATTGAAACTACGCATTACCGGTAAGAGGTTTATTAATTTCAGCCTTAATTGGGTGTTGGTGTTAGATACGGATGATTTATTGAAAATTAAAATAGTGGCAAGAACTGCTCAGGAGTGTTCTTTAATCTACCGGGATTTAGGATTGGATGTTAGTGATAAATATAATAGTTGGAAAACCGCTTACGAAGAAGGCGGGTTTTCTCTTAAAAATTATATCCACGGCCTGGCGCCGATAAGGCTAAAGAATAATAAGGTCTCTAACCTGGTTTTGGCACGGCAGTCCAGGAGTAATCTTCCTGACTTAAGCTTTTATGTCTCCTTGCAGGCCGAAAAGATTGCGCTGAACATGTCCAAAAGATTAGAGTTTAAAAATGAATATTTGGCTTTAAGTTTTTCTGCGATAATCCCCAGGAATGAGCAGATAATTTCATCCGGGGAAAATATTTTTTTCGAAGGAGGTATAGCCTTAGGTAGAAAACTAGAATTGGAGGGATCATTAAAAGACAGGACTATATTAAATAAACAGAATTTGAGTCTAGTCTTTGACCGCGGCCGGACCGCCATTGTCTATAAAGAAAAAGAACTGACCCAGGATTTGGGTATGTATACTTCGGTGCGCTGCGGTAACGTATGGTATGATTCCTACCAGGCGGTTTGGAATATTAGCAAGGTAGGTCCTGACAGGATAACAGCTATTGGAAACTGGCCGAGTGTTCCGATTTTACAGTTTTGGCATTTAGAGCTAAAGGGTAATAATTCGATATACTGGAAGATTGACCTGGAGGCTTACGAAGAAGTTTTTTTGGAGATAGAACAGGCAAATCTTATGTTGTCTAGCTCCTATAATTCCTGGTTTATACCTAAGATAAGCCGGGGTAAATTTATAGATGAATATACCGGTAATTACGATATCCTGCCTTTCAGATTTTGGTACGGTAAAAGCAGCGTTATTACCGCTGAGGCTTTAAATTTACCGAGAGTAACTTTTCAGAACAACCTGAAGGACCCGGCCTTGAGGGCAGTTGTAGAAAATACCGATAGTCTGTACCGGGCAAGGCTCTTGCAATTCCAAAAAAGCAACGAGTCGGGCTTGGGTATTAAAAAATACCATAATTTTGAAGGAGTAATTAAGATTGGATAGCGCCAAGCGCAATTACCAGAAGTTCCGGCAGCATTTTAAAACCGGAGGATTAGTATATAGCTTTGGGCGGGGGCTGAAATATTTAAGGTTCCTGGTTAAGAGACAATGTTTATCCGGGGCTTTGCCGTTAACCAAAGAGAGGATGATTAAGCTGGTTCATTCTCAATGCGGATTAAGTATTCTATATAATAATGTACCGCTTACTAACGGCGTAGGTTTGAATATAGCCGTTAATACCGTAGGGGGCTGGACAGATTCTTCAATAGCCGAATGGCAAGTCTTAAACAGGGGCGAAGATTTTATTAAGCTTAAGATAATTTTCCGGGAATTGCCTTTATCGCTTTTCTGGAATTTGAAAATAGTAAATCAACGGCGAATAGATTGGCAGGCCTATCTCCGGGCCGAGGAATATCTGGTGATAGATGAATTACGCGTAGTTTGCCTGCTTAAGCCGGGTTATAAATCCTGGTTTACTGAAAATAAGCTTGTGGATTTTCCTAAATTTGAAGACTCCTGGCAAGACTTGTGTTTTATTGATCAACCGGCTTCTTTAATCGGAGCAATACCCGGTAACGCCACTTTACCTTATTTTATTTTGGGAGGTATTGATGGGCAGGCCCGATTTTTCATCCAAAATACTCCTAAAGGAATGCAGTCCCGTTGTATTGGTTTTAGAATGGTTCAACCCGGGGAATACCCCAGGGGTAATTACCAGATTTTTCAAGGCAGTATAACTTTAGCCGCTAATGATCCGGAGCTAAGAAAAACGATAAGGCAATTACCGGATAAATTAGCCAGCCCTAAGCCCAAAGTTTTGTTGGTTAATCTTCCCTGGGAAAAAGACGGCAGGTGGGGGGTAAGGGCGGGATCGCGCTGGCCGCATATCAAGGATGAAACCGAAGAAGGAAATTATCTGCCTTTTCCTTTTTTTCTGGCTTATGCTGCCAGCCTGTTAAAAAAGCATGATTTTACGGCTTGCTTGATTGATGCGCTGGCGGATAAAGTAAGCGAGGAAGAACTATTCGGCCGAATCAGCTCCATCGCGCCGGATTTATTGGTGGTGGAGACTTCCATCCCTTCGTTAAATTACGACTTGGAGTTGTTAAATAGAATCGGCAATAAAAATTTTAAAATTTGCCTCTGCGGCCCGGTATTGAACCTGAGAGAACCAGATTTCCTTAAAGATAATGAATTCATTGATTATATTCTAATCGGTGAATACGAATATCCCCTGCTGGATTTGGCCCGGGCCATTTCCGGAAAGATAGACTTCCAAAATGTCAAAGGGTTAATCTATCGCGAGGCTGGTACTGATACGGTTAAGGTAAATCCTTGCGGAGAGTTGATAGATTTGGATAGTTTACCCTGGCCTTTACGGGAAGATTTACCGATGGAAAAGTATTGCGACACTCCCGGCGCAATACCCTTGCCTTCAGCCCAGATGACAGCGTCACGGGGTTGCCCTTTTGGTTGCAGTTTCTGTCTTTGGCCGCAGGTAATGTATCATGGTAGCCAATACCGCTCCAGGCGTATTAGCGATATTGCGGATGAGATGGAGTATTTAGTTAAAAAAATGGGTTTTAAGTCAATTTATTTTGACGATGATACTTTTAATATCGGTAAAGGGAGGATGCTGGAGTTTTGCCGGCAGCTTAAAGAACGGGGTTTACATAAAATACCCTGGGCGATCATGGCCAGGCCTGACCTGATGGATGAAGATATGCTTACCCGGATGAAAGAAGCTGGTTTGGCTGCGGTAAAATACGGAGTAGAATCTTCTTCCCAGGAACTTCTGGATAGCTGCGGAAAAAATATGGATTTAAAAAAAGCCGAGAAGATGATTTTATTTACCAGGGATTTAGGCATTAAAACCCATCTTACCTTTACCTTTGGACTGCCCCGGGAGACCAGGCAAACTATAGACCAAACCATAAAATACGCCCTTAAACTAAAACCCTATTCGGTTCAGTTTTCCATTACTACGCCTTTTCCGGGGACCAGGTATTATGATGAACTGGAGAGCAAGGGCTTGATCGCCAATAAAAATTGGGATGAATATGACGGAAATTTTAAGAGCGTGATCCGGTTAGAGCACCTATCCAAAGAAGATCTGGAGTTTTCCCGGAAGAAGGCCTATAAAATATGGGCGGCATCAAATGCTAATAAGAATGATTTCAAAAAATTATGGCAGAAATTTTTTACCTACCATAAGCAGGGGGGTATCCGCCTTAGCTTGAATAAAGCTTTTCAGTATTTAAAAAAGAAAAAGATAACTTATCTATTAGATAAACTCAAGAGCGATTATTTAAATATTCTGGGAATTTTAAACGGTAGCCGGGCCTTTAAAGGGCCGGATATGCTTCAGATCGACTTAACCGATCACTGCAATAACAATTGTATTGCCTGTTGGTGTAATTCGCCGTTATTAAACCGGGAGAGATTAGCTAAACCAAAATATACCTTGCCCAAGGATTTGATTAAGAGAGTTATTGCTGAGGCGCGCGACCTGGGGTTAAAAGAAATATATTTTTCCGGAGGCGGGGAGCCATTTATGCATCCGGATTGCCTGGAGATAATCGAATACGCCAAAAAGAAAAAGATTGCCTGTTCGGTAAATACCAATTTTACCCTGGTTGATGAAAGCATCATTAACAGATTGATTGATCTTGGCCTGGATAATCTTACGGTAAGCGTCTGGTCAGGCTCGCCCGAGGTCTATAAGTCAATGCACCCGAACAGGGGCACGGAAGATTTCTATAAGATCCGCGACAGGCTGTACTTTCTTAATTCCCGTAAATATATCTATCCTTATGTAAAGATTTATAACGTTATCTGCAGCCTTAATTATGATCAGATAAAACCGATCCTGGATTTTACGGAGCAGACTAAATCTGATTTTGTGGAGTTTACCGTGGTCGATACCATACCCGGGGCTACGGATAAGCTCCTACTTTCCGATGGGCAGAGAAAGGCAATATTAGAGCAATTCAGCCAGGTTAAACAAGATGGAAAAAAAATAATTAACCGCGAACATTTTTTACGCCGGGTCGCAAACCGGGATGCCCGGCAAGCTGAATACGACAGCCGCTTTATCGATACCTTGCCTTGCTATATAGGATGGCTTTTTGCCCGGATTATGCCTAACGGAGAAGTAAATTCATGTCTTAAATCCCACCGTTTTCCGATCGGCAATATACACCAGGAGCCCTTTAAGGATATCTGGAATTCCCGCAAGCAAATGTACTTCAGAAATAAAACTAAAAGCGCGAATAAGGACGATCCCTTTTTTAAACTAATCGGTAATGATCCTGACTCTAGAATCGGATGTTATAAAAGCTGTGACAATATAGCCAGGAATATAGCCATGGATAAAAAAATCAAGTCGCTTACTGTTTATGACAAGGTTGTCCTTAAGTTCTTAGGCAGGTTAAAAGCATTTAACCGTATTTAAATATGCAAGATAACGCAGAACGTAACATTATTCAAGACGCCGATATACTTTTGGTGATAACTCCGCCGGTTTTTACCATGATGCCCCATATCGGAGTCGCTTATTTGTCAAGCTTTTTAAGGCATCGAGGTTTTCGGGTTGATGTCTATGATTTGAGCTTAAGGCTGTTCAATAAAGCCAGGCAGGGTTTAAAACGCTTCTGGGGAGTGGATTGTGTTAATTCATTTTTCCAGGAGCAGATTGCCGAAAACATATCCAAAAATTTTACCAGGGAGCTGGATGGGTTTGTAGAGGACCTTCTTTCGACTAGAACCAAGGCCATCGGTTTTTCGGTAAATCTTATCAGTATATACCTGGCTAACAAGATAGCCGAGAAGATCAAGCGAAGGGATCCCGGCAGGCTTATAATTTTCGGCGGACCGGGCACTTTTTTTAAACATCCCCGCGATTTAGTTATTCCTACCTTTGCCGATATTTATGTTATCGGAGAGGGAGAAAATACGCTTCTAAGTATTCTAAGGGCTTACTATAATAACGCCAAAATTACCAGTTCTCCGGGAATACTTTTAGCTAAGGACCTGGGTAAAATTAAACCTCTCCTTCCTGAAGCGATTCAGGATTTGAATCAAATCCCTTTTCCGGATTTTTCCGGGTTTAGGCTAAGAGAATATAATCAGGGTTTTGACTATAAGCCGCTACCTTTATTATTAAGCCGGGGGTGTATCAGGCGTTGCACTTATTGTATAGACCATATTATGTGGCCTAAGTATAGGTTTAGGGCGCCGAGCCAGATTATGGAAGAAATTAACTACCATATGCTAAAAAATAATACCAGGGCTTTTGAGTTTATCGATCTTATCTGTAACGGCAATCTGGAGCAGCTTTCCGGCATCTCGGATTTAATAATCGAATCTAAGTTAAAATTTGAATGGGTTAGTTACGCCATTATAAGAAAAGATATGGAGTTTTCTTTATTTTCTAAATTAAACCAGGCCGGTTGCCATACCCTTATTTATGGAGTAGAGAGCGGTTCGGACAGGATACTTAAGAAAATGGGCAAAGCTTATACTGCCCAGGAAGCTTCGGAGGTAATCCGGAACACCCACCAATCCGGCATCTGTACTAATATCAATATCATCGTAGGTTTCCCCGGGGAGACCGAGGAAGATTTTAATCAAACGATTGATTTTGTGCTTAAAAATAAAGACTATATCGATGAAATAACTAATATTTCGGGATTTACTCTGTTCCCCGCAGCCGAAGTGGGGGTAAATAAAGATAACTACGGAGTTTACTGGCAGGAAGGGACTGACCCCATGCTTTTTACCGATTCTAACGGCCTTGACCGCCAGGCCAGGAATAAGAGAGTAGCAAAGCTGGTAGGGATAGTAAATGACCTTAAGCTTAACAGGGCAATCGTAAATAAACCGGTATTAAATCCCAAGGTTAGACAATGAAAAGGGGCCTAAGAAGTAAAATAATATTTTTAATGATCGCTATGTTTTCCATCTTAATTGAATTTTACCATATTATCTTAAAAGGGTTGCGCGGCTGGACTCTCTTTCCCGGAGGATAGATTTTGAAGATATTGATGCTTCATCCTCATGATATCTTTTCTTATGCCGAGCCTTGGACGATCAGGATTGTCAGCCTGGCCCAGGAGTTCAGGGATAACGGGCATCAGGTTAAATTAGCTTATTGTCCTTTAGGGGCAAATAAAGAGAAGAGGCGTATGGATTTAGAGGGGGTAGAAATAATTACTTTGAGCAGAAGGGTCGGAGTCAATAACCTGTTCAGTAATCTCCTGAAGATAAAAAAGGCTTCCCGATGGGCGGATATCATCCATTTTCAGAAATATTTCCACTATATATCTATCCCCGCGCTTCTTTGTAGTTGGTATTTAAATAAGCCTATACATTATGATTGGGATGATTGGGAGGAGAAGATCTGGCAGCATTCCAATAAGAAGTCCATTCATTCGTTTATTTTTGGCTGGTTTATTCGGCTTTTAGAAACGTATATTCCAAAATTAGTGGATACGATCTCAGTCTCCAGCTGTAAACTGGGACAAATCTGTCTGGATTCAGGCGTAGCAAGAGACCGTATTTTCCACGTTCCCGTAGGGGCGGACCTAAAAAAATTTGGCCCGCATATTTCCGGTAAAAGGATAAGGGAAGAATGCGGCTTAGACGGTAAGCCTTTAATTATGTATATCGGCCAACTGCACAGCGGCCAGTACACTCAGATCCTGCTGGAGGCGGCTAATATTGTACTGCACCATTATCCCGAAGCCCGTTTCCTGATTATCGGTAAAGGTTATATGTTGAGCCAGCTGAGAGAATTAGTCAGACAGCGGGGAGTAAAGGAGCGGGTAGTATTTACCGATTCAATAGCCTATGAATTTATCCCCGAATATATAGCGGCTGCCGATATCTGCGTAGCTCCTTTTGAAGATAATGCGATAACTATCTGTAAAAGCCCCCTGAAGGTTGCTGAATATTTGGCCTCCGGCAAGCCGATTGTGGCTTCTCTGGTAGGTGAAATACGGAATATGGCTGGCGGCGCAGGCTTATTAGTAAAACCGGGTAATCACATAGCTTTGGCCGAGGGGATCATTTCTTTGCTCAAGGACGATAAATTAAGGGAGAAGATGGGTTTAATCAGCAGGCGCCGCGCCGAAGACAAATATAATTGGCCGCACGCAGCAGGAGAGATTTTAAAAGCCTATAAGAAGGCTTTAAACCTTTAGCGGAGGGTTAAGATGATATCGGTTATTGTCCCCGTATATAACGAAGAAAAAAACTTAACGCCTATTAATTCCCGGCTTATAGAAATTTTGAGCAAGTTAAATAAAGAATATGAAATTATCTACATAGATGATTGCAGCAAAGACGCCAGTTACGGTGTTTTAAGAGAATTGGCTAATTCGAATAATAGATTAAAAATAATAAGTTTAAGCCGGAATTTCGGCCAGACTCTGGCCGTTCAAGCCGGCATAGATAATGCTCAAGGGGATATCCTGGTCTTTATGGATGCGGATATGCAGAATGATCCCGCGGATATACCTAAGTTATTATCCAAGATAGAGGAGGGTTACGATGTAGTCAGCGGCTGGCGTAGGCAGAGAAAAGATCCCTTTTTGAACAAGAAGCTTCCTTCGTTTATCGCTAATAGCCTGATTTCCTTTCTATTTAAGACCCGCATTCACGACCTTGGCTGCGCCCTGAAAGCTTATAAAAAAGAGGTATTTTCGAATATCAGGTTATATGGCGAGATGCACCGGCTGCTGCCTTTATATGCCGCAATCAACGGCGCTTCCATAGCCGAAGTTGAAGTCAGGCATAATTCCAGGCCTTCCGGTAAGAGCCATTATGGGTGGTCGCGGCTCTTTAAAGTAAGCCTGGATTTAGTAACCGTCAGGTTCTTTGAAGGCTATGCAACTAAACCCATTTATTTCTTCGGCGGGATAGGAGTGTTTTTCCTATCTCTGGGTATGCTAGCCGGCATTATAGTTATAGTAAGGAAAATATTATTCCAGGGTATCTGGATCAGCCCATTATTATTTACTTCTTTTTTATTTGTTCTGGTAGGGATGCAGTTAATACTAATCGGCTTATTGGCTGAAATAACCATCCGTATTTATTATAAATCTGCCAACAATCCAACATATATTATCAGGGATAAGCATTAAATTCTCAAATTATGTGCGGTATAACCGGATTTGCCTCGGCAAAAATTAATTCCCCTCGACTAAAATCAGAAATATTATCTGGAATGCTTAAGTCAATCCGCCATCGCGGCCCCGATGATGAAGGGACTATGCTGGAAGGCGATATCGCTTTAGCCGCCGCCAGGTTAAGTATTATAGATATAGACGGAGGCCGCCAGCCCATCCACAACGAAAATAAAACTATCTGGATAGTCTTCAACGGAGAGATTTATAATTATCCCCAGTTAAGAGAAAGGCTTATAAAGCAAGGGCATATTTTCTATACGCATAGCGATACCGAAGTCATTGTGCATCTTTATGAAGAATACGGTTATGCCTGTATTGAAAAACTGGAGGGTATGTTTGCCTTTTGTATCTGGGATAAAAATAAACGTATTCTATTCCTGGGCCGCGACCGTTTCGGCATAAAACCGTTATACTATACCCGGATAAACTCAGAGTTTATCTTCGCTTCGGAAATTAAATCCATATTGAAATTTCCCGGGATTAGCCGGGAAATGGATTTAGTTTCCCTGGATCAATACCTGGCTTTGGAGTATGTGCCCAGCCCGCGCTCTATATTCAAAGGCATTAAAAAATTACCGGCAGCGAATTTTTTAATCTACGACTGCGTTAATCAAGATTCAACTATTACTGAATATTGGAAGATGGATTTTGCGGATAAATATGATAAGAAACAGCCGCAGGAGGCCTTAGCCGAGCTTTTAAAGGGATCTATAGAAAGGCATCTAATCAGCGATGTGCCGGTAGGTATTTTTTTAAGCGGGGGTATTGACTCGAGCATGTTGTTAGCCCTGGCCCGGATGCTCAACCCGGCTAAAATCAAGACTTTCTCCATGGGTTTTGAGGAATATTCTTTTGATGAATCCAGGTATATCCGCAAGGTATCCGGTTTATTTGAAACGCAGCATTATCATTATACGTTTGGGTGCCGGGATTTGCTGGATTCTCTTCTTTGCGCCGGTTCTTTATTAGATGAACCGCTGGCCGACGCCTCATTTTTCCCTACCTGCCTGTTGTCAAAATTAGCCCGCAGAGAAGTTAAAGCGGTTCTAAGCGGCGACGGGGGTGATGAAATATTCGCCGGATACCCTACCTATCAGGCCCATAAGATAATTAAATACTATAATTGGATACCGCCCGCCTTAAGGGATAATTTAATCAATAGGCTTATTAACAGTTTGCCTGTTTCTTTGCATAATTTTAGTTTTGACTTCAAACTGAAGAAGTTAATTTCTTGCGCAAACCTGCCCCTGGAATTCCGGCATCTTTTCTGGATGGGCTCATTCAGCCATAAAGAAAGGCAAGATTTATATCTACCCGGTTTAGCCGGTTACCTTAGCCAGGATACCTGCCACGGACTGCTCAGCAGCTATCTGGAAGAATTTAAAGGCCAGGACAACTTGGATAAACTGCAATACCTGGATATTAAAACCTATTTACAGGATGATATCCTGGTAAAGGCTGACCGGGCCAGTATGATTAATGCATTAGAGGTGCGCCTTCCATATTTAGACCGTCGGTTGGCCGAATTTATGTTTAGTTTACCGGAAAATTTAAGGTTAAGGAGGTTCAAAACCAAGTATATCTTTAAGCAAACAGCGAGAAAATTTCTTCCTCCGGATATCGTGAATAGGAAGAAAAAAGGTTTTGGGGTCCCGGTGGGTTTTTGGATTAAACGCGGGCTTAAAGATATGATTTTGGAAGTTTTAGCCGAAGAGAGGATCAAAAAAGCCGGCCTTTTTGACTATAAATACATAAATAATATACTTAGCCAGCATATGGAGAATAAGGCGGATAACCGTAAGAAGATCTGGACAATCTTTATGTTTCAGTTATGGTTTAATCAGTATTTAAGGTAGGTAGGGTGAGCATGGTATCTTGGATAAAGGAATTCCGGTTTTACCGGCATTTATTTAGATTGGGAAATATAGGGGATGCTTTCAAGGATTATCTTTTATATTCCTTTGCTCAGGATAACCGTAAAACCAATCTCTTAAGCCTGAATTTCCTGATTACTTCGATGTGTAATCTTGGATGCAGCATATGCAGTTTTGGCAGTAATTTAAATTCTGCAGCTAACGGGATTACTGTCAGTGATTTTGAAAAATTTATAGGCAGTATATCCGGAAAAAGAAAACCTGTTCTATTTTTTAGCGGCGGAGAGCCTTTTCTTAGGCAGGATATATTTGATATTTTAAAGGTTGCCAAGAAATATGGTTTTCAGTGTGGAGTTAATACGAACGGCACCTTGCTGGATGAGGTTAAGATTAACCGGTTAATTGAGTTAGGGGTTGATCTGGTAATTTTTTCTATCTACGGCCCGCAGAATATTCATGATGCCATAACCTCGGTAAAGGGGAGCTATGCGAAGGTTTTAGAGGCCGTTCGTTTAACCTGCGCTCAAAAGACTAAGAAAACTAAAGTTATTTTAAGCTGTACCATAACCCGCCAGGGCCTGGATACTTTAGAAACAATTCCTTTTATCGCTAAAGGCCTGGGAGTTGATGCGGTTAAATTTGAGCATCTGAATTTTATCACTAGCCAAGAACTTAAAAATACGCGCCTGGGGACCCTGCTAACCGATTCTTATAATTCATCTGACGGCTTCAGCAACAAGCTGGTTGAAAGATTGGTTAATATTAGGAAGAAACACGGAAATTTTGTTCTAATTAAGCCCGATTTAAACAGCCAGGAAATAAAAAACTGGTATGCAGGGGAATTTCACACTAAAAGAAAGTGTTTCTTTATCTGGCATTCTCTTTTTATTCGTCCTGACGGCGTAGTTACGCCCTGTCAGTTTTTGCTCGATTATGAATTGGGCGATATTAAGAATCAAAGCCCGGAAGAGATTTTTAATAATGATAAAATTTTTGGCTTACGAAGAGCATTGCGCCGGGGATTGTTTCCGGAATGCTGCCGTTGCTGCAAACTGTAACCATATGGATATTAAGGAAAAATCATTTGTAGAAAAAATAAAGCTATCCTGCCTAGTAATTTTCTGGGGTATTATTTTATTCCATTTAATAAATAATTACTTTTGGCTTAAGTTTAGCACGGAAATCGCCGGGGATGATGTCAGTTGCCATCTTTTTTATCAGTTAAAATTCTTTAATATTTTTAAACATATTATAAATAATGATGTTTTTTCGTTTTCTATTAAGTCTAAGCAGCTTCTGGAGTTATTCAATACCCCGTTTTCTTCCGCAGCGAATATCTACTGGCCTAACTTGGTTTATTTTATTTCTTCTCTGCTTAATTTATTCGCGGGTAATTCATTATTTGTAACCAGATTTACCATGTCTGTTTTTCTTCTAGTTTTAATGATCTCCACTTATTTTATCGCTAAAGACGCCTTGAATAAACAGGCGGGGCTGTTGGCGATGTTCCTGGTTTCTATGTATCCGCTTGTTTTTGAAAGCTCAAGGCAGTATTCTCTGGATTTGCCTTTAGCCGCAATGGTCGCATTATCTATTTTTTTCATGCTCAGAACAGGTTATTTCGCTAATTCCTTTTATTCTATACTTTTAGGTATTTTTGCCGGCCTGGCTATATTAATAAAGGGGCAGTTTGTTTTGTTTTTTATCTGCCCGTTTCTGTTGATTTTAAGTAAATATATATTAAAAAATAACCGGCCTTCATTGAAAGTCTTATTTAATATAAGTTTGTTTATACTCATCTCCCTATTCATCGCGTCGCTATGGTGGCATAATAAAGCCGGCCTGATTTTAAAAGAATTGAATATGCACGTCGCCAGCCGCCAAAAATTTTTGGAAAATCATGAAATAGGCGCTATTTATAGCCTGAAATTTTATCTTTATCATTTAAAATCGTTATTTCTTAATTCTATTAGTATCCCCCTGGCAATACCATTTTTTATGGCTTTATTTTATCTGGCGAAACTAAAAATCAAATATAAGGTTATCCTTTTAATGTGGATAGTTATGCCCTTTATTTTATTCTCCTGTTTTTTTGTAATTAAGCATGACCGTTTTTTAATGCCTATTTTGCCTCCCGTAGCTATATTGTCTTCTTGCGCTATCTGGCATATAAACAGTAGGAAAGCGAGGACTTTATTATTATCATTGTTAGTTAGTACGGCTATAATTATTTATTTTGTTTTTTCTTATTTCTATTTATATTGCCCGGAGCAAAACTGTATCCGGATAGGGGAAAAGAGAATATTAACCGGAGTTAAATCATCTTCCTACGGTACCCGGTTTGCTTATGATTCTGGAAAAACAAAGTTGACAAAAGAGGCAGTTGAGATAATAGCTAAAGATTACGGAAGCAGGAATAACTGCAGGATAGGCACGATAGTGTCTTCCGGACATATGAATAGCTATGAAACCCTCTATTGGCTATACTATTGGAATAGTGAATTATATGTTGCAGATTGGCTGGAGCCATATTACTCTTTTTATGAAAATCTGCCGTATTTTAATTATTTGATATTTATCTCTTATGAGGAAGATGGATTAGCTTGGCCCAAAAGGGAGAAATTTTTAGCTATGCTTGAAAAACGCAAGATGATAAATCTTAGGTTGTATAAAACATATAGCGGCTGGAGCGACAATCTTAACCGGCTATTTTCCTCAGATAAAGAATTCGTTTTATTGGATAGATTAAGATTCTCTAATGGTCTTTGCTGGTATATCTATAAAAAAAAACCAACGGTTAGTTTGGGCAATTACAAACTAGGGCAAAAATGAAAATAATCTTTATTACTCGCGAAGGATATAATTTATCCGGGGCCCGGATAAGGTGCTGCGGTTTTGCCCGGGAGTTAGCCAGATACGGCCTGGAGACGCGGGTTTTTTCTTTTGCGGATAATCTGGGCGCTCCCTACGGCGAAAATGAATTCA
>JAQTPA010000013.1 GCA_028713155.1 Candidatus Omnitrophota bacterium | reverse complement strand
ACTTTTATGATGGACAACATATTCCGGTAGCGTAATGTGTGATGGTTGGGGCCCGTGGTGCAGCCTGGTTCAGCACGTCAGATTGTCGATCTGAAGATCGCGAGTTCAAATCTCGTCGGGCCCGCCAACAAAAGACTCCGTAGAGTGTTTTACGGAGTTTTAGTTTTCTTACCCGCGTTTTGGTGGTATAATTATACCAGGAGGAAAAATGGCTACCATTGAGGATTTCAGGAAAATAGAATTGAAAGTCGCTCAAATTAAAGAGGTTAGTGAGCATCCCAACGCGGATAAGCTGTTGATTTTAACCCTGGATCTTGGGGAGAAGCTCAAACAAGTGGTTGCCGGAATAAAGGGTTCATACACAAGAGAAGCGCTTTTGGGCAAGTATGTGGTGGTAGCGGATAACCTGGAGCCGGCAGTCCTGCGGGGAGTTGAAAGCCAGGGTATGGTTTTGGCTGGTTCCGACGAATCCGGCATAGTTATTATAAGCCCGGAGAGGCCGCTAAAATTAGGGAGTGTAGTTAAGTGATTAAGCAATTTGTCCCCGAAGAGTCCTGTCTTAAATGCCAGGGCTGCTGCAGGTTTAAAGAGATGGATTCAGCCTGGGTGCCCTGCTTATTAGAAGAGGAAGCACAGGATTTAATTGGAAAGGATATCCCGCCGGCTTATATCAATATGCAAAGAAAAATCCGGCCGGTTCCCAATCCCCGCGGTGAAGGTTTCATCTGTGCCTTCTTTGAAAGCCGGGACAATAAATGCAGGATTTATAATATGCGGCCTTTTGAGTGCCAACTCTATCCGTTCCTGATTAATCTGCGGCATCAAAAAGTCATCCTCACCGTAGATTTGAATTGCCCGTATGTCAACGGGAAGATAAATACCAGAGAGTTTAAGGAGTATGCCGAATATTTGGCCGCTTATCTTAATTCTTCTGAGCAGCTGGAGATCCTAAAGGATAATCCCCAGATTATCCAGGCCTATGAAGACGTACTGGATGTAGTGGAATTGCGGTTTCCCGATGCGCCTAAATAAACTTCAACTTGGCGACAAGAAAATTTTCGACCGGTATTTAAATTTCAACAAACATGAATTATCCGTTTATGCCTTCCCGAATATTTATATCTGGAGAAAAACCTTTGCTATCCGCTGGACGGTTATAGAGAAAAACCTGTGCGTAATTTTTCAGGATAAGATCGGGGCGTTCGCATATCTTGCGCCGCTAGGCCAAGAGAGGCGCCCGGATGCCGTAGCAGAGGTTTTTTATATTCTGGACGAGCTGAATAAGGATCCGGAATTTTCCCATATAGAAAATATTGAAGAGGAGGATCTGGGGTTCTATCAGGATTTAGGCCTGGAGTGCAAATTTAAATCCTATGATTACCTTTGCGCGCGGGGGGATTTAGCGGAGCTAAAAGGCAATAAATTCAAGTCTAAGCGCGCAAGTTGCAATTATTTTACCGGACATTACGATTTTAAATTTGAGAAGCTTTCCTTAAAAGATAAAAACGGTTGCTTTCGGCTTTACGATCTTTGGATGCGGCAGCGCCAATCCGTGAATGCCGATCCTCTTTATCAAGGGATGTTGGGTGACAGCCGGATCTCCTTAAAAGAAGCCTTGGCCGGTTATTCAGGGTTAGGTTTTCAGGGAGGCGCAGTAAAAATCAATAAAGAAATAAAAGGTTTTACTTTCGGGTTTGTCTTAAATCCTGATATTTTCTGCATATTATATGAAATAACGGATTTATCCATAAAAGGCCTGGCCCAATTTATCTTCCGCGCCTTTGCCAAAGAACTGAAAAATTATAAATATATCAATATTATGGACGATTCTGGTTTAGAGAACTTGAAAAAAGTAAAATTATCATACCATCCAAAAAGATTGGTTCCGGCGTATATTGTGAGAAGAAAGGCAGTCCAGAGGCTAAGATAGTTCTATTACTATGAATAAAAATATAGATGATATAGAATTTGTAATTTTTGACAGCGAGACTACCGGCCTTGAGCCTGCCTCCGGGGAGAGGATAGTTGAGCTTGCCGCGTTAAGGTTCCGGGGAATAAAGAGGATATCCGAGTTTCAAACTCTGGTCAATTCCGGCCAACCGGTCTCTGCGGCGGCATTTGCGGTAAACAAGATTAGCCCGGAGATGCTTCAGGGTGCGCCTCCCCCTGCCATAGTGCTGCCTAAATTTATGGATTTTATTCAGGGTAGCTGCCTCTGTTCTTATAACGCAGGTTTTGACCTGGATTTTTTAAATAACGAGTTAAGAATTTTAGAAATCCCCGCGTTAAAAGATATCTTTGTGGTAGACATACTCAAAATGGCCAGGCGTCTTGTCCCGGGCTTAGAACGCTACGCCCTCTGGTTTGTAGCGGATAAATTAGGCATAAAGACACAGCAGGAACACCGCGCGTTTTCCGATGTCGAACTTACCTTGGGGGTATTTTATAAATTGCTGGCTATGCTCAAAACAAAAGGGATAGCAGATTTTAATAAATTTCTCGGGCTTTTTAGTATCGACCCGCTTTTCCTGCAAAATATAATTGCGCAAAAGATCACCCGGATTCAGGAAGCTTTGAGTTTGGGGGTAAAAATTAAAATAGAATATTTATCCGGCTCCAGCGCCCAGTTCACTGAACGCCAGGTCCTCCCGAAGGAGATTAGGGAGGAGAATGGCCGGATGTATCTGGTAGGTTACTGTTGCCTGAGGAAAGAAGAGCGCTCATTCAGGATAGACAGCATTTTGCATATTGAAATTATCAATGAAAAATAAAAAAATCAACTTGAGCGTAGCCAGGAGATTACCAGGCGGCGAATATATAAAATTGCCTTTTAAGCTGAAAAGGCCGGTTTTAGCTTTGGGTGCACAAACTAAGAATACTATTTGTTTTGCCCGGGGGGATAGCGCGTGGGTCAGCCCGGTGCATGCGGACCTGAATGCTCCGCAAGACCTGCTGGCTTTTGAAAAAGACCTAGAGTACTTCCTGCAAAAGCGCCCCGAAATTATTGCCTGCGATTTACACCCCGAGTATCAATCCAGCAGGTATGCCTCGCGCCTATCCGTTAAATATCGCCTGGAGTATGTCCAGCATCACCATGCGCACATTGCCTCCTGCATGGCGGATAATAATTTGGGGAACAAAAAAGTCATTGGCGTAGCTTTCGACGGCACAGGCTTAGGCGCGGATAACCATATTTGGGGAGCGGAGTTTTTACTTTGCGATTATAAAAAATTTTTGCGCTTAGCGCATTTAAAGGAAATCCCGCTGGTGGGAGGGGAAAGAGCAATAATGGAGCCGTGGAGATTGCTGGCTGCCTGGCTCGACTTTGACAAGACCATAGATAAGGGGCACCGGTTAAAAAAGATTTATCAGTGCGGGATTAATTCTCCCCTAGCCAGCAGTATGGGCCGGTTATTTGACGCGGCCGCAAGCCTTATCCTGGGTAAAAGAAAAGCGGGTTTTGAGGCAGAGTTGGCTGTGGCCCTGGAAAAATTAGCCGCAAAAAATAAGCTTAAGACCGCAGGTTACGCATTTAACCTGGTTAAGCTTCAAAACGGTTATATCCTGGACCCGGCAGGATGTTTTAAACAAATAATCCAAGATTTAAAATCCGGAAAGCCCCGGGAACATATTGCCTGGCGTTTCCATCGCAGCGTAGCCGAGATGATTGTAAAAACGTGTTTAGCGCTGAGGAAGAAAAATAAAATTAATCAGGTTGTCTTATCCGGAGGGGTCTTCCAAAATAGTCTTTTACTCCGAGCCGGTTTAGATTTATTATGTAAGGAAGGTTTTCTGGTTTTTACGCACAGGTATTTACCTTGTAACGACGCGTGTATCTCTTTGGGCCAGGCGGCAATCGCTGATTATAGGAGTTAAATTATGTGTTTAGGAATACCCATGAAGGTTATAGAGATTAACGGCGATTTCGCTCAAGTTGCGTCCGGCAGATTGCTGCGTAATGTAAATATCCAGATGCTCCCGGGGGTAAAATCAGGCGATTATATACTGGTCCACGCGGGCTTTGCCATTCAAAAGGTGGACCCCAAAAGAGCTAAAGAAACTTTAAGGATTATCAATGAAATACGTTGACGAATTCCGTAATGCTAAACTAGTTCGTAAGCTTAGCGCCAGGATTAATTCCATAAATCCCGGTAATAACCTGAATATTATGGAAGTTTGCGGCACGCATACGCAGAATTTCTGCCGCTTCGGATTGGCTAAGCTTCTGCCTAAAAATATAAGGTTGATTTCCGGCCCGGGCTGCCCGGTATGCGTAAGCCCGCAAGGCTATATTGATGCCGCGATCAAGTTAGCCAAAAATAAAGACGTGCTTATTGTTACTTTCGGCGATATGCTGTGCGTGCCCGGAAGCGTCTCTTCCTTAGAAAAGGAAAGGGCCAAGTTTGGAAACGTGCGCGTAGCCTATTCTCCTTTGGACGCTTTATCTATCTCGCGGGATAATCCGGATAAAAAGGTAGTTTTCTTAGCGGTAGGATTTGAGACTACCGCGCCTACCATTGCTTTAAGCGTTATGGAGGCAAAGAAAGAAAGTTTAAAGAATCTCTTTTTTCTTTCTTCTTTAAAATTGATCCCCGCGGCTATGCACTATCTGCTGCTGGATAAGAAGCTTAAGGTAGACGGTTTTCTTTGCCCGGGGCATGTCTCGGCGGTTATTGGAATAAAAGATTATGCATTTATTCCGAAAAAGTATAAAATACCTTGTTGTGTTGCCGGGTTCGAGCCGGTGGATATCCTCGAGGGCATAGATATGATTCTCGAGCAAATAGTAACAGGTAACCCTTACGTTGCTAACCAATATACGCGCGTAGTCGCTCAAGCTGGCAATCCTAGGGCCAAGGAAATAATCAGGCGGGTTTTTAAAATAAGCGATTCCAGGTGGCGCGGGCTCGGGATTATACCGGGAAGCGGGCTTAAATTAAAAGATGAATTTTCAGGTTTTGATGCCGGCCGGATTTTTTCCGTTGCCAGTATGCAGAATAAGGCTGAACCCGTAAAGCGCTGCAGGTGTTCCGAAGTCTTAAAGGGGCTTATTTCTCCGCCCGGTTGCCCTTTGTTCGGCCGCAGGTGCCAGCCGGATAATCCTTTTGGGCCGTGCATGGTTTCCAATGAAGGGGCCTGTAATGCCTATTATAAATTCAGGCAATAGGTTTTAAAGAGTAATTAAAAATATGGCAAAAGACGAACATTTAGGAAAAGAGAAGCGCCAATACCTGCGTTTAGATACGGTGTTTCCTGTGCAATTCCGCCTGGTGGCCCTTGACGGGACGAGCCTTTTATCCGACTGGCTGCAGGGTTTTACCAACAACCTGAGTAAGGGCGGGATATGCTTATGCGTCAATAATCTTCCTTCGGAGCTGGCGCAATTATTGAAAGAGCGTAAAGTAAAGCTGTCGCTAGAAATAGATTTACCCATTACCAGAAAGCCCATAGTCGCCCTGGCCGCCCCAGCCTGGATTAAAGACGCCCTTGAAGGTACGCCTAAATGCTATGTCGGACTCTCCTATGAGAAGATTGATGCGGCTCAAAATAATAAACTTATGCGCTATGCCCGGGGGAAAAAGCTACTGGTCCCGGTTGGCTTAGGGATAATTATTTTCTTAGGACTGATACTCGTATTAAATAATCTTATCAATATGAAACTGATTGAAGGTAATAAGCTCTTGGTTCAGCGGCTAGTGAATGTTATTCAGGAAGCTGATGTTGCCAGGCAGAAGATAAAGGACGTAAGCAAAGAAAGGGGAGATTTAGAGAAGAAAATTCAGGCATTATCATCCCGTATTCAGGCATTATCATCCCGTATTCAGGAAGTGGAAGGAGAAAAGAAGAGGCTAGGGAGTAAAACCAGCCTTGAGCTTGGCGAGCAATCTAAAAAGATAAAGGAGTTGAGTAGCCTTATCCAGCAGCTCTCCCAGGAAAAGAATAACCTTAAAGAACAGTTAGCTTCCGTGCAGCTAAAAGAGAATGCGGTCTCTAAGGAGCTCGTGCAGATAAATGAAAAGAAAGCTACTTTAACGCGGGCCAACCTGGATAAGATGTATAAGTGGGTGCAACAGCATCAGAGTCCGCGCACCGGCCTGGTGATGAGTTTTGAGGGGGACAGCGATATCAGCGGCTGGGCATTTGTCTATGACCAGGCGTTGGTTGCGCAGGCCTATACTTATTTTTACGATTTTGAACGGCTGCATAAAATATTAGACTTTTTTAATCATAAAGCCAAAAAGAGAAACGGCCTTTTCTTTAATGCCTATTATGTTAACGACGGCGAGCCCGCAGAATATATAGTGCATAGCGGGCCGAATATCTGGTTAGGTATTGCCGCCTCCCAGTATACCCAGAGGACCAAAGACAGGAGGTATCTTAATTTAGCCGAAGATATCGCCCAGGGTATCATAAATTTGCAAAAACAAGACCGTGAAGGCGGCCTGCGCGGCGGCCCGGATGTAGAGTGGTATGCTACCGAGCATAACCTCGATGCCTATGCTTTTTTTAATATGCTACACAAGCTCACGGGTAAACAGAAGTATATAGAGGCGCGGGATAAAATTCTCGCCTGGCTGGTAAAACATACCTATGATAAAATGGATATCCCGGTTAAGCGCGGCAAGGGCGATTCTACTATTGCCACCGACACTTATGCCTGGTCAATTGCCGCTTTAGGCCCGCAAGAGTTAGAAAACTTAGGCATGAATCCGGATAGGATTATGGAGTTTGCTGAGCAGACCTGCACGGCGGATGTTTTCTATGCCCGGCCTGATGGCCGTAAAGTCAAAGTTAAAGGTTTTGATTTTGCTCCCCAGAGTCATCTTGCCCGCGGCGGAGTGGTTTCTTCGGAATGGACCGCGCAGATGGTTATTTCTTTTAAGATAATGGCAGAGTTTTATCTTAAAAAAGGTGAAACCGCCAAGAGCCGCAGCTACCAGCTGAAAGCCGATGAATATCTGGCTTCTTTAGGCAATATGATCATTTCCAGCCCTTCGCCCTCCGGCCAAGGCGAGAGTTGTCTTCCTTATGCTACCCAGGATTCCGTAGATACAGGGCACGGCTGGTTTACCCCGAAAGGTAAATCTACCGGCTCGCTCTCGGGGACAACCTATACGATTTTTGCTTATTATAATTACAATCCCCTGGAATTCAAAGACTGATGTCCGGCGCGCGCCCAAGCTTAAATTTAATCTACCGCAAGTTATATTCTCATTTCGGTCCGCAACGCTGGTGGCCGGCGGATACTGCTTTTGAGGTTATGGTTGGGGCAATCCTCACGCAAAATACCAGCTGGCTGAATGTGGAAAAAGCAATATCCAACCTAAAAGAACACAAGGCCTTAGAACCAGCCAGGCTTTATCATCTGCCGGATAAGAAGCTCGCTAAGCTTATCCGGAGCGCAGGTTTCTACAATATCAAGGCTAAACGCCTGAAAGATTTTCTTAACTTTTTTATCAATGATTACGGGGCGAGCATAAAAAAGATTTCGAAAGTAAAGATTACGGCTTTACGTAAAGAACTCCTGGCGATAAAAGGAGTGGGCCCGGAAACCGCCGATTCAATATTGCTCTATGCTTTGCATAAGCCGGTTTTTGTCATTGATGCCTATACCAGAAGAGTCTTCTCCCGGCATAAGTTTATCCAAGAGGACGCTACTTATGACCAGGCTCAGCGATTATTCATGATTAATTTAAAAAAAGACGTTAAGTTGTTCAATGAATACCACGCGCTTATTGTGGCATTAGCTAAAAACTACTGTCTTAAATCGGCCCCTAAATGTTCTCTTTGCCCGCTGGATTTTTGTTAAAATTCTGATATAATAACCTTAAAGTGGATCGATATGATAAATAAAGTTCGTCTGATTAAGCTTACCCAGAAGCTTATTAAGATAAATTCTGAAAATCCTCCCGGGAACGAAGCGCCGATAGCTGATTTTTTGCGCAGGTACATTGAGGGTTTAGGTTTAAGGACGAGGATCTATGAATTTCAGAAGAACCGCCCTAATCTAGTGGCGTATCTTGAGCGTCCGGAGAATACGCGCGCGCTTCTTATTACTCCGCACTTGGATACTGTTCCCGCCGGAAAGAGCTGGACCGCGGATCCTTTTGCGGCAAAAATAACCAACCATAAAATCTATGGGTTGGGCGCGACGGATTGTAAGGGTAACCTGGCCTGTGCCGTAGAGGCAATGAACAGCCTGGTAGAGGATAAAAAAACCTTAGATTATAATCTTATCTTTGCCGCCACCGCGGATGAAGAATGCGGTTCTGACCGGGGCCTCATTCCTCTCTTAGACAAAAAAATATTACGGCCGGATGCCGCTTTAGTTTTAGATGCCGATGATTTTGAAATTATTATTACCCAGAAGGGGCTTATTCACCTTAAAGTAAAGATTGAGGGTAAACGGGCGCATGGGGCGTATCCTTATCTGGGTGTTAATGCCATAGATATAGCGTTGGACGTCATCGGCCGGATAAAACGCCACAAATTTTCATATCGTAAAAATAAATACCTTAAGCCTCCCACAATTAACGTCGGTACACTCAGGGGAGGGGATAAAGTAAATGTGGTGGCTGATTGGTGTGAATTTGAATTGGATTTCAGGTTTCTGCCCGGTACCCGTCCCGAAGATATATTGGATATACTCAAGGCTATTCTTAAAAAACGCGCCAGAAACTTTAAAATAGAAATCCTGGGTATCCAGCAGCCATATTCAATCTCTGCCGGGCATCCCCTGGTAAGTTATTTAAATAATGCCATGCGTAGCTGTCGGGTTCAGGCGCACCTTGAGGGTTCTGAGGGAGCGACCGTAATTACTTTCTTCCAGGATAAGAATATTCCGGCCATTGCCTCTGGGTTTGGTTCAGCTGGTTGCGCGCACTCCAGCAATGAATACGTCAAGATCAATAATCTTTATAAAGGCGCGCAGGTTTTAGAAAAGTTTTTAACAACTTATAAATTCTTGTAGTATTATTTTAATAAAAAGGAGCAGTAATTATGGAAGGAATTAAAATCTTAAAGAGGCCGCGTTTAAGAAAAGCGTATCTGATTGTTGCCTGGCCGGGAATGGGCGAAGTCGCTTTTAAGGCTGCCTCTTTTTTAGTGGAGCAGTTAAAGGCCCAGGAGTTTGCTTCCATCAACCCGGAAGATTTCTTTTACCTGGCCGGAAGCGTGGTCCAGAATGGCCTATTAAGCGCTCCGGAACTTCCCCAAGGCAGATTTTTTTACTGGAAAAATAAAAGGGGAGAAAATGACCTTATTGTGTTTTTAAGTAATGCCCAGCCGGATTTGGCCCGGGCCGAAAGTTATTCCAGGCGGATTATCCAGGTAGCCAAGAGCTTCAGGGTGGATACGGTAGTTAGTTTTGCTTCTATGCCCCAGGCTATTGACCATACCCAGGGTTCCCATGTTTGGTTTGCCTCTACCGCAAGCGGACTAACCAGCAGCCTCAAAAAATTAAATCTTAATACGCTGGCCGAAGGCCAGATCAGCGGTATGAACGGGCTCTTCCTTGGAGTAGCCAAAAGAGAAGGGTTCAAAGGGTTCTGTCTTTTGGGCGAAATTCCGCTTTATACTATTCAGATTGAAAATCCCAAGGCCTCCGCCGCAGTCCTGAAAGTGTTGGCCGGGATTCTGAAGATTCACCTGGATTTATCCGGACTTACTGCGCAGGCGCAGGTTATGGAGGGTGAGATAAATAAACTCCTGGATTATTTAAAACTTGGATCCCAGGCCGCCGGCCCTATCGGAGAAGAAGATGTGGAAAAAATAAAAAAGACCCTGAACCAGCTAACCAAGCTTCCTCTTTCCGTAAAGGACAGGATTGAGCAGCTTTTTACCCAGGTAAAATCAGATATTTCCAAAGCCGGCCAGCTCAAGGCCGAGCTGGATAAGTGGAATGCTTACAAAGAATACGAAGACAGGTTTCTGGATTTATTCAAAAAGAGGGACGAAAAGAATAACTGATGGCTGAGGGCATAAAAGTAGTTTTATTTGATTTAGGCAATGTTTTGATTGATTTTGACTATAATATATCTGCGCAAAGGATCGCCCGTTTTTGCGACAGGAGCCCTAAGGAGATAGCCGGTTTTTTCTTTGACTCTGAAATAACCGTTCTTTTTGAAGAGGGAAAGATCTCTCCGGTAGAATTTTTTACCAAGGTAAAAGCAATGCTGGATTTGAAGCTTTCTTACGCGGCCTTTGTGCCGATCTGGGATGAAATCTTTTTTTTGAGTGCCAAGAATCGCAGCGTTTACAGCCTGATTAGTAACCTGAAGCTGCGTTACCGGATAGCCTTGATATCCAACATTGACATTTTACACTATGAATACCTTAAACAACGTTTCCCGGTGTTTAATGTTTTCGATAACCTGTTTTTATCCTATGAATTAGGGTTGGTTAAGCCCAGCCCTTTAATTTACCAGAAGGTGCTCGCGGCTTTAAAGGTAGGTCCGGAAAATGTATTTTATACTGATGATCGGCCGGAGTTGGTTGAAAGCGCCCAAGGCCTGGGTATCAAGTCTTGTGTTTTTAGTGGTGTCCCGCAGCTTAAAAATGACCTTTTAAGAGTAGAAGTAACCGTTAATTAAAATGGCTACGAAAAAAATATTACTTGGGCATGGCAGTGGCGGAAGGCTGATGCATAATTTCATTAAAGAAACACTGCTTAAGAAATTGAATAATCCTATTTTAGGCAGGCTTTCGGACAGCGCCGTTATAGGCTGTGAGGGGAAAATTGCTTTTACTACTGACTCCTTCGTGGTCAGCCCGCTTTTCTTCCCCGGAGGAGATATCGGTAAGTTAGCTATAGCCGGTACGGTCAATGACCTGGTTATGCTGGGGGCGGTGCCTGAGTATATATCTCTGGCGTTAATTATAGAAGAAGGGCTAGGGCAGGGATTTTTAGGGCGGATAATTGATTCTATTTCTTTTTATGCTAAAGCCGCGCGGGTCAACATTGTTACCGGCGACACAAAAGTAGTGGAAAAAGGCGCCGCGGATAAATTATTTATTAATACTTCCGGGATAGGCAAGTTAGTAAGCAAAAAAGAACTTTCTATGAGAAATATTTCTTGCGGCGATAAAGTTATTATTACGGGCAATATCGCCGAACACGGCCTGGCGATTTTAGCTAAAAGAAAAGAGTTAAGTTTAAAGCTTAATATTAAGAGTGATTGTCAGGCCCTGAACGGATTAATTATACCGTTGTTAAAACAGGGCTGGGGGATAAAATTCATGCGGGATCCTACCCGGGGGGGTCTGGCCACAACCTTGAACGAAATTACCGAGGGTTCCCAGCTAGGCATAGTCATTGACGAGAAAAATATACCTCTCTCGGAAAAGGTCAGGGTTGCTTCGGAGTTGTTAGGCATAGACCCGTTATATGTCGCCAATGAAGGGAAGGCGGTATTAGCGGTTGATTCTAAAGAAGCAGATAAAATCATCGGTTTCTTGCGGAGACATCCGCTGGGCCGCAATGCCAGAATTATCGGTACGGTTGTTGAGCGGCCAAGGGGCAGGGTTATTTTACGCACTGTTTTTAATACTGAACGCGTTTTAGATATGTTAACTTCCGAACCGCTACCGAGGATTTGTTAAAATGAAATCATCCAGGTTTATGAAACGTTTTTACCGCGATTGGACAAGAGCCAAAGAGTTTTATCCTACGCATATCGTGGCCAAAGAAACGGACTTATTGATCTTTACTAATAAGCCGCTGAAAGCCGGTTTTGTCGAAGAGAGGATCCGCGCGTACCGCTGGGATATTGAGAACTACATAAACAGGGACCACCGTTTTCTTACTGCGTTAAAGCCTATACCGGTTGAAATTAATGCCAGCCCGATTGTAAAAAATATGGCCGAGCAGTCAAAAAAAGCGAATGTCGGCCCCATGAGCACAGTTGCCGGGGCAATCGCTGAATTCCTGGGCCACGACCTGCTCAAGGCCGGGTATAAAGATGTAATTGTTGAAAATGGCGGCGATATATTCTTAAAGACTCGTTCGAGGCGTAAAGTCGGGGTCTATGTCGGTCGTTCTAAGCTTTGGAGTAAATTGCAACTGGAGATAAAACCTAAAGACACGCCGTTGGGCATATGCACCTCCTCGGGAACATTAGGGCATTCTTTAAGCTTTGGCTGCGCCGATAGTGTCGTGATCATCTCCAAGAGCCCATCCCTTGCCGATGCCGTGGCTACCTCGACGGCCAATCGCATTAATTCTAAAGATGATTTGCAGAGAGCATTGGACTTTGCCCGCTCAGTGAAGGGCGTTTTAGGGGTAGTTATCATTTTAAAAAATAATTTGATTACCTGGGGTAATGTGGAATTCTGCAAATAGCCATTTTCTCGTCGGAAAAACCGATACTTAAAGTCTTTCTAAAAATCAAAAATTTCTTGACAAAAACAATATATTATGATAAAAAAATAATATAAACACAATATTTAAGATAATTTTTTGGAGGCAGGAAGGACTAAATTGGAAAAACCAGGGATAGCGTAGAGGGCTCTTTAATATACCAAGAGCCCTTTTTTATAATAAAATGAAAACAGTCGGACTAACCTACGATTTAAAGACAGATTATCAGTTTAAAGACGGGGATCCGGAGGATGCCAACGCCGAGTTTGACCATCCTTCTACTGTTGATGTCATTGCCGAGGCCATTGAGGCAAATGATTTTAAAGTAGAAAGGATAGGTAACGCCGAGAACCTCCTGGAAAAATTTACTTCTTTAAAAGTGGACATTGTCTTTAATATTTCCGAAGGCCTTACCGGCAGGAACCGTGAGTCCCAGGTTCCCATATTGCTGGAGATGGCTGGGATCCCCTTTGTCGGGGCAGATGCGCTTACTTTAGGGTTGACCCTGGATAAGATAATGGCTAAAAAGATTTTTATCGCTGAAAAAATCCCTACCCCCAAGTTTTTTGAAATTAGTTCTGCCGCCGAATTAATCCATACCAATCATCACAAATTCCCGCTTATTGTCAAACCGCGCTTTGAAGGTTCTTCTAAGGGCTTGAGCGAGAACTCGCGTGTCGCAACCAAAGAAGAGCTGGTTAAGCAGGTTGATTACGTCGTTACTGCCTATAAACAGCCGGCATTAGTTGAAGAGTTCATCTCGGGACAGGAATTTACCGTGGCCCTGGTCGGGAACGACCCCGTAGAGGTCCTGCCGATTGTCCAGATTAAAATCGACGGTAAGCTCAAGTTGAATAATAAATTTTATACCTTTGCCCGGATTACTTCCGACAGGCTGGAATATATTTGTCCCGCCAAAATCTCTCAGGAGCTAAAAAAGAAAATTGACGAACTGGCTTTAAAAACTTATAAGGCAGTAGAGTGCCGTGATTTTGGACGAGTGGATTTTCGCGTGGATAATGAGGGCAGGCCTTATGTTTTAGAAATTAATCCCCTGCCTTCACTCTCTACGGAAGATGTCTTTATGCTGTTAGCCCAAAATATAGGTATTACTTATGAGCAGATGATCGGCAAGATTTTAAACAGCGCCATCAGGCGGCATAATTTAAATTAGATGAAGATCGCCCTGACCTATAATTTAAAGAAAAAAGACGACACCAAGCCCGCGGATTATTTTTCCGAGTGCGATTCCGCGGAAACGATTAGCGCGATTGTCGCAGCATTAAAGAAAAAGGGGCACCATGTTGAGGCCATAGACGTAGAATACCCCCGGCTCTTCTCATATTTTAGAGAAAATAGCGTGGATATGGTTTTTAACATTGCCGAAGGCCAAAGCGGCAGGTTCCGCGAATCAGAGGTACCGGCAATACTGGACTATTTAAATATTCCTTACACTGGCTCGAACACATTCTCCTTGGCTTTGGCGTTAAATAAGGCCCTCACTAAGAAAATATTGAAGGCCGAAAATATCCCCACCCCAAATTTCCAGGTTTTTCTAAAAGGCACAGAAGAATTAAGCCCGGAATTAAAATTCCCTTTAATCGTAAAACCAAACTGTGAAGGTTCGGCCAAAGGTATCAATAAGAAAAATGTAGTGCATAACGCCGCAGACCTTTTTAAGAGGGTCAGGGAAATCCTGGATACTTATCATCAGGAGGCCCTGGTCGAAGAATTTATTGAAGGCAGGGAACTTACCGTCGGGATATTGGAAAACGGCAAGCCCAAAGTTCTGCCGATTTTAGAGATAGATTTTTCCGGATGCAGGAATAGCGGCGAATATTTTTATTCCTGGAAGATGAAGGAGCACCAGGGGAATAAGCGACTGGGGTTGGTTCCGGTTTTTCACTGCCCTGCCCGCCTGGATAAGGAAACCGAGGAACGCGTGAAAGACGTTGCCCTTAAGACGCACCGGGCAGTAGGGTGCCTGGATATTTCGCGTACAGATATTCGCCTGGATAAATTCAATACGCCTTATGTCTTGGAGATCAACCCCTTGCCGGGGCTGGACCCTAAAGAATCAAATTTCCCGATTATGGCTTATGCTGACGGTATGCAATACGAAGATCTTATCGAGGCGATAATTCTAAACGCCTCAGAAAGGAAAGGTTTAAATTGACGAACCTTCAGGCGGTTGAAAACCAAAAAGTGCAGCAGGAGAGCTCTCCCGTCGTTCGCAATTCCAGGAGGCAGCGTGATTATCAGCAGATAGCTATTTATAAAGATGTTAATCCTCTGGATTGGGAAGATTGGCATTGGCAGATAAAAAACAGGATTTGTACAAAAGAGGCGCTTACGCAGGTTATTAATTTGACGCCTGATGAAGACAAGGGAATAGATAAGGCCAAGGGAAGATTATCTATGGCGATAACTCCTTACTGGGGAACATTACTTGATCCGGAAGACGCCGGTTGCCCCCTGCGCCGTCAGGCTGTCCCGGTAATTCAGGAGTCCATAATTGCCCCGCATGAAATGACCGATCCTTGCGCCGAAGACAGGGATTCTCCCGCTCCACACCTGGTGCACCGTTATCCGGACAGGGTTTTGCTATTGGCTACGGATCACTGCGCGATGTATTGCCGGCATTGCACGCGCAGGCGCCTGGTCGGCGACCACGAAACAAAAGACTCTAACTCTTCAAACAGGTTTGACGCGGCTATAGAATATATAAAATCCGACCGCAAGATAAGGGATGTGCTTATTTCCGGAGGCGACCCTTTAATTTTAGAGGATGAGGAATTAGAGAGTTTGCTGCAGAGCCTCCGCGCGATATCGCACGTGGAATTTTTAAGGATCGGCACGCGCGCGCCCGTAACTCTCCCGCAGCGGATTACCGAAAAATTAGTGAATATGCTCAAAAAATATTCGCCAGTTTGGGTGAGCATACATTTTAACCATCCCAAGGAAATAACCAAGCGTTGCAAAATCGCCTGCGATATGCTGGCGGAGGCAGGTATTCCTTTGGGTAGCCAGAGCGTACTCCTTAAAGGAATTAATGACCGGCCGTATATCATGAAGAAGCTGGTTCATGAATTACTGCAGATAAGGGTCAGGCCCTATTATATTTATCAGTGTGATCCGGTAAGAGGCACGCAGCATTTTCGCACCCCCGTTGCTACCGGTATTAATATTATGGAGAAATTACGCGGGCATACTTCCGGATACGCTGTTCCTACCTATGTGATTGACGGCCCGGGCGGCGGCGGCAAGATTCCCGTAGGCCCAAATTATATTCTTTCACAGGCAAAAGGTAAATACGTACTGCGCAACTACAAAGGTAAGATTTATACCTACCTGGAATAGGATTTTTTATACCTCTGCCTTCTTAGCTTAAGGATTATGTTATGGATGCTAAGAACAAGCGTAACTTTATCCTCTTAGGGCATGCCCAATCAGGCAAAACCACCCTCGCCGAGAGCCTGCTTTACTTTACTAAAACCACCACCCGTAAAGGCAAAATTGAAGACGGCACGACCGTAAGCGACTACAGCTTTGATGAAATAGAAAAGAAAAATTCCATAAATTTAAGCCTGCTCTTTTGTGATTATCAGGGTACCCGTATCCAGATTATTGATACGCCTGGCTATGCGGATTTCTTTGGCGAGGTTATTTCCGGCATCCGCGCGGTAGACAGTGCGGTTATTGTAGTAGATGCAACCAGCGGCGTGCAGGTAGGCACTGAACGGGCCTGGAAGGTTATTGAGGAAGCGCAGCTTCCCTGCATGGTATTTATCAACAAAATGGATAAGGAAGGTGCGGACGTGAATAAGGTTTTGGCAGATTTAAAGTCCAGCCTCTCTAAAAATTGCATTATTATTGAATCCCTGGAAGACCCGTTACTTATGGAAGCCATCGCTGAAAGCGACGACAGCCTGTTGGAGAAATACCTGGCGGTCTTACGGCTCTCACCGGATGAAATTAAAAGCGGATTAAGCCAGGCAGTGCTTAAGCGTAAGCTCTTTCCGGTAGTCGTTGGCTCGGCGCTTACCGATAAGGGGATTAAGGAGTTTCTGGAGGATATCCTGCAGTATCTTCCTAGCCCGCTGGACAGGATTCCCGTAAATGCCTTTAATCCGCAAAAGCCCGATGAGAAAAAGGATCTGGCCTGCAAAGAAGACGCGCCATTTAGCGCCTTTGTCTTTAAGAATATTTCTGACCCCTTTGTAGGCCAGTTGACGCTGCTGCGTATTTTTTCCGGGCAGCTTATGGCTAATACCGGTTTTTATAACATTAATAAAAAAACAAAAGAGAGAATCGGCTCTATTTATTTCTTACGGGGCAAGGAACAGCGCCAGATTGACCTTGCCTCCTGCGGGGATATTATCGCCATAGCTAAATTGAAAGAAACAGCGGTTTCTGATTCGCTCTCGCAAGATAAGGAACAATTTTTATGTGAGCCGATTGTCTTCCCGGAAGCGGCGATATCCGCTTCGGTCAAACCTAAATCCCGCGAGGATGAAGAAAAAATTTCCGATGCCCTGCACAAGCTCGCGGCAGAAGACCATACTTTCGGAGTCAGGCATGACCCGCAGACCAAAGAATTAATTATCTCTGGGCTAGGAGACCTGCACTTGTCGGTTATGGTCGCTCGTATGAAAAAAAGATTTAATGTCGCGGTAGAGTTGGGCACGCCCAAAGTTTCCTATAAAGAGACCATTAGCAGGCAGGCCAAGGTTCAGGGCAAATTTAAGCGCCAGTCCGGCGGCCGCGGCCAATACGGCGATTGTTGGATAGAGGTGCAGCCCTTAGAAAGGGGCAAGGGTCTGGAGTTTGTGGATAAGATCTTTGGAGGGGCTATCCCGCGGAATTTCATTCCTTCGGTTGAAAAAGGCGTGCGCCAAGCAACCCTGGAAGGCGCGGTAGCCGGTTACCCAATAGAAGATATCCGCGTGACTTTAGTTGATGGTTCATACCACGAAGTTGACTCTTCGGATATGGCCTTTCAAATTGCCGGGGCCATGGCTTTACGCAAGGCAGTGATGGACGCAGGCCCGGTATTGTTAGAACCGATAATGGATGTGGATATTATTATTCCGGAGGAATGCCTGGGGGCAATTTCCGGAGATATAAATTCTCGCCGCGGCAGGGTTATAGGTATGGAAGTAAAAGGAAAGCAACAGGTGGTCAAGGTCCAGGCGCCGTTAGCGGAGATGTTTAAATACGCTAATGACCTGCGCTCGATAACTGCAGGCCGCGGAATGTATACTATGCGTTTCTCGCATTACGAAGAAGTACCGCATAAAGTTGCCGCCCCAATTATTACTCAATATCAAGCTTCAAAAAAACAGGAAGAACAGTAAAAATTCTATGAAGATAAGCGCGCTGGGCTTACCGGAGATAAACCCCGGTAAGCATAATGTTAAGGATTTTCGTCTAGATGAGGTGGACAGCATAACCCACGCCAAGAAGAAAACTTATATTCAGGTTGAGGTTACCGGGGAGCAAGGGGCAATTGACGCGGATGCGCTCCTTACGGCTAAAGATTCGGCAGCTGACCTTATCCTTAAGGACTTGGAGTTTGTGGAAACGCGCCTTGCGCGTTCAGCCGATGAAGCGGAAAAAACTTTATTCAATAAACTAAAAGGGATATTAGAGAAAGAACGGTTTATCTTTAATGCCGGCTTAGCTGAAGAAGAGAAGAAGGAGTTGATTAAGTATGGCTTGCTTACCGCCAAGCCGGTTATTGCCGCAGAGGTAAAAGATTTGGAAGACAAAAATGCCCTTTTGCTGCAAGCTTTAAAAGAAGGCGGCTTCATCAGTTTTTTTACGACCGGTGAAAAAGAGACCCGGGCCTGGCTCATCAGAAAAGGCGCTAATGCCTGGGAAGCGTCCGGCGCAATACATTCGGATATCCAGCAGGGATTTATCCGGGCTGAGATTATCGCTTTTAAGGATTTTATGGAATGCGGAGGAGAGAATAAGGCTAAACAGGCGGGTAAAATGCGTCTTGAGCCAAAAGAATATATAATGCAGGATTGCGACTTGGCAAATTTCAGGTTCAATAAATAAAATAATCAATAAGGAGAAATTATAATGGTTAAAATCAGGCGGGCATTAATCAGCGTATCGGATAAGACAGGGGTATTGGATTTGGCCAAAGAATTACATAAGTTCGGGGTAGAAATTCTTTCTACGGGCGGCACGGCAAAGTTATTGCGCGAAAATAACATTCCGGTTAAGGAGGTCTCGGAATATACCGGTTTTCCCGAAATGCTCGACGGCCGGGTCAAAACCCTGCATCCTAAAATTCATGGTGGGCTTCTGGCCTTAAGAGATAATCGAGAGCATATGCAGACGCTAGAGGCGCAGGGTATCGGCCTGATCGATATGGTTATAGTAAATCTTTACCCCTTTGAGAAGACCACGCAAAAGCCCGGGGTTTCCATTGAAGAGGTAATTGAAAATATTGATATCGGCGGGCCGTCAATGTTGCGCTCGGCCGCCAAAAATCACCGTTCGGTCGCGGTGATTTGTAATCCCGAACGTTATCCGCAAGTCGCCGAAGAATTAAAAAAGAATAAGGGTGCTTTGCCGGATAGCCTAATGCGGGATTTGGGCGTAGAGGTGTTTAGCCGGACTTCCAAATACGACGCGGCGATATTTGAATATTTGCATCAATGGAATAACGGTGCTTCTCTTTCAAGCTCAGGCTTTCCTGGCACACTGACTTTATCTTTTGATAAAATTCAGGAATTGCGTTACGGAGAAAATCCCCATCAGAAAGCGGCTTTTTACCGGGAAAAAGGCAAGAGCGCAGGATTAATAAATCTTAAGCAGCTCCAGGGCAAGGAGCTTTCTTTTAATAATATCCTGGATTTAAATTCTGCTTTTGAGCTGGTGCGCGAGTTCGCCAATCCCGCTGCAGTGGTCGTTAAACACAACAACCCCTGCGGAGTAGCGGAAGATGAAACCCTGGAAAAAGCGTTTTTAGCTGCCTGGAAATGCGACAAGCTCTCCGCCTTTGGCGGGATAATCGCCTTAAACCGCAAGCTGGATTTAAAGACCGCTAAAACAGTTGCGAAGAGCGGGTTCCTGGAGTGCATTATTGCTCCGGGGTTTGACGAAAAGGCATTAGCGCTCTTTAAAGAGAAAAAGAATTTACGCCTCCTGGAATTTGGCGATTTTAATCCTATCAATGAACCGGATCTTAAACGGGTTAGCGGTGGGTTATTGCTGCAGGATAAGGACCTGGCTACGCTGGATTTAAATAATCTTAAGGTGGTTACCAGGAGAAAGCCGACAAAACAGGAAATGGCAAGCCTGATCTTCGGTTGGAAAGTAGCCAAGCACGTAAAATCCAACGCTATTGTTTTAACTAAAGGCGCCCGGACCGTAGGGATAGGCGCGGGCCAGATGTCCCGGGTAGATTCGGTGATGATTGCCAAGAAGAAATCCGGTAAAGCCAGCAGCAATTGTTGTTTAGCTTCCGACGCTTTTTTCCCCAAGCCCGACGCTATCCTCTGGGCGCATAAAGCAGGAGCCCGGGCAATCATCCAGCCCGGCGGCTCAATCGCCGACCAGGAGATAATCAGGGCCTGCGATAAATACAAGATAGCCATGGTGACTTGCGGCATACGGCACTTCAGGCACTAATGTATGTCCTACCCAGAAGTAATCCGATACCTGGAATCTTTAAGTAATTACGAGATAATTTCCCGCTATCCCTATCAGAAAGCATTTCAGTTAGGGCGCATTCAGGGATTTCTGGATTTAATCGCCAATCCGGAAAGTTCCTTAAAGTGTATTCACGTTGCCGGCTCAAAAGGTAAGGGCTCGACCTGCGCTTTCCTTACCTATATATTAAGGGAAGCGGGCTTTAAAACCGGTTTATATACTTCCCCGCATCTGGCAGATTTTCGTGAGCGGATAAGGATCCTTCTGCCTAAGCCCCAGAGCTTAAAATCCAGCGTTGATTTTGAAGGGATGATCCCTAAGGCTAAGCTGGCGAGCCTGGTTAACCGTTTAAAACCTGTAATTGAAAAATATAACCGTACTTCTAAACTTGGGCCGCTTACCTTTTTTGAAATCTACACCGCTTTAGCTTTTCTTTATTTCCAGGAAGAAAAAGTTGATTTCGCGGTTTTAGAGACTGGCTTAGGCGGCAGGTTGGATGCGACTAATGTTGTTGTGCCCCTGGTAAGCGTGATTACGCCGGTAAGTTATGAGCATACCGATAAATTAGGCCGCACCTTAAAGAAAATAGCGTCGGAGAAAGCCGGGATTATAAAAAACCGGAAGTCAGCGGTGATCAGCGCAGCGCAAAAAAGAGAGGCGCTGGCTGTTATCAGGAATAAATGCAAAAAATTGGGCGCAAAACTATTGGTCGTAGGAAAAGATATAACCTACAGGGGCTTCGCAAAAAGATTTATGGTCCGCGCTCTTTATACAGATTATAGAGGCCTAAAGATAAAATTATGCGGAAGCCATCAAGTGGAAAATGCCTGCGTTGCCCTGGCCGCAATCGAGGCTTTACGCCGGCACAATATCAAAGTCAATATTGCTTCTTTAAAGGGAGGCCTTTATAATACTTTATGGCCGGGCAGATGCGAGGTGGTAGCCAAAAACCCCCTGGTCGTTCTGGACGGAGCGCAAAATGCCGCTTCCTCCCGGGTTTTAAAAAAAGCTATAAAAGAAAGTTTCCGGTATAGGCGTTTAATTCTTATCTTCGGCGTTTCCAACGACAAAGATATACGGGGAATGGCGGATGAGCTTGGGGCCTTAGCCGATGCGGTTATCCTGACCAAGTCTATTAATCCGCGCGCAGTCGAACCGGCGACGCTTAAAAAATATTTTCCAGTTAAAGGCAAAACAGTGTATATTACAAGCAGCGTAAGAGAGGCAAAAAAACTTGCCTTGCGTCTTGCCCATAAAGAAGATTTAATTTTAGTTACCGGATCTCTTTTTGTCGTAGGTGAATCTAGAAATGATAAGAAATGATTTAACCGATACAATCGCAGCGATTTCTACTCCTGTCGGTGAAGGGGGGATCGGGATTGTGCGCGTAAGCGGTAAAGAGGCGCTAAGGATTGCCGATAAAATTTTTGTTTCACCCTCCGCTAAAAAACCCTCTACGCTGAAAACTTATACTACGCATTACGGCACTATTGCGGATAACGTAAGGGTAATTGATGAGGTTATCCTGACGGTCATGCGCCAGCCCCGCTCTTACACCAGGGAAGATGTCGTAGAGATAAATTGTCACGGAGGGATAGTAGCCCTACGCGATGTGCTTGAGTTGGTTTTAGAGAGAGGGGCGCGCCTCGCTGAACCGGGTGAATTTACCCGGCGGGCCTTCTTAAACGGCAGAATTGACCTTACGCAGGCCGAGGCAGTAATAGAGATAATCCGTGCGAAAACAGATTCCGCCTTAAAAATCGGAGTTGACCAGTTAAAAGGCGCGTTATCAAATCAGATCAATAAAGATAGGGCTTTTTTATTGGATGCATTGAGCGTCTTAGAAGCAGGCCTGGATTTTCCGGAGGAAGAAGCAACTACCGCAGATTTAGAAAACGTCGGCGAAAAAATTGCAGCGGCAGGTAAAGATCTGGAGGAGTTGATCGCTAACTCTAAGCTTGCGCGGGTCTTACGCGAAGGGATACACGCGGTTATCTGCGGTAGGCCCAATGTCGGTAAGTCTTCGCTTTTAAATGCCCTGCTTAAAGAAGAGCGCTCTATTGTAACTCCTGTCCCCGGGACCACCCGCGATACAATTGAGGAAATAATCGATATTCAAGGGATACCGGTCAGGATCGTCGATACCGCCGGAATATTAGAGCCGCGGGATTTAGTGGAAAAAAAAGCAGTCCAGCGTTCAAAAAAGCATATTGCCGCTTCGGACCTGGTGATTGTTTTATTTGACGGCAGTAAGAAACTGTCCAGGGAAGATAGGTTCCTCGCCGGGAAGTTAAAAAATAAAAAAGTCATTGCGGTTATCAATAAGATGGATCTTAAACAGAGATTAGAGCGCCCGAAGATATCAAAAATATTTAAGCGTGTCATTGATATATCGGCCAAAAGATTAAAAAATATAAACCTTCTGGAAAAGGAAATTGTGGATTTAGTTTACGGCGGGCATATTGCCGGAGCTGAACCGGTTCTGGTAGCTAATCTAAGGTATGTAAAAATGCTCCAAAAAGCAAAGATTGTTATTGCGCAAGCCCTAAAATCGTTAGATAATAGGTTGCCTTCGGAGTTCATTGCCCAGGATATAAAAGAGGCGTTAGGATACCTGGACGAGATATTGGGTAAAAAATTTTCCGATGACCTTTTGGATAAGTTATTCGCGGAGTTTTGCATAGGTAAATAAAAAATGAATAAGAAAAAAATTGAGCGGGCAGTAACGGATATATTGGAAGCGATAGGCGAGGACCCTAAAAGGAAAGATTTGCTGGAAACGCCTAAGCGCGTGGCGGAGATGTATGAGGAGATCTTTGCCGGGATTAAACAGGATCCCGAAGAGGAGTTAGAGGTTATCCTGGATCAGAAGCACCATGAAATTATTTTGCTCAAAGGAATTCCGCTCTATTCTGTCTGCGAACACCATCTCCTTCCTTTTATGGGTAAGGCCAGTATAGCCTATATACCCAAAAACGGCCGCGTAACCGGCTTAAGCAAATTAGCCCGGGTAGTAGATATTTTAGCGCGCCGGCCGCAGGTACAGGAGCGCTTGACTACGCAGATAGCCGAGATTATCATGTCTAAGCTAAGGCCGTTAGGGGTGATGGTTGTGCTTGAAGCGGAACATCTCTGTATGTCTATGCGCGGGGTAAAAAAGCCCGGGACACTTACCATTACTTCAGCAGTACGCGGGATTTTTAAGGAAAATGAAAAAACCCGTTCAGAAGCCCTGGCTTTGATTAGATCATAAAAGTGAGAGAGGGCGGTTATGGAGATAAAGAATCAAGGTAAGTCGTCTACCGGTATTGACGCAAATTTAACCGCACTCTTAAGTTACCTTTTGGGCTTTATCACCGGGATTATCTTTTATTCCCTGGAAAAAAAGAACAAGTTTGTGCGTTTTCATGCCCTGCAGTCAATGGTAACCTTCGCTTCCTTATTTGTCCTGGATATTGTGCTCAAATTCCTGCCTATTATAGGATGTACCCTGGCCAGCCTGTTGGGAATAGCAGGTATCATCCTCTGGGTTATCCTTATGTTTAAAGCCTACCGGGGAGAGTATTTCAAATTACCGTTTGCCGGCAGGATTGCCGAACAAAACTCCTAAAGAAAACGTTTTCAAAAACAGCGAATATCCCCTTGAAACCATCCACAGGCGTAAGGCATACTAGTTATAGACAATACGTACTATAACTAGAAAGGATCAGCCCATGCCTGATAACTATACTATAGAAAAAAGGAAGCTTGTCCGTTTTCTCGTCACTATGCCGTTAAAATATGCCAAGCTGGCTATCAATGGCCTCAGCGGAACAACCTGTACGCACGATATCAGCGCGCAGGGTGTCGGCTTGATTACTGCCGAGGAATTGCCGGTGAATTCGCCTTTAAATATATGCCTTAAGGTTCCGGACAATGGCGAAGAGATTCAGCTAGAGGGAGAAGTAGTCTGGTCAAGGCAGGTAGATGTGTCAAAATACAGGTGCGGCCTGAAATTAAAAGGACTGCAAATAAAACCCATTCCTCTAGTCCTCAGGACAATCTATTCCAGGTTATAATGTTAATTGACATGCCCCGGTCAAAGTAGTATTATAATAAAGTTAAATCAATCCTTAAAAATCAAAAGTAAAAATTAAATGACCGGGTCCAAAATACAAGTTTTTATCGTACTCTCCGCTTTATTCCTCTCTGGCTGCGCCACTTACAGCGTGCAAAAGGGCGAATCCCCATATAACAAAGGATATGTGGTGGCAAGGTATGGAAGGGTCTTGCCGGAATACACCCTGGGTAAAGATAATTCTGTCCCGGATGAACAGGTTGCCCGGGAGCGCTTTCAGAGGCGCAAGAAACAAGTTGAAGCTTATTATAAAAAAATGGGTTATATTGAGAACCGTTTTAAACAGAACTTCATTGACCCGCCGATTTTTATGCTTCAGGCGGCTATCGGAGTATTGCGGATGCCGGCTGTCGCCATACGGGACTACAAATATAACCATGACCCTCAATATAAAGAAAAGATAGATAAGCAGGAAGATGCCGAATATAAGGCTGAAAAAGAACGGGTTAAGGCCATAAAGGACCAGTTAAGCGCTTATATACAGGAAGACCTGCAAAAAGAGGATTCTGTTCCAGGGCCGGCTAAGGTAATACCTCCGGCCCAGGTAGCTGAGGATAAAGCGCCTGCGGTTGCTGCGGCTAAAATTGAAGAAAAGGCAGTGCCACCGCCGGTTAAAGCCGAAGAAAAAGTAGAGCCGCCTGTTGCAGCTAAGGATGGAGAAAAAACAGAGCCATTACCCGCAGCTAGAGTAAAAGAAAAGCCGGTTCAAAAGAAAGCGGTTAAACCGCAGATTACTTATAAAGCTCCCAAAGCAGTAATTATTGCCAGGCCTGTAAAAGGAGCGTCTCCTTTAAAGGTGCAGTTTTACGGCTCCAGATCTTCTTCGCCTAACGGCAGGATAGCCGCGTATGCCTGGGATTTCGGTGACGGAGATACCTCGGCACAGAGGAACCCCATTAATACTTACTGGAGCGCTACTTACGGCTCGCGCCAATTTACCGCTACCTTGACGGTAACAGACGATAAAGGCATGGCTGCCAGTACCAGCATGGTAATCGAAGTCATTGCACAATAGAATCCCACGGAACAGATAGCCCGCCATCTTAAGAAAGACACTGATTTTAAGCAGCTTAGCGGTACAATAAAACATTTATGCAAATAGGGTATCCTTCCCGTAGAATAATCATTATCCAAATTATTTTGTTGGTAGCCTTGAGCCTGCTCTTGTATGCCAACATATTACCGGGAAAGTTTCTTTGGGATGATTACGGCTTGGTAAGAGATAACGCCCAGATTAAATCCTTAACCGGCATTAAAAAAATTTTTGTGACCGATATCGGAACAGGCTCAAGCACGGCATCTAATTTCTACCGCCCCATACAGATGCTTACCTATGCGCTGGACTATTCCCTGTGGCAGTTAAATCCGACGGGTTATCATTTAACCAGCATTTTTTTTCACCTTGCAGTTGCGCTGGCGGTCTATTGGCTGGCCAGCCTGCTCTTTAAAGATTATTGGCTTTCTTTTCTTGCCAGCGCATTATTCATTATCCATCCTATACATACCGAGACAGTTGCCTATATTTCATCCAGGGCGGATATAATCGCAGCGCTTTTCTTTTTATTGACGTTTATTTTTTATATTAAACACCTTAATTCCGGAAGCCATAAACCGCTGGTTTTTGCGTTATTGTTTTATCCCCTGGCACTTTTAGCTAAAGAAAACAGCCTGGTTTTGCCGTTATTGTTGCTATTCTACCATTATATTTTTAGAGTGAAGGTCAAGCTGCGAATCTTCCTGTTTTTCCTTCTTGAAATATCCGGTTATTTTTTACTCCGTTTAGCCGTTTTAAAATCGCAACCGATTATCCCGTTCGGCAATGAACCTTTCTATTATAGATTGCCGGGTTTCTGCCTGGCTATAGGCGAATATGTCAGGTTAATCTTGTTACCCTTCAATTTACATATGGAATATGGGCTCAGGCTTTTTAAATTTAGCCACCCCGGAAGCACTGCCGGAGCATTAATTCTTAGCGCGGCGTTATTTTGTATGTTTAAGAAATGGAAAAATAAAATCTGGCCGTTTGCCATAGGCTGGTTCTTTATAACCTTATTTCCCGTATCTAATATTTATCCGATTAACGCGTATATGGCCGAACACTGGATATATCTGCCGTCGGTGGGGGTCTTCATTGCCGCATCTTACGCAATATTGAGCCTGCATAGATTAAAATATTACCGGCTTTTTGCTAAAATATTAATTATATTATTGGTTTTTTATTACGCGCACCTGACAACCCAACAGAACAATTATTGGAGGAGCCCGCTTCTTTTACTGGAGAGGACGTTGAGGTATGCGCCTTCCAGTCCGAGAGTCAACAACGAGTTAGGCAATGAATACGCCGGGATCGGGGATAGTAAAAAAGCGGCAGAATTCTATAAGAAAGCGATTATAGCTAATCCGCGCTATAAATCGGCCTACATCGGATTGGGCAATCTATATTATGCGGTAGATAAGCCCGTGGAGGCTTTAGCGATGTACCAAAAGGCCGCGGGGTTTTTCCCTGATTCTCCCGAGCCATATGTAGGGTTGGGCAATACGCTGTTAAAATTAAGGCGAGGGGAGGAGGCGGTAAGTGCGTATGAGAAGGCTATAGCGCTGCAGCCGGATGCATCCTATATCTACCATAATATCGCCGTAGCCTATTTTTCTTTAAAAAAATACGGCCCGGCGGTTAAGTATTTTGATAAAGCAAGCAAGCTCGGCTATCCGCAAAACCCTCAATTAGAAGAATCCCTCAGGCCTTATCGATGAAATATCTTGACGGCAAGGAGCGCTTATTATATATTCAGGCAGGATCAGCGGGCGTTCTAAAAACACTGAAAAAATGAGCAAGAAAATATTTTTTAAAATTGTTGCAGGCGGGGTGCTTATTATTGGCATAACAGCTTTTATCGGGCACTGTATAATAACAGTCCGCAAGCCGAATATTATTTTGATAACCCTGGATGCTTTAAGGCCTGACCATCTTGGATGCTATGGTTATAAACGCAATACCAGTCCGACTATAGACAAGTTGGCTGAGCAGGGGGTTATATTTACTGATTTTATCGCACCTGGAGCACATACAGCTCCTTCCAACGCATCTTTAATTACTTCCACCTATCCCAACTTGCATAATGTTAAAGATTGGGGCTATCAATTCGTCCAGGAAATGCCCAGAACCCTCCCTGTACTTTTAAAAGAAAAAGGTTACAACACAGCGTTTATTTCCGACCAGATAGGCTTGACATCAATCCAAGGGTTTAAAAGTGGCTTTGATACATTTGACGTGGTAAGATCAATAAACCGTAACCCTCTTCCCAAGCGGATCATCGAAATAACGGATTCGGCGATAAACTGGCTGAGAGATAATAAGCATAAGAAATTTTTTCTCTGGGTATATTATCTTAGTCCCCATGGGCCGTACGTTCCGGGCCGGCCTTATAATAAAATATTTTTTCAGGATGAGTATTATAACATTAATAAAACCATACCGATTTCTCAGGATTCCTACAACCAGACCTCAATTGGAACTATACCCGGCTATTTGTCGGTTAACGGCATTAACGATGTTGATTATTATATTTCGCAGTATGACGGAGAAATCCGGCGGGTTGATTATCAAATAAGTCGCTTACTGGAAGAATTAAAAAAGGGGGGCCTGGATAAGAATACGGTCATTATCATCACTTCCGACCACGGGGAAGCCTTAGGTGAACACGCAAGGTATTTTTGCCATGTTAATTCTTTATACGACGAGCTGATCAGGATCCCTTTGATTATCAGCTGGAATAAAAAAATCCCCTCTCCCATGGTAATTAACCAGCAAGTCCGCTTAATTGACCTTATGCCGACAATCTTGGATATTCTAAAGATAAAATTTGATCATATGCAGGGCCAGAGCCTTTTACCGTTGATTACGCAGCGGGTAGGTAATTTTCCATTATTTGCATATAGTGAACAGTTTAATTTAACTTCGGTGAGGATGAAAAAATGGAAGCTTATTTACGACCAAGATAGCATGCGGTACGAGCTTTATGATCTAAAAAATGACCCTCGGGAAGAGAGGAATATTGTTGCTCTAAAAAGTGGTATGTTTAAATTTTTAAAGTTTAAGTTAAGCGAATATCTATCTGACTCAAAGGTATATAATAAACCGGTTAAATCTTTTATGCGCAAAGAGGCTAAAGAAAGGCTGCGTGCGTTAGGATACGTTCAATGAATTTCATTTATCTAAAAATCCGCAGGATACCTGTGCCTAAGCTATATGCTTAAAGTAAAGCTTGACTATTTCATTAAAAAGATTATAATTTCTACCAAGGAGTAAATAATGAAAGCCACTAGAATAAATAAGGCCCTAAAGGCAAAAAAGAAACTTTCGCGTTATTGCCGTTCCGGTAGAGTGCTCTGGTAAGCCTATTCTTGCGCTTATCCTGTGAGTATAAATAAAACCCCCACTTTTAAACTTCCGGTTTATCTCTTCAAGAAACTCGGCCGTTATCTTGGTATTTCCACCGTTTCAGGTGATTTTTACGATTTATCACCCAGCACATATGCTGCTTTACAGCAATGGAATAATGAACTTTCCAATTGCAAAGCAAGGCCTTCTCCACGCACCGTCTGGAGGTTAACGCAGAAATACCGCATCCCGCAGCATATCGTTGATTTATTCCCCTTGTCGGCTTGTAGATCACAGCTTCAAGAAGAACCTGTCGCCAAGGCCATTACCGATATTACGCTTAATTTGACTTCTCACTGTAACCTGCGCTGCAGCTACTGTTGGAATGACCAGGGTACCTACTCTAACCGGACCTTCCGAAAAGATAAAACTTTGGAATCGACTGGCTATGTTAAAAACAGCCAAATGCCTATTCAAGTCGCGCGTAAGGCCGTGGATATACTGATAGGGTCATGTGGAAAAGATAAAGACCTGGTAGTTGATTTTTACGGCGGAGAACCTCTCTTAAACCTTAAAACTCTTTTGGCTACTGTTGATTATTGCCGTAAGAACCAAAAAAGGTGGGGAGTAAATTTTCATTTTCTTCTGGCTACTAATGGTACGCTCCTTACTCCCAAGATTGCCGGTACTCTTCTTAAAAAAGGTGTCCAGATTGCGGTGAGTATTGACGGCTCCAAGAAAGTTCATGATCGGAACAGGCCTTTTGCCGGCGGTAAGGGGAGTTTTAACACCATTACGCGTAACCTAAAAGGCATGCCGAAGGGGGTTTTGAAGAGGTTGGTTGGTCGCGCTACGGTCACACCCTTTTACCCTGATATGAGTAGTTTATATAAAAATTTGCGCAAACTCGGCTTTGAACGGGTTGAGCTTTTTGAGAGTGAAGATGCCTGTCATCGTCTAACGCCGCAGAGGGAGCGTTTTTTCTTTAGCACCGACAGGCAGCACCGGCGGCTTTGCCGTCAGTACGAACGCCTGGCCAAGCGCTATATCAAGGATACAGTCAGCGGGTTCCTGGATTACCGCAAGACCTTTTTCAATCGGTTCTTCAAACTAATGCAGCGGCTCTATTACCACCATGAGGTAACTGGTGGCTGTCCGGCGGCAGTAGGGCAGCTTGCTATTGATATTGATGGCGGTATCTATCCTTGCACTTCTTTTCTGGGTATAGAGGAATTCAAGTTGGGTAATATTAATAACGGCCCGGAGAAGAAAAAACTCAGCATTTTTCTAAAAACAGTCAGTAAGCGCTTTAAGCACTGCCGGGGGTGCCTCTTATTTTCTCTCTGCCGCACCACAGGCTCATGTCTTAACATTAACTACTATTTTAACCGTGACCCCGCTCTCCCCTACCAGAAGAGCTGCGAGCTCTTCCGGGAAAAAATGGAGTTGGCTATTGCGACTCTAAGTATTCTTTCCGAGAAAATCCCCGAACGCCTGGAAGAACTCTTTGGTTTTGACCCAGTAGGAAGAAGGGGGAACAAGCTTTACTAATGGAACAAGCGCTCTCGGTTTAAACGAAGAAGTTCCTATCTAAAGAACGGTATTGAATTGCTTCTGAGAGATGCTCTGCTTTAATATTAGCGCACCCCGCTAAATCCGCAATAGTCCTTGAAACTTTCAGTATTTTGTCATAAGCTCTCGCGCTAAAATTAAGTTCACCCATCGCCGTTTTGAGCAGTTTGTTTTCCTCCTCGCCTAAAATACAGAACTTGCGCACCTGTTTATGGTTCATCCGGGAATTATAGAATAGGCCTTCATTCTTAAACCTTTCCCTTTGGATCGCTCGGGACTTATTTACGCGTTCTTTAATCTGAATAGAGCTTTCGGCAGGTAAATTTTCGCTTAATTCCTGGTAGCGGGCCGGAGGGAGTTCAATATGGATATCTATCCTATCCAACAGTGGTCCGGATATTTTTGAGCGGTACCTGGCGATCTGGGTAGTGCTGCAACGGCAGGCGCGATAAGGGTCAGTATAGTAACCGCACGGGCAGGGGTTCATTGCGGCTACTAAAACAAAAGAGGCGGGGAAGACAAAGGATTTAAATATACGCGAGACGCGTATAGAATTGTCCTCTAATGGCTGGCGCAATGCCTCCAGGCAGTCGCGCCGGAATTCCGGGAATTCGTCCAGGAAAAGTACCCCTTGATGCGCCAGGCTGATTTCTCCCGGCACAGGCAGGGAGCCGCCGCCTACTAGGGCTGCGCTGGATATACCGTGGTGCAGGGAGCGGAACGGCCGAGTAACCATAACCCCGTCTTTATTCAATAAAGTACCCACCACCGAATGCAGCTTACTTATTTCCAGCATTTCTTCTAACGTTAAATCCGGCATAATCGTAGGGATTCTTTTGGCCAGCATGGTTTTTCCGCTGCCCGGGGGGCCAATCATCAGGATATTGTGTCCTCCGGCGATGGCTGTTTCCAGGGCTCTTTTAGCCAGGAACTGGCCTTTTACTTCTGAGAAATCTAGACTGTAACGGTTTTTCTCCTGGGATAAACTGAACCAGTCTAACGTGACCGGCTTAACCAACTCCGGGCTGTTTAAAAATTCTACACTAGCCTTTAGCGTTTTTAGCGCAAAGACAGAAATCCCGGAGACTATAGATGCTTCTTTGGCGTTTTGTTCCGGTACGATCATTTTCCCGGATAAGGATTTTGCCGCGGCCATGGCTATAGGCAAGATTCCCCGGACTGGCCTGAGCGAACCGTCCAGCGACAATTCTCCCAGGATGAAATATCCGGCTAACCCGGTGCTGTTTATCTGTTCTGTTGCCGCCAGTATCCCCACGGCAATCCCCAGGTCAAAACAGGCACCTTCCTTTTTAATTCCGGATGGCGCCAGGCTGACTGTAATTCTTTCAGCTGGCCAGTTAAACCCGGAATTTTTAATTGCCGACTTTACCCTTTCCTTGCTTTCTTTAACTGCGGAATCCGGCAGCCCGACTAAATTTAGCTGCGGCAGCCCCCGGGAAACATCTACTTCTATCTCCACAGGGTAGGCTTCTATCCCGTATAAGCCAAAACTTAAAACTTTTGCCAGCATATTTACCTCCTTTTTACCTTAATAGACGCAGGAACAAAGGAAATCTAATGAATATAATGTTTAACCAGGCAGGTTACCCAAGAAAAGGCTTGCAATTTAAAAGGCTGATTATATAATATTTTAATATGAAGAAGCCCCTGAGAAACGTCCTTATCCTGCTTTTGGCGGCCGGCTCTATCCTGGTTGTGCTTAGGTATGTTGCTTCCTTGAAAGATAATATCGCCTCGCTGGAAAATCAGAAGCAAAACCTGTTGCAGGACTTAGGGAAAGAAAAGAAAGCCGTGGGGCAGCTTAAGGCCAGGAACGCGGGTTTAAAGACCTACTTAAGGGCTGCACATAAGAAGCTGAATAAGCTATTGTTGGATTTAAGCCTGGCGAAAGAACAGATAGGGAAGTTTGATTTAAAATTTTCCATACTTAGGGCGGAGAATAAAGCGCTTTTAGACGAAAGGCAGGAGCTTGTCCAGGAAAATACCAGCCTGAAAATGAAACTAAATTCCATTGATGAGCTTAAAAAAGCCATACGCGAGCTTAAGCGGCGCGCAAAAATAGAGGGTAACCACGGATTCCTGATGAAGAACAGCCAGCCGACAACCTCTCCGAAGGTTAGGATAGAAGTAATACCTGTCCCCAAGGAACAATAATGAAAGAGATATTCTTGCAATTGTCCCAGAATAAGATTTTTCTCACTACCCTCTCTGCCTGGTTGATTGCCCAGACAATGAAAGTGTTTATCGGGGTGGTGCAGAAGAAAAGGTTAGACTTTCGCCTTTTTGTCGGCACCGGAGGAATGCCTTCAAGCCACGTTGCCGGAGCAGCGTGCTTAGCCACTTCCGTAGGTCTGGAATACGGTTTTGACAGCGTCCTTTTTGCTTTAGCTGCTTCATTCGCCATTGTTGTCATGTTTGATGCTCAAGGTGTGCGCCGGGCAACCGGAAAACAGGCCCGTATCCTAAATAAAATTACCGATGATATTTATTGGCAGGGTAAGATACACGATGGACGTTTACGTGAACTTATCGGGCACACCCCCTTAGAGGTAATCGGTGGGTTTTTAGTTGGTGTGCTCATAGCGGTATTGGCACGTTAGAAGGGAGATATACAGTGAGTAAAAAAGTTTTGTTAGCAGCCGGGGCAGTATTTATAATCCTGGTTTTGGTCCTGTCGTTTACGGCAAGAAAAGGGAAAAATTATTTTGCCGGGCAAAAATCCGGAGGCACAAGTACGCAGGGCCTGTTAAATGAAGCAAAAACCTTACAGGCAAAAGGCGACCTACCGGCCTTAAAAAAAATATACCAGAAATTAGTGAATGATTTTCCTAATTCCGCAGAAGTAATGAGTTGGCAGAAGAAGATAGACGATACCAATATGAAGCTTTTGTTTTCTTCCGCCTTAACCCCCAAGAGCGCTCTCTATATGATAAAGCCCGGAGATACCTTAACTAAAATTGCCCGGGAGTTTAAAACTACGCCGGAATTAATAAAGAAAAGCAACGGCCTAAGCGATGATAAGATTATTCCGGGGAGGAAGATTAAGGTTTGGAAGGCGCCTTTTAGCATAGTCGTGGATAAGTCCCAGAATATCCTGCTTCTTAAAAGTGACGAAGAAATAATGAAAACCTATATTGTATCAACGGGTAAGAATAACTCTACGCCTGTCGGAAATTTTAAGATTACCTCCAAGCTAATCAATCCTACCTGGTTTAAAGCTGGAGCAGTTATCCCTGCGGGGAGCCCCAAGAATATCCTGGGTACGCGCTGGTTGGGGTTGGATAGACCCAGCTATGGCATACACGGTACGACCGAGCCCCAGAGCCTAGGCAGGCAGGCCACTCAAGGCTGCGTGCGTATGACTAACCAGGACGTAGAAGAACTCTACATTATAGTCCCTATCGGTACGGAAGTAATCATTGTCGACTAAATAATTAAAATATGGCCGGATTGGATTTCGAAAAACCCATTTTTGAGTTAGAAAATAAAATCCAGGAGCTCAAGCATTTTATCTCGGATAAAAGAATAGATCTTTCTTCCGAAGTCAGGCGCCTGGAGGATAAACTCGAGCACCTGAAGAAAGATACTTATAGCCATCTTTCTGCCTGGCAGAGAGTACAGCTCGCCCGCCATCCCCAGAGGCCATATACCCTGGATTACATTAGCCTGATTATGTCGGATTTCATAGAGTTGCATGGGGACAGGCTCTTTTCCAATGACAAGGCTATCATCTGTGGCCTGGCTAAATTAGATAAACAAAAAATAGCAGTTATTGGTCACCAAAAAGGCAGGGATACCAAAGAAAACCTCAAGCGCAATTTTGGCTGTGCCCATCCGGAAGGATACCGCAAGGCGCTTAGGGTTATGCAATTGGCGGAAGAATTTAATTTGCCGGTAGTAGTTTTTATTGATACTCCCGGGGCATATCCCGGCATAGGCGCAGAGGAACGTGGCCAATCCCAGGCTATCGCTCTGAATTTAAGGGAGATGGCTTCTCTTGCTACGCCGATTATCTCTATAGTTATCGGAGAGGGCGGTTCAGGCGGCGCTTTAGGCGTGGGAGTAGCTGACCGCATTTGCATCTTAGAAAATTCCTATTATTCAGTTATATCACCAGAGGGTTGCGCGGCCATATTGTGGAAAGACGGGGCAAAAGCACCCCTGGCAGCGGAAGTCTTAAAGCTTACCGGCGAAGACCTCCTGAAACTTAAGATTATTGATGAAATAATCCCGGAACCTTTGGGCGGAGCTCACCGTGACCCGCAAAGGATAGCCTTGAGCCTCAAGGATTCCATTGTGAAGAACCTTAAAGAATTGAAATCCCTGTCCAAAGAAGAACTTCTGAATTTAAGGTATAGTAAATTCCGCAGTATGGGCGAGGTAGCATGATTGAGCAGGAGTTATTATTGCTGGGGTTGCTTCGCGAGGGCCCTAAACACGGCTACGATATCAAAAGTAAGATCAAGCAGATACTTTCTCTTTTCGCCGGAGTAGACCTCAAGTCCATATATTATCCGCTGCGTATACTTAAAGAAAGAGGTTTAGTCGTAAAAAAAATAGTCAAGCCGGGAAAGCGTCCGGAGCGTATCGTGTATGCCTTGACTTCTAAAGGCCAGGCGCGCTTTGAGGAGCTTTTAAGTAAGAGCTTGCTCAGCCTTAAGCGGCCGCAATTCAGCCTGGATTTAAGCTTGTATTTTTTACGCTATATGAAACCGGCTATTGCCTGCCGGAGGCTGCAGGCCAGGCTCCATATGTTGAATAAAATATCGCGGGGCTTAGAAAAAATGGCTCAAGGCCCATCCAAAGATAAAACTATCTCCTTAAACCGCATCCTAGAACACAATCTTAAACTGCTTAAAGCAGAATCCCGATTTCTGGACGGACTTATTCAAACGATGCGCTGATTTTTTTAAGGCGCACAACCGTTTTTTCTTGACAGGGGGAAGTTTATTTAATAGAATAGGTTAAAGCTATATAGTAAAATTTTACTATATTAAGGAGCGTAAGTTATGCAATGGGATAAAGCTACTCAGGAAAAACTAAAAGTCCTGGTTGCCAAGATTCCGGTTTTTCACCGCCATATCACGGAAGAAGCGGTAACTAAGGGTGCCGAAGAAAATGCCAGGGCCAGGAGCTCTGCGCAGGTAGAAGAGGTGGATGTAATCAGCGCTTTTTTTTCGGATGTCCCTTCGCCGTTTTACAGTATGATGGTCAGGCTTCTGGAACAAACCGGGTTTGAATATAAGAAGTATAGTTTTCCCAAAAAATAGGGGATTTTAATGAGGATAGCAGTTATCGGTGCGGGCGCTATTGGCAGTTTGGTGGCAGGTTATTTAAAAACCGCAGGGGAAGATATTTATCTGGTCGGCCACAGTGACGCGATTAAGGCAGTAAAAGAAAACGGCCTTAAGATTAGCGGCGTGCGGGGGGATTTTAAAGTTAATATCAGTATCTATGAAGAGCTTGTTTCTAAGCCCGAACTCCTTATCCTGGCAACCAAGACTCAGGATATTGAAGAGGCTTTAAAGAAAAATCTGAGCTTGATTAGAGACAGCGTTATCCTGACTACGCAAAATGGTGTGCAGGCCGAAAATATTATTAGCCGGCTTCTGCCCGCAAAGAATATTCTTTCCAGTATAGTGATGTTTGGTGCTACTTATTTAGAGCCGGGTAAGGTAGTGCATAATTTTGAGGGAAGTTGGGTTTTGGGCAGTACCTTCTCTGCGCCTCTGAATACCAGCGCAGTTCCGATGAGCATGATTTTAAATAAGATATTCCCTACGGTTATCAGCGAAAATATGGTAGGGATGAAATACCTTAAGATGTTCGTTAACGCCAATAATTGCCTTCCGGCCATACTGGGTATAAGTATGCAGGAGGCTTTTTCCGACCAGCAGGTAAGCCGGATAAGTATCGCCATTTGGAAGGAAGCCTTTGCGGTAATTTCAAAATTAGACATTCAACTAGTTTCTTTGCCAGGTTTTCCCATAGAACATATAACTAAGCTTATCTCCATTCTCCCGGAGGAAGCGGCTAAGGTTTTCTCAAGTGCCATGACTAAGTTGAGCAAAGACCCCCTCTATGGCTCAATATTACAGAGTATTAAGAGGGGAAAGACCTCAGAGATTGATTATATTAACGGAGAATTTGTAAGCTTGGCCCAAAAATACGGCTTAAAAGCCGAATTAAACCAAAGATTGGTGGAAATGGTGC
>JAQTPA010000033.1 GCA_028713155.1 Candidatus Omnitrophota bacterium | reverse complement strand
TAATCGTGCGCATATAAGTAGAACGCAAATCTTCGTAAAGCCGGGTGAGATTCTTGGTAGAATCCTCTATTCTTTTGGCTAAAAGGGTATTCTGTTTTTCCAGTGCGAAATTACTCTCTTTTAACCCTTGGGTAAGCCGGCGGTTGACCGCCATAAGCGTGTGCATATCTATGCCTTTTTTAACCAGGAAAAATAATTTTTCAAGGTTTATGGGCTTGGATATAACATCATAAACCCCCAGGCTGAACAGGTATTCCAGCACCTCCTGCTTATACTCATCAAGCAGCGCAATGATCACGCAGTCCGGATCAGCAGCTTTAAGCTCCCGGACTAATTCCAGGGGGTTGGAATCAAGCATCTTTACCCTGGTAATAACTATATCAAATCCATTATCTTTGAAGGTAGCCAGCCCCCTTTGGAATGTCGGCTCAATAGCTACAAAATAGCCTCCTTCAACCATTAATTTTTCGACTAAGTACCTGGATACTTCGTTATCATCGCAGATAAATAAAATTTTGTTGTTTCCCGGCATTATTTCTCCTTGTCAGGCCGCCTAGATTATACCGCTTAGCTTATTCTATAGCAATGATTTTATCAAATTCGGCAATCAACGCGTCTTTAGCCATTCCCGTATCAATAAAATCCCAGGCCAGGATATCCTCTATATCTTTCTGCTTCAAATAAAACCGCGGGTCTATTTTCAAATCCCTAAAAGCAGTAAGCCATTTTTCAAAGTTAAAATAATTGCTCCAGGCATCAAACTTCGCCCCGCCTTTAAAAGCGGTGTAAATGGCTTCGGATAATCTCCTGTCTCCCCGCGAGAGAATTCCCTCTAAAATACTCATCGCGCGGTTATGAAAACTCAAATTAAGCCGCCGGTATTTTTTGGCCTTCTCTCTTAGGTAGTCCTGTTTGCTCCTTATTTCCTCTAAATCCGGCATCGCAAACCACTGTAATGCCGTATGCGGTTTGGGGATTAAAGTATTAATGCTAACATTTACTCCGGCTGCGGGCTTACCGGTATTTTTTCTTAATTCCGAAACCCGCCGGGCAAAATCAATAAGCGCATCCAGGTCCTCCTCTTTCTCGCTCGGCAGGCCGATCATAAAATAAAGCTTTACATGCTGATAGCCGGCTGAATACGCTTGTTCAAGCGACTTAAAAAATTCTTCGCTGTTAAAATCCTTGGCTAACATATCGCGCAAGCGTTGGCTCCCCGCCTCAGGAGCAAAGGTAAGCCCGGTTTTCTTGACTTTGGCAATCAAAGAAGAAGCATTACCCATTAATGACTTTGCTTTGACCGAAGGCAAAGACAGGCTCACTGCTTTTGTATCAAATAAATTCATCAGGCTTTTTAGGATTTTTTCTATCTGGGGGTGGTCGCTGACCGAAAGCCCGCCCAAGGAGATTTCTTCGTAGCCTGTGTTGCGGTAAAGCTCTTCAGCCAGGGCCAAGACGTTCTCGGTTCCCCTGAGCCTAAGCGGAAAATATTGCTGCCGCGCCTGGCAAAAACGGCAGCGGTTAGGGCAGCCGCGCATAATCTCTAAAGAAAGGCGGTCATGGATTACCTGGATATACGGCAAGATCCATTCCCGGGGGTAATAAGCTGAATTCAGGTCTTTTACGAAACGTTTCTTGACTTTCGCAGGGACAGAACTGAATTTTGGCTTAAATTCCTTGATCTTACCCTGATCGTCATAAGAAACTTCATACAGCGCAGGGACATAAACTCCTTCAATCTGCGCAAATTTAAGCAGTAATCCTTCTTTGCTGATCCTCTGCGCCTTATATTCCTCTTTATGCTTACGGTAGAGGTCGATTATTTCCAAAGCAGCATCCTCTGCCTCTCCGATAACGAAAAAATCAAAGAAAGCGTGCATTGGTTCCGGATTAAGAGTGCAGGGGCCTCCGCCGATTACCAGAGGCTGGCGGTAATCGCGCTCAGCCGACCTTAAGGGAATATTCCCAAGCTCCAGGATATTTAAAACGTTGGTGTAATCTAGTTCTGAACCCAAAGAAAAACCCGCTAAATCAAATTCATTGAGCTTCCGGCGCGACTCCAGAGAAAGTATCTGGCGGTTTTCCAGGCGTAACGCATCCTCCATATCCTGCTGGGGAGAAAAAAATCTTTCGCAAACTACATCCGGAATATTATTCAAGAGCCCGTAAATGATCCTTAAGCCCAGGTTACTCATCCCCACTTCGTACAAATCCGCAAAAGCAATCGCGAATCTGATATTGGCGGCCGTAAAATCTTTTTTTACGCTGTTAATCTCCTGGCCGATGTATTGGCTGGGTTTATTGACTTTTAATAGCAGATCTTCATACATATTTAAAATACCGCCCTTGTCTTATCAATATTAGCTAAGATGCCTAGCGCAATAAAAGTGATAAAGAGAGACGAACCGCCGTAGCTCATTAAAGGCAGGGGTATCCCCACTACCGGAGCCAGCCCCAGGTTCATCGCCACATTCACCGCCACCTGGATGGATAGCATCAGGGTTATGCCGAAGGCCAATAACTTCCCGAAAGAATCCTGGGTCCGTTGCGCGATTAAAAACCCCTGCCGGATTAAAAGAAAATATAAAAATAATAACCCGGCCCCGCCGATAAAACCCCATTCTTCGCAAAAAGTAGCGAAAATAAAATCGGTATGCGATTCGGGAAGAAAATGCAGCTGGCTCTGCGTACCGGCCAGCCAGCCTTTCCCGAATAATCCGCCTGAACCAATAGCTATTTTGGATTGGATTACCGTATAGCCGGCTCCCAGCGGGTCAACATTCGGATTTAAAAAAACCAGCAGCCTGTCTTTCTGGTAATCGCGTAAAAAATGCCACATAAAAGGAAGGGGCAGGATAATGCCTGCCAGCAAGATAATGATATACTTTAACCTCACCCGGGTCAAATAGAGCATCGAGATAAATAAAAGAAGCAGGAGCACTCCGCTGCCTAAATCCGGCTGATCAATAATCAGGCTAAGAGGAAGCGCAGTAAAAAAGAAAGGTAAAATCACCGCGCTGAATATCCCGAATTTAGAGCAGGATAAATCAATATCGTCGCTGGACTTACGGCTAAAATACCGGGCCAGGAATATTGCCATAGCTAACTTAGCCAATTCCGAGGGTTGGAAATTAAACCAGCCTGCCTTTAGCCAACGCTGGGCGCCGAGGCGGACTGCCCCGAGGAGAAAAACCAGCAATAAGAAAAATAAGGCAGTGATGTATAAAAAATACGTCCAATCCCAGAAACGGCGGTAACTTATATTGGAAACAATGGAAAAAAGCAGCAGGCCAAAAATAATCCAGAGTATCTGGCGATGGAAAACAGTCTGCCAGAGCCCGCCCTCTTTCTGGTAGGTACTGCTGTAGATGGACAATACGCCCAGCAAGCAGATTAAAAACGCTATGATCAATATGATAAAAAAAGAATTCTTCATGCTATATGAGCCCCTGGTTAATCATCTCCTGGATGATCTGCTTAGTCACTACGCACGATACATACCCTGATCCGCCGCGTTCTAAGAAAACGCAGATAACGTATTTCGGATTTTTCAACGGGAAAAAACCCGTAAACCAGCCATGGGAATGTCCGGGCGGGGCCTGGGCAGTACCGGTCTTTCCGGCAACGCTCACCGCTAAACCGGATAATACGCTGGCTGTACCTGTCGGATCGTTGACCACCTTTTCCAACCCTTCTCTAATATGTTCAACATTCGCCTTTTTTAAATTCAGCTTTTCCGGTTTTCTCTGGTAAGCCGATACGTCGCGGCCGTCTATGGTTTTGACAATATAAGGCCTGACTAAATACCCGCCATTTGCGAAAACCGCCGTCAGGCGCGTAATCTGCAGAGGCGTAGTCAGGACTTCCCCCTGGCCTATGCTTAAATTAGCCGTGTCGCCGTCAAACCAATTCTTAAATTTATTGATCTTCCTCCAAAGCGGCGAGGGGATAAACCCCGGGACCTCATAGGGCAGCTCAAAAGAAGTTGTCCTGGAAAAACCGAATTTAAGCGCGTAGTCATGCAGAACTTGAGCCCCTACCAGCAATCCGGTCTTATAGAAAAAAACATCGCAGGAGTGCGTAATAGCTTCCAGTAAATTTTGCTGCCCGTGAGTGCTCCAACACTTAAATTTCCGCCTGCCCACAAGCGTAGCGCCTTGACAAAGAAAAGACGTGTTCAGATTGATCTTTTTGTTTTCTAAAGCCGCGGCCGCCACCACAAGCTTAAATACCGAACCCGGAGCGTAGGCGCCGCTTATTGACCGGTTCATTAAAGGAGAGTTTGAATTATTAAAAAGGCTGGAAATCGCGGAGTTATTTTTTTCCGCGAAAACCGACGGGCTAAACCCGGGAGCACTGGCCATGGCAAAAATTTCTCCCGTATACGGATCCATAATAACTACGCTTCCTTTTCGCCCGGAGAGATAATTCTCGGCTATCTTTTGGATTTTAATATCCAGGGTAAGCTGGATGTCTTTACCGTTAAGCGGAGGCCTGAATCCTAAAGTACGGATAAACTTTCCCCGGTGGTCTACTTCAAAAGAAGTCCCTCCCTCTTCCTGGCGCAGGTAATAATCATACCTCTCTTCTATTCCGCCAAAACCGACGATATCTTTGGTTTTATAACCGTAATCCTCAAGCTTGGTCAGGCGCCAGCGGTCAATTTCACTGACATAGCCCAAAACATGACAGGCAAGCTTTGCGTGCGGATAGTGCCTCACCGGATTAAGCTGCACTATTATTGCCGGCAGGTCTACCTTAAGCTCATCTAAGGCAATAGCCTCCTTTATGCTGATATTCCTGGCGAGCGTTACCGGCATGGATGAAGAAATATAGTTATTTTTAAAGGCGTTTTTTAAATCCTTTACGCTCTTATGGAGTATGCGCGAAGCGCTGGAGATTATCTTTTCCTGCTGGGACTGGTCCTGGGGTAAAATCATGAAATCATAAGAAAGTTTGCTATCGGCAATAACACTGCCTCGGCAATCAATTATCCTGCCGCGGCTGCCGTCCTGGCTGACTAACCTGATGCAATTTTTATTCCCCAGGTCACGATAGGCTCTGCCGTGGATAACTTCCAGGTTAAGCAGGCCGAAAATGAGCAGCAAAAACATTCCGGTCACCAGCCAAGTAACAACCCTGATTCTCATGATATCCTGACTTTAATTATTTTTAAAATTAACGGCAGAACCAGCGCCGTGTATAACCCGCCTAAGAAAACAACGCGCAGGAATATGCCCGCAGGGATAAAGCTCCCGGAGTAAACCAGCACCAGCCCGCTGATAACATTATGCAGCAACGCGATTATAAAAACCAGGAGTGTCCGGCTCAAGTTATCCTCCAGGGATACCTTACGGGTTATTTTTACGATCAGAAAACTCCAGAGTGAAAATAATAATATATCCAGGCCGAACGCGGACAGAATAAAGGCATCCTTAAATATGCCTAGCGCTAGGCTGAAAATAATTGCCCGGCGCGCTGGCAGGAAAAAGCTGGCCAGGATAACGCTGACCAGGAAAAGATCGGGCTGAACCCCGAAAACCTTAAAATAATGCAGGAAGGTTAACTGGAATAACCCCAGGGCTAACGCGATAACCGCTAAAGTTGAAAGCTTCATGGAATAATAACCAGGACTTCTTCGATATTGGAAAGGTCAACTGCCGGTTTAATGACGGCGAACCGGCTTAAGCCGGAAAAATCCCTGCCGATATCCACCACTTTTCCGATAAGCAAACCCTTAGGGTAAGTAGCATTTAATCCGGAGCTGATTATGGTATCCCCTAATTTTATATCAGCGTCTTCGGGTAAATATTTCATAATCAGGTTAGCCCCCAGTGTCCCGCAAACCAGGCCTTCCTGGCGCGAGCGCTGGACTAAACTGGAAATTCCGAGGTTCGGGTCGCAAAGCAGCATTACCTTAGCCGTTGAATCTGTAGTTTCAACTACCCTGCCGGCTAAACCTAAAAATGTGGCTACTGCCAGGCCCTTCTTTATCCCCCGGGAACTTCCTTTATCGATAATCAGGCCTGACGACCAATTATCTGCGGGCCGGATAATCACCCTGGCGGCAATAATTTTGAACGCGGACTTTTGCTTAAAAGAAAGGTTCTCTTTCAGGCGCGTATTTTCCAGATAGACTTCATCCAGAGCGTTAAGCCTATACCTCAAAAGCTCATTTTCTTTTTTTAGCCTTTCGTTTGCAACGAGATTATGATGGTAAAAAACTATCCCGCCGAGTTCACGCTGTAAAAAAGTAACCAGGCTAAACGGCTGGCGGGAAACAGCCAATACCGGGACCCTTAAAATTATTATGGAGATAGACAGGAAGATAAGCAGAGAAACGGCTGCTAAGAAAGGAATTAACTTTTTGTCTTTGAGATTAAACACATTTTATTTTTCTTGCCGATATATCAGGTATTTAATTCGGGTTTTATGGAAACGGTAACTTTTTTAAGGTATTTAATTTCATTGAGCACTTTACCTGTGCCGTTGGCTACCGCCGTGACCGGATCATCGGCAATATGAACAGGCAGGCCTGTCTCCTCCGAGATAAGCTTATCCAGCCCCTTAAGCAATGAGCCGCCGCCGGCCATAACAATACCGTGTTCGATTAAATCCGCGGCTAACTCGGGAGGCGTGCGCTCAAGGGAAATCTTGACTACTTCCAGGATCGCCCGCAGGGGTTCCTGCAAAGACTCTCTTATTTCTTCTGAAGTTACGGTGACTGTCTTGGGTAAACCGGCAATCAAATCCCGGCCCTTGACCTCTAAACTCATTTCTTCTTCTAAAGGGTAAGCTGAGCCGATCTTTATTTTTATATCTTCGGAGGTGCGTTCTCCGACCATTAAATTATAAGTTTTTTTAAGATACTCAACAATAGCATCATTCATTTCGTCTCCGCCGATACGGATAGATTTAGAAAAAACAATCCCCGCCAGCGAAATTACCGCGATTTCAGTGGTGCCGCCGCCGACATCTATAATCATATTGCCTACGGGTTCCTGAATGGGCAGGCCTACCCCGATAGCTGCGGCGACCGGCTCTTCAATCAAGAATACATCTCTTGCGCCTGCCCGCTCTGCTGATTCCTTAACCGCCCTGCGCTCCACTTCGGTAATCCCTGAAGGTATGGCAATGACAATACGCGGCCTTATTTGAAAACGGCGGTGCCGGACTTTTCTAATGAAATGCCTAAGCATCGCCTCAGTCACCTCAAAATTCGTAATTACGCCGTCTCTCATCGGCCTTATAGCAACAATATTGCCGGGTGTACGGCCTAACATACGCTTGGCTTCTTCTCCTACAGCCAGGACATGGGAAGTCCCGCGCTCAACCGCTACGACTGAAGGTTCACAGAGGACTACGCCTTCACCCTTGACATAGACAAGTGTCGTGGCTGTGCCTAAATCAATACCTATATCGTTAGAGGCTAAATCCAATATATAATTAAAGACTTTTTGGAATATTTCCAGAATTTTACCCATTTTATTCCCCCTCAACTCTCTTTAAGATAGTCTTTTAACACGTAAGAGGGATTTTAACAGAGATTAAACTATATGTCAAATAAAAAGTTAAGTATAAAATAGCGTCTTTTTCCGTTGCAATTTTCGCAGCTCGTGATAATATAAAAAGTATACTTATATGAAGAAAATAAAAGGATTTACCTTAATTGAACTGATTATTGTCGTAGTCATCATCGGTATCCTCGCCCTTGTCGCTATCCCCAAGTATTATGCCTCCGTAACCAAGGCTCAAAGAGAAAAAATTTATGCTAACCTGGGGTTCATAAGGGAAGCTGTGCTGGCTTATTATGCAGTTAATGGCGCTTATCCTGCCGATTCTACATGGCCTATTGTAGTTACTCTCGATGGAGAAACTATTGTAAACCTGGGCAGACCATCAGATGGCGGATGGAGTTATAGCTACGGATCAAACCCGGCTGCCTACGGGCCTAATCCGCTTGCAATAGCCTCTTACAATATTAATCAGTATTGCTACTGCGTCCGCCTCTTGGAAGGAAGCAAGGAGACTTCTCTCGGTTGTTGTGCGAATCGACCATAACAAGATAGTTGTAATTCCCGAGGTGTATGTTAATATAAGAATAAGATGTTCCCGGGAAAAAGAAGCTTCACCCTCATTGAACTGATCATTGTCGTAGTAATCATCGGTATCCTCGCCTTAATCGCCATCCCCCGCTATTTTGCAAATGTAACCAAAGCCCGAAAAAACGCAGTATATGCTAACCTGCATGAGATAAGAAAATCCCTGCTGGATTATTACGCAATTTACGCGCATTATCCTACCGCCGGCAGCTTTCCCATTACGGCGACTATTGACGGAGACACGGTTCTTTCTTTCGCCCGGCCCAGTTCAACTGGCG
>JAQTPA010000032.1 GCA_028713155.1 Candidatus Omnitrophota bacterium | reverse complement strand
CAAAATTATGAAAATTAAAAACCAGCTAACCTTAGCGTTTATTGCCGGCGTGATTATTTTTTCTTTATCTGGCTGCGCTACCGGCCCGGTGCGGGAGGCCTTTCCCACCTATACCCTCAACGGCGCGACTTATTATCCGCTGGTTACTTTGTGTGAAGCAAAAGGGATAAATTGGCAGTATGACACTTTCACCAGGATAGTTATTTTAGATAAGGGAGAGCATAGGGTAAGCCTGAGAGCTGGCGATAATTTAGCTTTAGTTGACCAGAGGGCCATGCTTCTTGACTATCCGGTAGATATTCATGACGGTACGGTAGTAGTGCCGGTAAAATTTAAGGAACAGGTTATCGATGTTTTATTCAGGGATGCAGGGATCCCTTCCCGGCGCCCGGCTGATTTTCCCATTTCCGCGGTAATTAAAAAAGTAGTAATTGATGCCGGGCATGGCGGCAAGGATCCCGGTGCAATAGGCCGGACAGGGTTAAAGGAAAAGGATGTTAACCTGGATATAGCCAGGCGGCTGGCTCTGCTTTTACGCTCGCAAGGCGTGGAAGTGGTCATGACCCGTAATAGCGACAGGTATATTCCTTTGGATGGCCGGGTCAGGATCAGCAATAATTCCAAGGCTGACCTTTTCGTGAGTATTCATTCCAACGCCAACCGTGCAAAGAGTATGAACGGTTTTGAAGTTTATTATGTGGCCCTCAGCCGTAATGATGCCAAGCGGGCCGTCTTTTCCGCCAGGAATGCGCATTTAAACCTGGATAACGCTGTATTCGCGAGCAACTCCTTGGAATTAAAGGCTATGCTTTGGGATATGCTTTATGCCTATGACCGCGCAGAATCAATACAATTAGCCCGTTCCATCTGCAGGTCGGTAGATAATAATTTGAATATCCGGGTGATCGGGGTAAAAGATGCGCGTTATGAAGTTTTGCGCGGCGCGCGTATCCCGGCGGTACTGGTGGAAGCCGGCTTTCTATCCAATTATAATGAAGAACGCATGTTAAAAAGCAGTTATTACCGCCAGAAGATGGCGGAGAGCATAATGGACGGCATACGCGATTATGCCCGGGGCTTAGCATCAGCGTAGGCTGCTTAAAAGATGAAACCCATCGGAGTATTTGATTCAGGCGTAGGCGGATTGACCGTAGTCAAGGAATTGCTGCGCCAGCTTCCCCATGAAGATATTGTTTATTTCGGGGATACGGCGCGCGTGCCTTACGGCATCAAATCCAAAGAAACAGTGATCCGTTTTTCCATTGAAAATATCCTTTTTCTGCTTAAGCACGAGGTTAAGTTCATCTGCGTCGCCTGTAATACCGTCTCCAGCTTTGCGCTACCCGAGATCAAGAATCACTTTAAGATTCCCATTGTGGGAGTGATCACGCCGGGCGCGCGGGAAGCAGTCTATGCCACGCAGAATAAACGCGTAGGCGTTATCGGCACCAAGGGCACGATTAAGAGCTGCGCTTATGAAAATGAAATCAAGCAGCTTGATCCCAGGGTTAAGGTGGCTGCTGTGGCTTGTCCATTATTTGTGCCTTTTGTGGAGGAGGGGTGGCTAAACGGCAATGTGGTTAAGAGCGTGGTCAAATACTATTTGAAGCCCCTGAAAAAAGCAGGCGTAGATACGCTTATCTTAGGCTGCACGCATTATCCCTTGCTTAAGAGATTGATCAAAGATGAGATGGGAGAAAATGTTGCCCTGATCGATTCTGCCAAGCAGGTAGCTATTGAGGTAAATAATATTTTAGCCAGCGAAGGGCTTTTGCGTAAGGAAGGAACAGGCAAACATAAATTTTTTGTCAGCGATAATCCGGAATGGTTCAGCAGCCTGGCGGAAAGATTCTTAGGCCGGCCGGTACGAAACGTAAAGAGGGTGAGCAATGTATAAAATAAAAATAGAAGGGGATTTTAGCTCAGCGCATAACTTAAGAGGATACAAGGGCAAATGCGAAGAGCTGCACGGCCATAACTGGAAAGTAGAGGTGGCGGTGGTCAGCCCTAAACCGGATAAAATCGGCATGGTCATGGATTTTAAGTGTCTGAAAGAAAAATTGTATAGGCTCCTGGAAAAATTAGACCATAAATATTTGAACAATATAGCTTATTTCAAAAAGGTAAACCCTACTTCCGAAAATATCGCCAGGTATATCTACGACAACCTTAAAGCTCAAATCCGCTTCCTGCATTCAGTGACCGTCTGGGAGTCGGATAAGGCGAGTGCCACTTATTATGCCAAGTAAAAAGGCAGTTGTTCTTTTATCCGGAGGGCTGGATTCAGCCACAGCTTTGTATATTGCCAGGGCAAAAGGCTATCAATGCCATTGCTTGGTTTTTGATTATGGCCAGCGCCATCGCCGGGAAATACAAGCTGCCAAAAAATTAGCGCGAAAAACCGGCTCTACCTGTCAGGTTATCAGGATCGCTTTACCGTGGAGAGGCTCAAGTCTTTTAGAAAGCAAAAGAAAATTACCCAAAACCCGGGGGAGCCTTACGGCTGGACAGATTCCGGATACCTATGTGCCCGGACGGAATATTATTTTTTTAAGCTTTGCTTTTTCCTGCGCTGAGGCGCGCGCAGACGGCGCGGTCTTTATCGGCGCCCATTCCCAGGATTATTCCGGTTATCCTGATTGCCGGCCGGAATTTTACCGCGCCTTTAGAAAAGTTATTTCTACCGGGACAAAAGCCGGCCTGCAGCACAAGGATATTAAAATTATGGCTCCTTTGCTCTATAAGACCAAAGCGCAAATTATCCGGTTGGGCCATAAACTGGGAGTGCCGTTTGAATTAACCTGGTCCTGTTATAAAGGAGGTAGGTCTCCTTGCGGGAAATGCGACAGTTGTTATTATAGAGCTAAAGGTTTTAAGGAAGCGGGGTTAAAAGATAGATGAAAGGGAAAATCGCGGAAGTATTTGACAGCGTCCAGGGCGAAGGACTCTACCTCGGAGAAAAACAGATCTTCGTGCGTTTCTACGGGTGTAATCTCGGCTGCAGGTTCTGCGATACGAAATTGCAGAGTTTTATGGAGTATGAACCGGAAGAATTGTTCCAGGAATTAAAGCTATACCGCGATAAATACCATTCAATTTCATTTACCGGAGGCGAGCCGCTTCTGCAGAAGGACTTCCTGAAAGAACTGTTGAAACTGACGCATAAGGATAATTTCAAGAATTACCTGGAAACTAACGGCGTCCTCTATGAAGAGCTGAAAGATATCATCGAGCACCTGGATTTTGTGGCTATGGACCTGAAATTACCGAGTTCAACCGGCTTAGGCGGTTTCTGGGAGGAGCACCGTTTATTTTTGAAGATCGCCGCGCAGCGCGAAGTTTTTTTAAAGACCGTGGTCTGTAAGGATACAACCGAAGATGACCTCAGGGAAGGGTTAAGGCTGATCCGGGAAACCGCGCAACAGGCAATTTTAATCCTGCAGCCGGACAGTAACGAAGACAGGGCGCATATGCGCAATAAAATAGAAAACTTCAAGGCTCTCTGCCGAAGAGAAAGAGTTACTGTCTGCGCCATAGACCAGATCCATAAAGCCATAGGAGTAAAATGAAAAATCAAAAGCATTCTTCGTATGAAGGCTTGCAAAAAAATATCCGGGACTTAAAGACTCCCAAAATCGAAGTCTGGAAAAACCAGTATCCGGATAAAGTTTATACTATTTTTCTGGATATTCCGGAATTTACCTGTATCTGCCCTAAGACCGGCTTACCGGATTTCGCTACTATAAAAATAGAATACTCGCCGCGTAGCTACTGCGTAGAGCTTAAATCTTTTAAGCTCTATACCATATTTTACCGCAATATCGGCATATTTCACGAGCACCTGACGAATAAAATACTGGAAGATTTCGTAAAGGCCTGTAAGCCGCGCTGGGCCAGGATCAGCAGCGAATTTAACCCTCGCGGCGGGATCAAAACCACCGTAATAAGAGAGTATAAAGATGAAGATTATTAAGGCTGAAAAAATCATTAAAGTTGTGGCGGATTTATGCCTGAAGGCTAATTATGTTTTGAGGCGGGATATATTACATAAGCTTAAGCTAGTCTATAGCCAGGAAAAAAACAGCCGGGCCAGGAAGGCCCTCGGAGCAATAATCGAGAATGCCCGCATAGCGGCAAAAGAAAAGCTGGCTATTTGCCAGGATACGGGTTTGCCGATTGTCTTCATTGAATTGGGCCAGGATATAAGAATTACCGGCGATCTCAAGAAAGCGGTACTTAAAGGTATTGAGCAGGGGTATAAAAAAGGAAATTTCAGGGAGTCAATTATCAATGACCCTATCGCAAGAGGTAAATCCGGATACCGCGGCGCAGTTATCCATACGGATATAGTCAAGGGAGATAAACTAAAAATAACGGTTTTGCCTAAAGGGTTCGGCTGTGAAAATAAATCTCAGTTTAAAATGCTTAATCCTACTGCCGGTGAAGACGAGGTAAAGAAGTTTATTATCCAGGCGGTAAAGACTGCCGGGCCGGATGCCTGTCCGCCTTATGTGGTGGGAGTCGGGATAGGCGGCAGCAGCGATTATGCCGGATTCCTGGCTAAGGTAGCGTTATTAAAGAATATTAACGCTAAAAGATCGAAACTTGAACAAGACCTAGAAAAAGAAATCGGAAAATCAGGTATCGGCCCGATGGGCCTGGGAGGGAAAGTAACCTGCCTGGCAGTCAAGATCGAAAGTTTTCCCACGCATATTGCCGGGCTGCCGGTAGCGGTAAATATAAGCTGCCACGCTTTACGCAGCGCAAGCGCCAGACTATGAAAAGAATAAATACGCCGTTAACCGAAAAAGACATTCTGCGTTTAAAAGCCGGGGATGAGGTTTTATTGAGCGGAGATATTTATACCAGCCGCGACCAGGCGCATAAGCGGTTAATAAAGAAGCTGCCTTTTAAAATTAAACATGCCGTAATATATTACTGCGGCCCGACGCAGACCCCGAAAAGAAAAATAATCGGCTCCTGCGGCCCGACGACCAGCTCGCGCATGGACGCGTTTACGCCCTTGTTGCTTAAACACGGCTTAAAAGCAATGATCGGCAAAGGACAGCGCTCTGAAGAAGTAAGGCGGGCAATTAAAAAATACCGGGCAGTATATTTTTTAGCTTATGCCGGATGCGGGGCGCTTATCTCAAAATATGTTAAAAAGGTGACCCCGGTGGCCTACCGGGATTTAGGGCCGGAGGCGATTTATAAATTAGCAGTAAAGGATTTTCCTCTAATTGTAGGGATAGATGCTAAGGGAAGGAGTATTTATGGTTAGACAGGATGGCCGCGGCGCGGATAAAATAAGAAGAGTAAATATTACCAGGAATTATATTAAATACCCGGAAGGTTCCTGTCTGATTGAGTTAGGAAGCACTAAGGTTATCTGTACAGCTTCGGTTGAGGAAAGCGTGCCGCCGTTTTTAAAGGGGAGCGGCACAGGCTGGGTCACTGCCGAATACGGCATGCTTCCGCGCTCCTGCGGCAGCCGCATACCGCGCGGCAAAGATTCCGGCCGCACTTATGAGATCCAGCGCCTTATCGGCAGGTCATTACGCACGGTTACTGAAATGAAATCTTTTGGCGAACGGACTATCTGGCTTGACTGCGACGTGATCCAGGGGGACGGGGGCACGCGCACTGCCGCGATCACGGGAAGTTTTATTGCCCTGGTTGACGCCTTAAGTAAACTCAAGAAATCCGGTTTGATCAGGGATATCCCGATCAAGGATTATGTTGCCGCCACCAGCGTGGGAATCGTAAACAGAGAGTTACTCCTGGATTTATGCTATGAAGAGGATTCTAAGGCTGAAGTAGATATGAACGTTGTGATGACCAGTAAGGGAGAATTTATCGAGATCCAGGGCACAGCCGAACGCCAGCCGTTTGCGAAAGAGAAGATGGATAAGATGCTGGGCCTGGCCCAAAAAGGAATTGAAGAGCTATTCAGCATCCAGCGTAAGCTAGTCGGAGATTTAATCTAGCCCCGATGGAATTAATCGTCGCGACCAGGAATAAAAAGAAACTAAAAGAGATAAAAGCAATCTTAAAAGGCAGCGGCTTTAAGATCAGCTCTTTGGCGGATTATGGCCAGGTCCCGAAGATAATTGAAAACGGAAAAACTTTCGGTGAGAATGCTGCTAAAAAGGCGGTTAAGATCGCGCGTTTTACCGGAAAATTAACTCTGGGAGAAGATTCCGGGCTTTGCGTTGACGCACTGGCCGGGGCGCCGGGAATTTATTCCAGCCGTTTTTCAGGGAAGCCTGTCTGTCCGGCAGGCAGGAATAAAAGCGATAGCCAGAATAATTTAAAATTACTCCGATTGCTTAAAGGCCTGCCTTTAAGCAAAAGAAAGGCGCATTATTCCTGCGCAGTGGCCCTGGCCGACAATAAGGGCTTGTTTGGCGTGGTAGAAGGCAGGTGTGCGGGGTTAATTGGTTTTGCCTTAAAGGGCAGGCACGGCTTTGGCTATGACCCGTTATTTGTCATTCCTAAATATAAAAAGACTTTTGCCCAGCTTGGCGAGAAGATAAAACACCGGATGAGCCACCGTTACCGCGCCCTAAGAAAAGCCGGGAAGATTATCAAGAAATATATTGAGAAAGACTGAAGGGTTGATATAATCAAAATTTACGGGGCGTGGCTCAGTTTGGCTAGAGCGCTTGCTTTGGGAGCAAGAGGCCGACAGTTCAAGTCTGTCCGCCCCGACTGAAATTTGACAGTTTGAATAAACGAATGCGCCTGTAGCTCAAATTTAATAAGGCCACGACTTACGGAGCGCTGCGAACATAAGTCGTTTGGCCGAATTAATCCCGCCGGTTTCTGGCGGGAGGACAGATGGTTAATGCGCCTGTAGCTCAAATGGACAGAGCAACTGCCTTCTAAGCAGTAGGTTGGCCGTTCGATTCGGCCCAGGCGCACCAATAAAATTATGAGAAAGTTAGAGAAAATCATAGCGTTAACTATTTTAACCCTGGCGGTTATTTTCGGGACGCTGTATATATTTATAAACTTGACCGGCAAGGCGATCATTATTAAGCAGATTGAGGATGTGACCGACAGGAAGGCGACGATCGGTTATTTTGACCTTAGCCCGACGCTGGAGCTGGAGATAAGAAAACTGGATATCGAGGGCCTGGCAAGAGTAGATGCTCTTTATATTTCTCCGGACCTCTTTGCCTTTTTTACCGGTAAAGTAATAATCAGCAGCCTTAAGTTTGTCCGCCCCGAAGTTACTTTTAGCAAGGCTCCTCCTATTGTGGTAAACGAGGAAAAGGCAAGTAAAGATAGCATTCTTCCTGCTTCCGAAGCTCCTACTCCCGAAGTTCCTGCTTCCGCCGCCGAGGCCAAAGAATTTAAACCTCTGCCGTTTGGCTTTAAGCGTATTAAGATAGAAAACGGTAAGCTTAATTATATTGACCAGAGCATAAGCCCGGATGGCATTAAGATAGCCCTGGAGGAAATAAACTTCAACGTAGCCAATCTCTATTTTTTCCCCAGCCAGGCAGCTACTCACTTTGAGTTAAAAGGCAGGATCCCCTGGAGAGAGGGCCAGGTTTACGGCCAGCTTGAACTCGAAGGGTGGATCAACTACCTTAAGAAAGACATGCAGGCGGCTTTAAAGATCAGGGATATTGACGCGATCTACCTCTATCCTTATTATTCCATGTGGGTGGATTTAGAGAAGGCGCGCATAGAAAAGGCCAAGCTGAATTTTTCCGCCGACATCAACGGCTTGAATAATAATGTCAATGTAGAATGCCACTTAGAGCTGACTGACCTGGTGCGTAAGCCTCTTGAGGCCGGAGAGAACGAAGAAAAGGAATCCCGGATTACCAATAAGATTATCGATATATTCAAGGAAGTTGACCAGGGTAAAGTGGAGTTGAATTTTAGCCTCAAGACCAAGATGGACAGCCCGCATTTCGGGCTGAATACTTTGCAAACAGCTTTTGAGGATAAGATTAACAAAGGCCGGTTCGCCGCAGGTTTTAAGGCAGAGAATACCCTGGTTCTGCCGCTCAAGGTTATGGAGGGAGGGGTGCGGGGCCTTACAGACTTAACCCGGGCAATGATCGACGGAATTTTTGCTATCGGCGGCGAGATCAGCCAGTCAACCGAAGGCGCGTTTAAAAAGTAAATTGAAAAATAATTACCGGTGGTATGTTTATATAATTGAATGTAAGGACGGAAAGTTATATACTGGTATCACCAGCGATTTAGAGAAGCGTATCAAGCAGCATAATTGCGGCCGCGGATGCAAGTTTACAAAGTATAGGATTCCCGTTAAATTATTGCACAGCGAAGAATTAAGCAGTAAAGGCCGGGCCCTTAGCCGCGAAGCGCAGATTAAGACTTTAAGAAGAGATAAGAAATTAGAGTTGATTTTTAAATAGAAACTTGAGATAGTTTTGGTGGGTATAGCTCAGTTGGATAGAGCGCCTGACTGTGGCTCAGGCTGTCGCGAGTTCGAATCTCGTTACCCACCCCATTTT
>JAQTPA010000012.1 GCA_028713155.1 Candidatus Omnitrophota bacterium | reverse complement strand
AAGGCCGACTGGTGCACGGGAAATACGGGAGCGCGCTCCGCGCGCGGAACATTGACAAAGATTGAAATTATTTTAACGGTGAGTGCTGGAGACAGGTTCTAACTTTCTCCAATACGCACCACTTAAATTTTTCTTTATCAGAAAAATTTAAGTGGCACTCAAGCGAGCGTTAAACGGCGCGACAAGCGCCGTAGAGAGCGGAGTGCCTAAAACATATTTATCGCATAGAGGGACGGATGATATCCGTCCTTTTATGGTTAGAAGAGCTATTGACGGTCAACTTCCAGAGAGGTATAATTTAAAGACTATGATTTTAGGCGTGCATGTTTCCGGAGCTGGTAAGATCTACGAAGCGCTTGACCGCGCGCAGGCGTTAAAATGCCAAACCCTGCAGATATTCAGCCGGAACCCGCAGCAATGGCGCACCGCCCCTTTGAGCCCTAAGGATATAGAAGAATTTAAGCTCAGGCGTAAAAAGTTCCATCTTAACCCGGTTTTTATTCATATTTCTTACTTGATTAATTTGGCCTCGCCTAATCCCCGGCTTTATCAGGGGTCAATCCAGGCCTATATTGACGATATCCAGGAAGCGGATAAATTAAAAGCGGATTATATTGTCACCCATATGGGCAGCCACAAGGAAACTTCCGAAGAGGCCGGGATAGAAAGGCTGACGAGTGCCCTGAATAAGATTCTAGATAAGACCAAGGGGTCCAGGGTAGGGATATTGCTGGAGAATACTTCCGGCAGCGGTTCGTGGCTGGGGTATAAATTTGAGCACCAGAAGGAAATTATCGCCGGCTTAAAAGATAAGGCGCGCGTCGGGTTATGTCTGGATACGGCGCATGCTTATTTAGCCGGTTATGACCTGGCCGCAAAAGCCGGCCCGGATAAATTAGTGGACGAGATTGATCGCTTCGTCGGCTTAAAACGGCTAAAATTAATCCATTTAAACGATGCCTACGGGAAATTAGCTTCGCATTATGACCGGCACGACCATATCGGCCAGGGCAGCATAGGGCTAGAAGGGATGAAAAGGATTATCAACCATCCGAAGTTAAAGAATATACCCATGATTTTAGAGACGCCTAAGGATGATGAAAAAAGCGACTCCCTGAATCTGGCTTTAGTGCGGAAATTAAGCAAAAATTAAAACCATGCATTACGACTTTAAAAAAATAGAGAAAAAGTGGCAGAACGCCTGGCAAAAGCATAAGGCTGCCCGCGCGCGAATTAATCCCGCTAAGGAAAAATTCTATCTCTTAGAAATGTTCCCCTACCCGTCGGGGAAAATCCATATGGGGCATGTGCGTAATTATACTATCGGCGACGTAGCCAGCCGTTTTAAAACGCTGGAAGGTTATAATGTCTTGCATCCGATGGGTTTTGATGCTTTTGGCCAGCCTGCGGAAAACGCCGCGATAAAAAATAAGACCAAGCCGGATAACTGGACGCATAAATGTATCCGCCAGATGCAGGATGAATTGAAAAAAATGGGTTTTTCCTACGATTGGGAGCGCGAAATCTCTACCTGCGACAGCTCTTATTATAAATGGAACCAGTGGATATTCTTAAAGATGTTTGAGAGGGGCCTGGCCTATAAAAAGGCCTCTACTGTAAACTGGTGCCCAAGCTGCCAGACTACCTTAGCCAATGAAGAGGTAATTGATGGAGGTTGTTGGCGCTGCCACTCTAAGGTAGAGCAAAAAGATTTAGAGCAATGGTATTTAAAAATAACCGATTATAAAGAGCGGCTTTTGGAAGACTTGGAGCAATTAAATGACTGGCCCGAGCGGGTATTAAACATGCAGGCAAATTGGATCGGAAAAAGCCAGGGGGTGGAGATTTATTTTAAAGTTAAGGCCGCGGGTAAAGTTATCCCGGTTTTTACTACGCGCGTGGACACAATCTTCGGCGCTACTTATATTGTTTTAGCTCCGGAGCATCCCTTGGTTAAAGAGTTGATTAAAGGCAAGTCGCAGGAGAGCGGGGCCTTAAAATTCATTGAAAAAGTTTCCCGGGAGAGTAAAGTTGTGCGCGCATCTTCCGATGTAAAAAAGGAAGGGGTTTTTACCGGAAGCTTTGCCGTTAATCCCGTAAATAACGAAGAGGTCCCGGTTTGGATAGCGGACTATGTCCTGATGGAATACGGCACCGGCGCGATTATGGCTGTGCCGACACATGACCAGCGCGATTTTCTTTTTGCCAAAGAACACGGTTTACCGATGCGAATGGTTATCCAAAATACTGCAGCCGTAGAAGGCAATGTCGAAGACCTTAAGGAAGCCTTCGAGGGAGATGGTCTTCAAGTCAATTCCGGAGAATTTGATGGTTTGCCCAATGTAGAAGCCAAAGTTAAAATTGCCGAATGGATGGAGGAGAAGGGAATTGGGAAAATTCAGACGCATTGGCGTTTACGCGACTGGCTCATTTCGCGGCAGCGTTATTGGGGTACGCCTATTCCGATTATCTATTGCCCTGAATGCGGGATTGTCCCTGTACCGCATAAAGATCTACCAGTGGAACTGCCCAAAGACGCTCCTTTTACCGGTGAAGGCGGCAGTCCGTTAGGAAAGGTCAAGAAATTCGTGGAGGTAAAATGCCCCAAATGCAGGGCTCCTAGCCGCCGGGAAACCGATACTATGGCAACTTTTTTTGACTCGTCCTGGTATTTCCTGAGGTTCTGTTCGCCTGAATTTAAGAATGGCCCGTTTGAACAAAAGGAAGCCGCGTATTGGATGAGGGTAGACCAGTATATCGGCGGAATTGAGCATGCGATCCTGCATCTTTTATATTCGCGTTTCTTTACTAAATTTTTTAAAGACCTCGGTATGATTGATTTTAGTGAACCGTTCAAGCGCCTGCTTACCCAGGGCATGGTGTTAAAAGAAGGCGAGGTTATGTCTAAATCCAGGGGAAATATTGTTGACCCTGACATTATGATCGGAAAATACGGCGCAGATACCTTAAGGCTATTTATTTTATTTGCTGCCCCTCCTGAAACAGAATTAGAGTGGGATGACCGGGGCTTAGAAGGCAGCCATAAATTCTTGAACCGCGTCTGGCGTATTCAGGATAACCTAAAGGAGAAAGCTGACCCCTCTTTGCTCCGGGTTTTGCATAAAACCATTAAAAAGGTGAGTGAAGATTACCGGGGATTTAAATTTAATACTGCCATTGCCAGCCTTATGGAGTTAACTAATGCGATTTATCAAACCGGCGCGGATAAAGAAACTTTTTCGCGGTTAATTATTATGCTTAGCCCGATTGCCCCGCATTTTGCTGAAGAGCTCTGGAAGGTATTGGGGAATAAAGAAAGTATTTTCAAGGCCGGCTGGCCGGAAGCTGACCCCAAGATGCTGGTCGAAGATAACCTGATTATTATAATTCAGGTTAATGGCAAGGTACGTTCAAAGATTACAGTAGCCGCAGATATTTCAGAAGACAAGCTCAAGGAAATTGTTTTAGCGGATAAAGGGCTTATCCCCTGGATTCAAGGCAAACCCATCAAAAAGTTCATTCTTGTCCCCCAGAAGCTCGTCAATATCGTCGTCTAAATCAATCAGGGACGGTTTTCAAACCAATCTTAAAGTGTCCCCCATTAGGGGCCACTTTTTTCTGCCTGCCGGCAGGCTTTGAGTTGAGAACCGTCCCTGACTTTTGTTAGATTTCGCCTCTTACCGCGTCTATTAAGGCAGGAGGTAGAAAGATGCTTAATCTTACTCAGGAAGAACGTAAGGTGATGTTGTTTTTAGTGACGATTGCCCTGATCGGGGTAGGGAGTAATTTTTTGATTAAGCAATTCTCAACTGCGAAAAGCATTGCCTGCTTTAGCCAGGATCTGGCTAGAATCAATCTCAATAGCGCGGATAAGAAACTGCTTATGGGGATATCCGGTATCGGCGAAAAAATAGCCGGCCGGATTATTGAGTACCGTCAGAAGCGCGCAGGCTTCAGTAATGTAGACGAACTAAAAGCCATAAAAGGTATTACTGATTCCAAATTCGCCAAGATAAAAGAATATCTGACTGTTAAATGAAGCTCAATTTAGCAGAGCTTGGGTTTTATTTTTGCGGCGGGATAGTCTTTACGCATTTTATCAGGATATCATTCTGGCCGGCCTATTTTCTCGCCTTTACCTTGCTTCTTGCCTGTGTCTTCTTGGTAGGAAAGAATTTCATATTTAAGATATTATTTGCATGTTTAATTTTTATCCTCGGCTGCCTGCTTTTAAAGAATACCTATATTCTCCCTCAATCCCATATTTCCAGATTTATCTTTTATAAAAACAATTCCGTCTATACAGCCAGAGGTTTTATCAACAGCCAGCCGTATTCCAAAGACGGAAGAATTTCATTTATGTTTGCTACACAAGAGCTGCAATTTAATGACAGCAATTATAAATGTTCGGGAGATATCCTTGTCCAATTAAAAGACACCAGGGCTTTTTCTTACGGAGAAGCTTTAATCTTAAGGGGAAACATACACAGGCCGTTTAAGCTTTATGGTAAAAATATATCCGCCATTATGCGTGTAAGTATGCCTGGTTCAGCCGTAAGGCTAGCTAAAAATTACGGACAGCCTGTACGTAAATTCGCTTTTTACCTTAAAGACCGGATAGAAAGCATAATCTACCGTAAGCTTCCACCCCTGACGGCAAGCATTCTGGACGCTATGGTTTTAGGCGAGAAGAGGGGTATCCCTGCGCAGGTTTACGATGCAATGGTCAAAAGCGGAACGGTGCATATACTGGTAGTCAGCGGTTTTAATGTCGGAATAGTCGCTTTTATGATCATGCTATTGCTTAAAGTCCTGCGCCTAACCAGAGCCTTGCGGTATATAACAGCGATACCTTGTTTAGTAATTTATTGTTTAGCTACAGGCGCTTCTCCTCCGGTTGTACGGGCAACAGTTATGGCTATATTTTTCTTAACCGGATTTCTGCTCAGAAGGGAGCCGGATGTGCGCAACTCCCTTACTTTATCTGCTTTGTTCATTCTTTGGATTAATCCCCGGGAGCTCTTCTCCATCAGTTTTCAGCTTTCTTTCGTCAGTGTAGCAGCGATAATCTTTCTTTACCCTCAACTTAAAGCCTTCTTTAAGGCCGAAGCCATAAAAGTAAGGCCTTTAAGATTCATCGCGGAAGGTTGCCTCGTTTCTTTGTCCGCCTGGCTAGGGACCTGCGGGTTTATCCTCTATTATTTCAAGATTCTTTCTCCGGTTACCGTGCTTGCCAATATCTGTATTGTGCCTTTAGCCACCTTGATTACGCTCTCCGGATTCAGCCTGGTTGTTATTACCCTGATCTTTCCAGCCCTTGCCGGGCCTTTTGCTTGGGCTAACGAGCTTTTTGTGGTTTTACTGCTTAAAACCAATAATTTTTTCATTCACCTGCCTTACGCCTGTCTGTATCTATAGCCCTCAATTCCTTGAATATGTTTGACAAACTTAACCCCTTGTGTTAAAGTTGTAATATTATGCGGCGGATAATTTTAAGTTTCTGCATTATTTTTGCTTTATCAGTCAGCCCTGCCTATCCCTTTTGGATCTGGACGCCTAAGACCGGCAAGTGGGTTAATCCCAAGAACGTTGCTAAGGATAGCCCTAAGGCCCAGTTTGACTATGCCTTGGGCTTCTATGCTGAGAAAAAATACCCTGATGCCCTTCGTGAATTCAAGAAGCTGCTCAAGGCTTACCCTAAGTCCTTTGAGGCCTCGGAAGCCCAGTATTACCTGGGCTTGATTGAGGAAAAGCTGGACAACCTCTACGAAGCCTATCTGGCGTATCAGAAGGTCATTGATAAGTATCCCTTTTCCGAACGGATTAAAGAAATTATTGAAAAAGAATATAATATTGCCGAGAAATTTATAGCCGGCTATAAGCGTAAGGTTTTAGGGATTACCCTGCCGGTTGACAACCCGGCAATAGAAATACTCGCCAAAGTTGTGGAGAACTCAACCTATGGCCCTTTGGCTCCGAAAGCAGAGTATAAGCTGGGGTTACTCTTAAAAGGCCTCCAGCGTTACTATGAAGCGGAAGACGCCTTTAATAAAATAATTACTAATTATCCGGATAGCGAGTGGGTTGAGCCGGCTAAATTCCAAATCGCCTCCTGCCGCGCGGCAGTATCGCGCGGGCCGGATTATGACCAGGGTGCAATGCAGGAAGCCAAGCAAAAATTTGAAGAATTCGTCAAAGAACATCCGGATGCCGTTTTGTCAAAAGAAGCCGAAGAAAATATCGGCAAGCTGCAGGAGAAAGAAGCAGCAGCCAGTTACAATATCGCGGTATTTTATGAAAAGCAGAAGGCCTACCAGGCCGCCAGGATTTACTACGGGAATGTAGTAACCAATTATTCCGATAGCCCCTGGGCAGTAAAGGCGCTGGAACGTTTGCAGGCAATGGAGAAGAAGAAATGAAAAATCGCTTATCGCTTAAGGTATTCTTATTGTTATTTGCTATCGGCTATTTACCATTTACCGTATCGGGCTGCGGTTATACTACCCGCTCCATGATCACTAATAAATACCGGACGATATATGTAGCTCCTTTTGTAAATAAAGTAAATATTACCAATGAAGTCGATACCGGCAGTAAATACCGGATATACCGGCCGATGATTGAAAGCGATATTACCGATTATGTGATTAATAAATATCTCTTTGACGGAAACTTAAGGCCGGCAGAAGATACTTCAGCAGACCTTATCTTAAAGGGCGAGGTAATGGATTTCCGCAAGGATCCCTTACGTTATGATGATAGCGACAATGTGAAAGAATACCGCATCAATCTGGTGGTAAACATCAGCCTTTGGGACAGGCAGGAGAATAAGTTGCTTTGGCAGGAGAATAATTTTACCGGAGACACTACCTATTTTGCAGCAGGTCCCCAGACAAAAAGTGAAGATGCGGCGGTGGTCGACGCCCTCAATGACCTTAGCCGCCGGATTGTTGAGCGTACAGTTGAGCAGTGGTAAATAAAAATGGTTTATTTATTTATCGGCCAGGACTTAAAATCCCCAGACACTCCGCTTAGTTCTAAAGATACCCGTTTAAAACAAATCCGAGAAGAATTCCTCCCCAAAAGCGTAGAGCATTTTAATTTAGATATCCTTTACGCCGAGACATTAAAACTTAAAGAGCTGCAGGAAAAACTTTTAGCCCTTCCGGTAAAATCGCCCAAAAGGATTATCGTCATTAAGAATGCCCAGGAGTTAGCCCCGGGCATAGATGATTTCATCCTGCGCTGGGCAAAGCAGGCGTCTAAAGATATATTGCTGCTTTTGGATATGGAAAAGCAGGGTAAAAAAGAAGCCTTCTTAAGGAATATATATAAATACGCCAAGACCTTTCGTTTCCAGGAGGTTTTAGCGTTGAATACCTTTAATCTTAGCCGCATGATAGAGCAGCACAGCGCCGGCAATGCGCTTAAGGTGTTAGGACAGCTTTTGAAAGACGGGGAAAAACCGGAAAGGATATTAGGCGGATTAAGGTACGCGGTAGAAAACAGCCGCCTGAGCGCGCCGGAAACCAAATGCAGGATTAGATTTCTTTTAGAGTGCGATATTGAAATAAAAACGGGCAAGCTCAGGCCCGTTTTTGCTTTGGAAAAGTTGATCGTTAGGCTATGCGCCCTTGCCCAGCCGTTTCATTAGCCGGGATTTTTTACGGTTAGCGGTTGCAGGGTGGATCGTTCTTTTTTTCGCTGCTTTATCCAATTGGGAAAATACCTGAGCCAGGAATTTTTTAGCTTCAGCAATGTTCTTGGCGGTAAGCAGGCCATGGAATTGCTTGATTGATTTTTTAAGCTGTTGTTTTATCTTTAGATTTTGCAGGTGTTTCTTTTTATCTGCGCGCGTTTTCTTGACTGAAGTTCTGCGTCTAGGCATATTATTTTCTCCTTTATAATAAATTAGCATACTTCATTATTTATGTCAACAGACAAATATTCGCGGCCATTAACTAATCGGACAGTCGCCAGGTCGGCAGGCGTCATCGGCCTGGCTACACTCATCTCGCGCTTATTAGGGTTCCTGCGCGATATTGTCATTGCCCGGCTTTTTGGAGTCTATATCTATGCCCAGGCTTTCGTCATCGCCTTCCGGATTCCCAACCTTTTTAGGGATTTAGTCGGCGAAGGAGCAACCAACGCCGCCTTTGTCCCGGTTTTTAGCGAATACGCCAGCCGGCACACAAAAGAAGAATTTTGGGAACTGGCTAATGTCGTGCTGAACATATTATTGGTAGTGCTTATGTCCATTACTATACTGGGCATAATATTTTCTCCCGTCATCGTGCGTTTTATTGCCCCCGGCTTTATCGCTTCTCCGGAAAAACTCGCCGCAACCATTAAGCTTAACCGGATTATCTTTCCGTATATCCTGTTGGTTAGTTTAAGCGCTTATTCCATGGGCGTATTGAATTCCCTGAAAAACTTTACTGTTTCCGCGTTCGCCCCCTGCCTTCTAAATATATCCATAATTGTTTTTGCTTTGGCTTTCGGAGAAGGGATCAAGGGTTTGGCTTGGGGAGTTTTGGTGGGCGGGGTTTTGCAATTAGCCATTCAAATACCGGTGCTTTATAAGAAAGGGTTCCGTCTTAAAGCCCCTAAGGCCCTCAACCACCCTGCCGCCAGGAGTATAGGGAAGCTAATGTTGCCGCGGCTTTTGAGTTCCTGCATTTACCAGTTAAATAATTTTGTTGATTCAATATTTGGCTCGTTAGCCTGGGTTGTGGGTGATGGGGGTGTAGCAGTTTTATATTTTTCATACAGGCTGATCCAGTTTCCCCTGGGGATTTTTAGTAACGCTCTCTCTCAGGCAATACTTCCTACATTTTCTACGCAGGCGTCTTTGGGAGAGATAGAAGATAAATTAAAGCCTACGCTTGCCTGGGGCCTACGCGCGGTATTTTTCGTCATGCTGCCGGCCGGCGTAGCTTTTATGGTTTTAGCTAAGCCAATAGTTGTGACATTATTCGGAGGAGGCAGGTTTGACGCTTATTCCGCAAATCTTACTGCCAGTGCCCTGTTTTTCTATAGCCTGGGATTATTTGCTTACGGCGGGACCAAGATGCTGCAGGCGTGTTTTTTCAGCCTTAGAGATACGGTTACGCCTACCAAGGTTGCTGCCGTATCGCTGGTATTGAATATTATTTTTGATGCAGTGTTAATTTTTCCGCTCAAGATTGCCGGTATTGCGCTGGCTACTTCTATTTCAGGGATTATTACATTTTTTATCCTGTTTTTTCTCCTGGAAAAAAAGATCGGATATTTTGAAAGAAGGGAGATACTGGTTTGTTTTTCGCGCGTATTGGCGGCCTCCTTAGGCATGGGGCTGGTCTGTTTCTTCGCGGGACAAATCCCCACTAATAAATTCCTGAATTTGGCGCTCAGTATTACGGCGGGGGTAATTTCCTATATTGTTTTTTGTTTCATATTCAGGGTTAAAGAGATGGGCCAGGTTTGGGGTTGGATTATGCTTAAGAATTCATCTGCCCTGTTTAAAAACAAGCCAGGCCAGCCGCTGTGATACGTTATGAATAATCTTAAGATATTAAAAAAGAAGGCTGCGCAGGTACCGGATGCCTCTGGTATATATTTGATGAAGGATGCTGCCGGGCGCGTCATCTATGTGGGCAAGGCTAAGTCGCTTAAAGCGCGTTTGAGTAATTATTTCGGTCGCGTACTTGATGCCAAGACGATGATGCTGATGTCGCATGTTTCCGATATCGCCTACAAGCTTACTCCTACCGAGAGCCTCGCGTTACTGCTGGAAGCAAGCCTTATACATAAATACGCACCGAAATACAATGTGTCTTTACGCGACGATAAAAGTTTCCCGCTGGTAAAAATTACCAATGAAGAATTTCCCGTAGTTTATATTACGCGTAAGAAAGAAAACGACGGGGCAACTTACTTCGGGCCTTACACCAGCGCTTGGCTTCTTAAGGAGGCATTAAAGATTGTCCGTAAGCGTTTTCCGTACCGCTCCTGCAAACAAATGCCGGATAAGGCTTGCGTATATTACCGTATCGGTTTATCTCCGGCGCCTTGCATCGGTAAAATAAATAAAAAGGAATACGCCAGGACCATCAAGAATATTTCTTTTATCTTAGAGGGCAAAACAGAGTTACTTATCAAGAAACTGCTGCGCGAAATGGAGCTCAAGGCTAAAGCGCACGCATTCGAAGAGGCCGCCAGGATCAGGGACCAGGTCAATGCCTTAAGCGCGATATCCCAAAACTACGCCGGCCTTTCCAATCAGGGCGAGCTTGAAGATTTAAAAAATCTTTTACGGCTTAAAAAGCTTCCCGTAAGAATAGAGGCTTTTGACTTATCCAATATTTCTGGTAAAGAAGCTTGCGGTTCAATGGTAAGTTTTTACCGGGGATTACCGGATAAAAATAACTATCGCCGGTTCCGGATCAAAACAATCAGCTCAATTGACGACTACGGGATGCTTGCCGAAGTAGTCGGGAGGCGTTATGCCAGGCTGGCCGAAGAGAAACTTCCTTTACCGGATCTGGTGCTTATTGATGGGGGGAGAGCGCACCTGGCGGTTGCCGCAAGAGAAATTTCTCATCTCGGCTTAAATATTCCTTTAGTAAGTATTGCCAAAGAAGAAGAGCATATATATACTAAGGATAAACCAGCGCCGCTAAAATTGACAGCGGATACGCCGGCTTTGAACTTACTCCGCCGCGTTCGCGACGAGGCACACAGGTTCGCTGTTGCCTATCATCATATATTAAGGCGTAAGAAAGTCATAGGCAGATGACTCCATTTGCGGGAAGAGTCTATCGGGCGATATTAAGTATACCGTTGGGAGAGGTGCGCACCTATAAATGGGTGGCCCGGAAGGCAGGGAACGAGAATGCTTACCGGGCAGTAGGCACGATTTTAAAAAATAATCCTTTCCCTCTAATTATTCCTTGTCATCGCGTAATAAAGAGCAATAATATATTGGGCGGGTATAGGTTCGGCGTAAAAAGAAAAAAAGCTATCTTAGACTTAGAAAGGCAAATACAAAAGTGTCTAATGAACAACGAATAAGGGCTGTTCTTTTTTATTTAAGCGTAGCGGTATTTTTTATCGGGCTTCCAGCCATCCTGTCTTCTTCCCTGGGTTATAAATTCAACCCGCGCACCCTTAAATTTACCAAAGCCGGCATTATCAGTTTAAAAACGCAGCCGCAGGGAGCAAGCATTTATCTGGACGGTAAACTGTTGAATGACAAGACTCCGGCAACCATTAACGAGCTTCTCCCGGGCTCATACAATCTCAAACTGGAGCTGAAAGCTCATTATCCGTGGTTTTTTCAAGTCAATGTCGAGCCGCGTAAAGTAGTACGTTTAGAAAAGATAATCCTTTTCCCTACGCGTTCGAACATAGAGCAATTGAACCAGGATAAGGTATCGCGTTTCTGGCTGGACAAGGATAACGCTAGGATTTATTACCTCAACCAGGAAGGGAGCATTCTTTACGAATCTGACTTTAAGGGAGAAAAGTTTAAGGAAATAGGCAATATCCCTTCCGGGTTTATCCCCTTCCCCAAAGAGTTAAAGGTATCTCCGGATAAAGAGAAGATGCTTATTTTTAACGCGCATCAAATTGCCGTACTTTATCCGGGGCCTGCAGGGGATTTATCCTATGCCCAGCCGCCGGTTCTCCTGGATTTTCCCGGGCAGCAGATAAATAACGTATTTTGGCATTCGGACAGCTATCACCTCGTCCTGGTTACCGACAGGAGCATTAAGGTGACGGAAATGCAAGCCAAGTCCAGCCCGGTGAACCTGGTGAACCTAAACAGCAGAATCTCCGAAGTTTCTTATGAGGCCAACAGCGATACCCTGTATTTCATGGATTCCCAGACCGGCGAGGACGGTGTATCTTACGATAATATCTATAAGCTTGAACTGAATAAAAAAGTGGTTCTTTTCAACGACCTGATGAGATTGAGGCAAAATGCGAAAGAATAAAAGAATAAAGAGGGTACTGGAGATTATTCCCGGGTTTTTATCCTGGGGCATAATTATCCTGCTTATTTTATTGGCCGTATTTAATCCGGTCTCCTGCGCCATTATAATTATTGTTTTTGATTTCTACTGGATTATCCGGACCGTGTACCTGACTACCCTGCTGGTTATGGCACACCATAAGCTCTACCGGCAGAAGGATAAGAATTGGCTGGTGGAGTGCCACCGGCTGCAGGCAAGAGGTATCGTAAATAACCTTTATCATTTGATTATCTTCCCCGTCTACAAAGAAGGCCTGGATATCCTAAGGCCTTCTTTGAGGGCCTTGCAGGAATGTAACTATCCAAAAGACAGAATGATCGTCGTTACGGCATTTGAAGAACGTAACCCCAGGGCGAGGGAAAATTCCGCGGTATTGGAATCAGAATTCAATGGTAAATTTTTCCAACACTTGTCCACTTTTCATCCGGACGGCCTTGAGGCTGAGGCCAGGACTAAAGGCGCTAACGCGACCTGGGCGGCCAAAAGAGCAAAAGAGTTATTGCATGCAGAAGGCATCAAGGATGAAGAAGTGGTTGTCTCCTGTTTCGACGCGGATACCTGCGTAGATAAAGAATATTTCGGGTGTTTAAGCTACCATTTTTTAACTTCACCTAAACCGCACCAGGCCAGCTATCAGCCGATACCGGTTTATAACAATAATATATGGCAGGCTCCGTCATTTGCGCGGCTGGTTGAGATAAGCTCATCTTTTTGCCAGATGATTGAAAGCATGCGCCTGGAAAAGTTTGTTACATTCTCCAGCCATAGCATGAGTTTTAAAACCCTGGTCGATATAGGTTATTGGCCCGTGGATATGGTCTCGGATGATTCGGTGATTTATTGGAAGGCATTCCTCTTTTATCGGGGTAATTACCGGGTTATCCCTTTATATACCACCGTTTCTATGGATGTGGCATATTCCAGCAGCTTTTTAAAAACAATCGAGATGCAATACAGGCAAAAGCGCAGGTGGGCTTGGGGAGTTGAGAATTTCCCGTTTTTAGTCAGCGGATTTTTAAACGAAAGACAGATACCCCTATTAACAAAAATAAGAAGGTCTTTCCATCTTTTAGAGAGCCACGTAACCTGGGCAGTCTGGGCGATCATTCTGGTTTTTATCGGGCCATTGCCGATTATCCTGGGAGGGGCTTTTTTCAATCAAATGGCCATAGGTTATAACCTGCCTAAGATAACCGGGCTGCTCTTTAATTTTACCTTTGCGGCCAGCCTTGTCTGGGTAGTTTTAAGCCGCATAATTCTGCCTCCGCGGCCAAAGGGGATCAGCTGGATGAAAAATGTGGTAATGATACTGGAGTGGGTAATGGTCCCCTTCATAATATTGATCATCGGTTCGCTCCCGGCGCTGGATGCCCAGACGCACCTGGCTTTAGGCAGGTACATGGAATTTAATCCTACTCATAAAACTAAGAGAGTGGTATAATAAAAGTCAATAGATGGAGGTAAAATGAGCATTAAAGAACTGATGCATGAGATGGTTAAGCGTAACGCCTCGGATTTATTCTACCGGGCCGGAGGCTCTGCGCGCTTAAGGGTCGATGGCAAATTGCTGGTTATTGATGAAAAGGTGCTGACCATTGATGATGTTATCAAGGCAGCCGAAGAGATAACTACTCTTAAACAAAGAGAGTTCTTTAAAGACAATTTGGACCTGGGTTTTGCGGTTTATGTGGAAGAACTGGGCCTGAGGTTCCGCGTAAGCATATTCATGCAAAGAAACTGGCCCTCCATAGTTATAAGGCGGGTGAATAATGTTACGCAGACATTCGAGGAGTTGAACCTGCCCGTAGATGTTTTAAAGAAACTGTGTCTGGAAAAAGGGGGCCTGGTACTTTTAACCGGCAGTATGGGTAGCGGTAAATCCACGGCCATTGCCAGCATGATAGATTATATCAACAATAACAGCAAAAAACATATCCTGACTATTGAGGAGCCGATAGAATTTACCTTTAAGGATAAGGAATCGCTTATTAATCAGAGAGAGCTGGGTATTGATGTCGCCTCCTATCCGTCAGCCTTACGCGCCTTTACCTTGCAAAGCCCCGATGTTTTGTTTATTAGCAATATCCGCGATGCCGAGACTATGTCCAGCGTATTGGCCGCGGCAGAGACAGGGGTGTTAGTGCTAAGCACTCTGCATACTATTAATGCCGTGCAGAGCGTAGAAAGGATTATCAATTTTTTCCCTCCGCACCAGCATCAGGAGATCAGGAATCAATTAGCCAGTTTGTTGAAAGGCGTAATATCCTTAAGGCTGATTCCCAGCAAGAACGGCGCAGGACGGATCCCTGCTTATGAAGTTATGCTGCTTACTCCCACTATCAGCCGCTTAATACGCGAAGGTAAGATTTGGGAAATCCCGCAGTTTATTGATGACGGCTCGGTTTTCGGGATGCAGTCTTTCACGCAGTCCCTGGTCAGGCTGGTAAAAGAGGCTAAGATTAGCGAAGAGCAGGCAATTGATTTTGCCGACAGTAAAGACGAGCTGCTCTTGGCGTTGCGGGGTATAAAAAAGAGCTAAAATACTTAAGGAGACAAGATGCTAGATGAGTTAAAATCCAAACTCGGGAGTATCCAGCTTAACCTGGAGCAACTAAGAGGTTATCTTTGACATTGATAATAAAAAGAAGCTTATCGCGGATTTATCCACTCAGATGTCCGAGCCCGGTTTCTGGGACGATAGCGAAAAATCTACCAGGATCGTCCGGCAGTTAAAGACATTGAAGAATACGGTTGAGCCTTGGGAGGTTTCCGCCAAGAAACACCAGGAGTTGCAGGAACTCGCCGATATCCTTAACGCCCAAGATAGCGCACTATATTCGGAATTAAATAAGAATATTGATTCCCTCTTAAGCGAGGTAGGAAGGCTAGAATTTAAAACCCTTCTTTCGGGAGAATTTGATCCGAACAACGCTATTCTTAGCATTAATTCCGGCGCCGGAGGCACGGAATCCTGCGATTGGGTAGAGATGCTTTTTAGGATGTATACCCGTTTTGCCGAACAGCGCGGCTGGAAGGTGAAAGCCCTGGATATACTCTACGGCGAAGAAGCGGGCATAAAGAATGTTACGGTTTTAGTGGAGGGAGAATACGCCTACGGTTACTTGAAAGAGGAGCGCGGGGTACACCGGTTAGTGCGCATATCTCCTTTTGATGCCAATAAACGCCGGCATACCTCTTTTGCTTCAGTAGACATAATCCCTGAAGTCCAGGAAGACATTGATCTAAAGCTGGAAGAAAAAGACCTGCGTATTGATGTATATCGTTCCAAGGGCGCCGGCGGCCAGAGCGTAAATACCACGGATTCGGCGGTAAGGATTACGCATATTCCTACCGGGCTGGTGGCACAGTGCCAGAATGAGCGTTCGCAGCATCAGAATAAACAGACAGCGCTAAAAATCTTAAAGGCGCGCATCTATGAGTTGGAGAAGGTCAGGAAGGAAGAAGAGATGCTCAAAGCTTATGCCGGAGGCAAGAAAAAAATAGAATTCGGCAGTCAGATCCGTTCTTACGTTATGCATCCTTATAATATGGTTAAAGACCACCGCACGGATTATGAAACCGGGGATGTGGCTAAAGTAATGGATGGCGGCCTGGATGAATTTATCGAGGCGCATCTTAAACTTCAAAAAAAAGCGCAGTAAAATAATGTTAAAATTCATTAAAAAATCTATTCTTAAGGCTAAGCAAAGCCAGATTAAGCGTAAAACCCCGGGCGTAAATATCTTCTTGCACGAAGAGATGCCGCAGCCGTCGATGAATAAGATGGCCGAGGTGAGCAATATAGTCTATGCGGTGAATGCCTTTGAGCCTAAGATTAGCGTTTTTTCCGACGCCCAGTTGAGAGAGAAGAACTTGGAATTTAAGGAGCATATCTTTAAGAAAACTAAAGCTTATGCGCAGGAACTGCAGGAGTTGGAAGCAGCAATGCTTTCTGTGGCTATACCGGAAGAGAAAGAGAAGCTGAAAGAGAAATTAAAATTTTCGCGCAACCGGATTTTTGCAGATATTCTGCCGGAGGCATTCGCGGTAGTGCGGGAAGCGGCCAAAAGGACTATTGGCCTGCGCCATTTTGATTCCCAGATTGCCGGAGGCATTATTTTACATGAAGGAAGGATCGCCGAGATGTCTACCGGTGAAGGGAAGACTCTCGTTGCTACTCTCCCGGCATATCTGAATGCACTTAGAGGCTGCGGGGTGCACGTGGTTACGGTAAACGATTATCTTGCCCGGCGCGATAGCGAGTGGATGGGGCCGGTATATGAATTTTTAGGCTTATCCGTCGGAGTTATCCAGCACGAGATGTCCGACCAAGAGCGAAAGCTCGCTTATTCCTGCGATATTACCTACGGGACGAATAACGAATTTGGGTTTGATTACCTGCGCGATAACATGAAGTATTCCCTGGAAGACCTGGTGCAGAGGCCGTTTTATTACGCTATCGTTGACGAGGTAGATTCAATATTGATTGATGAAGCGCGTACCCCGTTGATTATCAGCGGCGCAGCCGAGGAATCTACCGGAAAATATTTTACCGCTAAAAAAATAGCTGACCAACTTTCCGGCAGGCGCGTCACGGAAAAAGATGAGATAGACGCAAAGTATAAGGGTGTGGACCTGGGCAAGGGCTTTGATTATGTTGCGGATGAAAAAGCCCAGACTATCGCTCTTACCGATAACGGCGAAACTAAGGCCGCCGGTCTTTGGGGAGTGGAGAGCCTGCATAATATCGAAACCATAGAATACCGCCATCATACCATCGCCGCCCTGCGGGCCAAAGAATTTTACGAGCGGGATGTAGATTATGTGGTTAAAGACGGCGAAGTCATTATCGTTGATGAATTCACCGGCCGCATGATGCCGGGCAGGCGCTGGTCAGACGGCCTGCATCAGGCGGTAGAGGCAAAAGAAGGGATGAAGATCGAGCGCGAGAACCAGACCCTGGCCACAGTGACCTTCCAGAATTATTTTCGCATGTATGAAAAGCTAGCCGGGATGACCGGAACGGCTTTTACCGAAGCGAATGAGTTTAAGAATATATACCAACTGGATGTCGTAGTCATACCCACGAATAAGCCGCTTATCCGCGCAAATTACGCCGACCGGATTTATAAGACCGAAAAAGAAAAGTTCGAAGCGGTAGTGGAGGAAATTGCTGGGCTTTATAATTCAGGCCGGCCGGTTTTAGTGGGCACTATTTCAATAGATAGATCCGAGCATCTCTCGGAGATGCTTAAGCGTCGCGGCATACCACATCAGGTACTTAATGCCAAATACCATGAGTTAGAGGCGCAGATTGTCGCTCAGGCCGGAAGGTTTAAAGCCGTAACCATTGCTACCAATATGGCCGGCCGCGGAACAGATATTCTATTAGGCGGAAACCCGGAATTTATGGCTAAAAACGTAGCCAGGCAAAAGCTTAAATCCGATAACCCGGATTATCAGAAAGAATATAAGGAGTTATTGGATAAGTATAAACAGGAGACTGAAGCCGAGCATCAGAAAGTAGTAGAGTTGGACGGCCTGCACGTTTTGGGTACTGAGCGGCATGAAGCGCGCAGGATTGATAATCAGCTGCGTGGCCGCTCCGGACGCCAGGGCGACCCGGGCTCCTCCAGGTTTTACGTTTCTTTAGCTGATGATTTGATGCGGCTGTTCGGCTCTGAGCGGCTCATCGGGATTATGGAAAAATTAGGCCTGGAAGAAGGCCAGGTTATCGAGCATCCCTGGGTAAGCCGCTCGATTGAAATTGCCCAGAGGCGCGTAGAGCAGCATAACTTTGAAATCAGAAAACAGCTCCTGGAATACGATAATGTAATGAATAAACAGAGAGAAATAATCTACGGCCAACGCCATCAGATTCTGGAAGGTATATCCCTTAAGGAAAGGGTATTGGAAATAGTGGAGGCTATTGCCGGTAACCTGGTCAGTATGTATTTCCCGGAGAATTCTTCCGGTAGCGAGCCAGATACGCAAGGCCTGGTTACGGCAGTAAAATCCAAGTTCGGCTTAGAGCTTGCGCCGGATAAAATTGATAATCCGCCCGGTATGAACTTACAGGAAGAATTATTTACCCAAATCGCCGGGCTTTATGCGGATAAAGAGAAGTCTATCGGTGCGGATTTAATGCGGAATTTGGAACGTATGGTATTTTTACAGATCATTGATGCCAAATGGAAAGACCATTTGTACGCCATGGATAGCCTGCGGGAAGGTATAGGCCTGCGCGCCTATGGCCAGCGCGATCCGTTAGTGGAATATAAACGCGAGGCTTTTGGGATGTTTACGCAAATGGTTGCCTCCATTGAAGAGGAGTCGGTGGAAGCGATTTTCAAGTTACAGGCAGCCCACCCCGAAAGGTTCAGCGGGGTTTTTAGTTCCGTGCATCAGGAACTGACTCATCCTGAAATTACAAAACTAGACGGCCCGGCCGAGCAGGTTAACGGCGAAGGCTTTTCTGGGGCAGAAGATATAATCCTTCCCAAACCAGTGAGATTACCCCACCCTAAAGTCGGCCGGAATGACCCTTGTCCGTGCGGTTCCGGCAAAAAATATAAAAAATGTTGCGGAAGGTAAGCCAGTCTTCAGTTGTCAGTCTTCAGCTATCAGCGGGCATTCTTAATAGCATCTTGTCCGGCGCATTGTTGACGCTGGCGTTTAGCAATGGTAAATTGTGGATTTTTTCCTGGTTTGCCTTTGTCCCGCTTTTTCTTACCCTGAACAATAAGTCCCTAAGGCAAACTTTTTTTTTATTCTTTATTACAGGGATAGTCTTCTGGCTAGGCACTGTTTATTGGCTGGTTAACGTTACTTTAATCGGAACGATCCTATTGATCTTATACCTGGCTTTATACTTTGCCATATTCGGTTTGATTATCCGGCCTTACACCAGGCATTCGCGAGCCTTTATCCTGTTATTTATCCCTTCGGTTTGGGTTTTGCTCGAATATAGCCGCAGCCGTCTGTTGAGCGGATTTCCCTGGGCGCTTTTAGGCTATTCCCAGTATCTTAATCTACCGGTAATCCAAATCGCAGATATTACCGGAATCTGGGGAGTCTCGTTTTTGATTATGCTGGTGAATGTGGTAATTATCGAAATAATCTGGTCGCTAAAGACAAGGCTATGGGGACGGTTAAAGATAATTACAATTTCAGTGATTTTACTTTTTTCTTTAATTTTGTCTTACGGTTATATTCGTCTAGCATCTGTAAACACCGTTACAACAACGCAAGGGCTGCTCAGGGCTTCGGTTATTCAGGGGAATATCCCCCAGGCGTTGAAGTGGGAGGCAAGCGCCAGGGAATTTGTAATGAACAGGTATTTTAACTTAACTTCCGCCTCGCTTAAAGATACCCCGGATTTAATTATCTGGCCGGAAGCCAGCCTGCCGGTTGTACTGGAAGAAGAGCCCTTATATTATGCCAGGCTGGTCAGCTGGGCCAAAACAATAGGCAGGTCTCTGATTTTTGGCGCAGTTACTAACCGTGATGGTCTTTATTATAACAGTGCGCTGCTATTATCCAAAGAGGGTGAATTACAGGGGAGGTACGACAAGCTCCATCTTGTTCCGTTCGGTGAATATATCCCCTTCAGGGGTACCTTTAGTTTTTTAGAGACAATTGCTCCTATCGGCGATATTAGCCGTGGTAAAAAATACACCTTGTTCAATATTAGACATCAGGATTTAAAAAATTCCGCTCCTGGATTGGGCAGGTCGTATCAATTCGGCGTATTAATCTGTTTTGAGGATATCTTTCCGGAGTTAGCCAGAGGTTTTGTCAACCGGGGGGCGGATTTTCTGGTTAATATTACCAATGATGCCTGGTTTGGCAGGACCTCCGAGGCCTACCAGCATCTGGCCGCGTCAGTCTTTCGGGCGGTAGAGAACAGGGTGCATTTAGTACGCGCGGCAAATACCGGCGTATCCGGTTTTATCGACCCGGCCGGCAAAGCTGTTTTTCTGATCGATAGAGAAGGAAAAGCGGCGTTTACCTCAGGATATAAAACCGGGGATATGCTTATCCGCAGACAGTTTTCATTTTACGGGCGTTACGGAGATCTTCTGATCCCCAGCTGTTTATTATTTCTTTTATATATCGCGGTATTTAAGCGTAGCCGGCCAGAAAGGATGCGTTAGATTAAAATATGTTCGTAAGGCCGTTTATTCTAGTCTTATTTTTCTTAATTGTTCTCGGGCGGTATGCCTCCGTAGCGTTGGCCCAAGACGTCGGAGAAATTGAGGCAATTAAGAAAAGTGACCGTATCCTTATACTTGCCCCGCATCCTGATGATGAAACTATAGGTTGCGCGGGAGTCATCCAGCAGGCGCTCAAAGCAGGCTCAGAAGTGAGGATTGTTTACCTGACTAACGGTGACCATAACCAGTTTGCTTTTATCGTATATGAAAAAAGGCTTACCTTTAGGCGCTCGGAGTTTATACATATGGGCCTGGTGCGCCGCCAGGAAGCAATTGAAGCGATGAGGCTGCTGGGCCTGGGCCAGGATAAGCTTACATTTTTAGGTTATCCTGATAACGGGACATTTACGATATTCAGCCGGTATTGGAAGGCAAAAAAACCATTTCGCAGCTTACTTACACGCATATCCCGGGTACCTTACAAAACTGATTTTTCTTTCGGTGCGCCTTATGTGGGTGAAAGTATCCTGGATGACCTGAAAAAAGTAATCCTTGATTATAAACCGACAAAAATTTTTGTTTCGCATCCTGCCGATGTAAATGTGGACCACCGGGCGCTGTATTTATTTCTCCAGGTAGCCCTGTGTGATTTAGGCGGGCAGATAGCTAAAGTCAAAGTATACCCCTATCTTATCCATTGGTTAGGCTGGCCTCGGCCAAGGAATTACCATCCAGGGATAAGTTTAGAGCCGCCGCAGAATTTTAGGGATTCTCAGATTAAATGGTTAAGGGTCACTTTAACTCCGGAACAGCTGGAACGTAAGCATCAGGCTATACTTTGTTCTAAGAGCCAGACCAGAACAAGCGCTTCTTATCTTTTATCGTTTGCGCGTCAGAATGAGTTATTCGGGGATTATCCCGAAATAGAATTAAACAGGCAGGCTTCTTTAAAAGAGCGCGTGGCGGAATTCTTAGCTTTCTCCAAAATGTTTGCCGTATCGGAAAAAGGGGCTCCCGCCAATAATAAGCTCCCCCAAAGCCAGGAAGAAGTAAGTTGCGCTATTCTGGACAGCCACCTGTTTATCCGCGTTGCCAAAAATGAAGAATTGAACCATACTTTTAGTGTAGTGTTTTATATTTTCGGGTTTAGTAATAAAGCGCCATTTGCCTCTATGCCCAAGATACGCATAGTCACCCGGCACACCAGATTCAGGGTCTATGACGGCAGAAAGCGCCTTAACGGAGCGCTCCTGCGTTTGGATTTACATCCTCGGGAATTAATTTTACGCGTACCACTTAATATGCTGGGAAACCCCGATTTTATCCTCCTTTCGGCCAAGGCCTACGCAGGAAAATTACCGGCAGATGCCACGGGTTTCAGGAAGATTATCATAAAATAAAAAGGAGGTAATTATGCTAGAGCTTAAATTAATCGAGGTGAATAAGCCCGCGGAGGTAAATTTAATACTGGGCCAGAGCCATTTTATTAAAACAGTTGAAGATTTATACGAAACATTGATGAATAATGTCCCGGGCATAAAATTCGGATTGGCTTTTGTTGAATCCAGTGGCGCCTGTAAGGTAAGGGTTGAGGGCAATGACGCAGAGTTAAGGTCACTCTCCGCCAGCACTAGCCTGGAAATCGGCGCAGGCCACAGCTTTATCATCTTTATCCGCAATGCTTTTCCCATCAATGTCCTGAATGCCATAAAAAATATCCCCGAGGTATGCAATATATACTGCGCTACGGCTAATCCCGTAAAGGTCATCGTAGCCCGGACAGAGGAGGGCGCTGGAATCTTAGGGGTAATCGACGGAGTAAGCCCCAAGGGGATTGAAAATGAAAGCGATATAGCCTGGCGTAAAGATTTCTTGCGAAAAATCGGATATAAGTTATAATTTTTTATTGTAATCCTGAGGTAGGTTGGTATAATTAATCGGATAAGGAAATATGGATTTTAAAAAAATACGTAAAAGTACCTCTCGGTTCTTTAGCTGGCTGGGGTTAGCCATGGGTTCTTTGATAATCAGGTGTCTCCCGGCGAGTTTTGTCTACCGGTTTGCCAGGGGGATGGGTTTTCTGGCCTATTGTTTTGCCTCTAAACATAGAAAGCTGGCCATAGAAAGCTTAAATATTGCTTTCGGTAAAGAAAAAACCAAGGTTCAAATAGAACAGATTGCCAGAGATTGCTTCATCTTCATGGCTAAGTCCGGGGTGGAGTTGGTCTTCTTTATGAATAAGCCGTTTAAGGTTAAAGGGCGCGTTAAGCTGGAAGGTAGAGAGAATTTAGACCGGGCTTTAGCCAAAGGCTGCGGAGTGATTTTAGTCAGCGCGCATTTCGGGAATTTCCCTCTTTTATTGGCCAGGCTCGCTATGGAAGGCTATAAGGCCGGCGGGATTATGAAACCGATGCATGATGCGCGTATGGAAAAGATTTTTTTGGAAACACGCGATAAATTCGGGGTTAAGACTATTTACAGCCAGCCGCGTAAGGCCTGCGTGGATAACACAATACAGGCGTTACGCAATAATGAACTGATTTTTATTCCTATTGACCAGAATTTCGGGACCGGCGGAATATTCGTTAACTTTTTTGGTAAAAAAGCGGCTACTGCCGCAGGGCCGATAGTCCTTACCCGGCGAACCGGGGCGGCACTTTTACCTTGTTTTATTATCCGGCAGCCCGGAGATACGCATAAGATAATTTTTGAGCCGGCATTGGAACTGGAAGAAGGCAAGGACGCGCAAGATACCGTGCTTATAAATATCCAGAAATTAACCGATATCATAGAGAAGTATATCCGTAAATATCCTGCGGAGTGGGGTTGGATCCACCGCAGATGGAAGAGCCGACCAAGTTAAAAGGAGGTGCGTAAATGGGAGAAGAGACCAAGAGAAACGGTTCTAAGAAAATACTGGCTACTTTTTTTAAGGTTATTTTAGGGTTAATCTTTTTAGGCCTGGGTGCTGCGGCGATCTTAAAATGGTGGGTCTCGTTGTTAATGGTAGTCCAGGGGTGCATCGGTTTGTTCTTAATTCTGGCAGGGGTAATTACCCTGGCTATAGCCAAAGAATAAACGGAAATTAACTCAAAAGGCAAGGGCTGGTTCTGGGATTAAAAGGGAGAATCAGCCCTTCTTATTATCTTTACTAGCGGCATATTTTCAGGTATAATTATTTTATATCGACAGGAAGGGAGTAAAAGTGGAAGCCATATTAAAAAGAGAGTTAATCACCAATAGGCAGCTCTGCAGGTTAGTTGCTGTATTCTTTTCGGTAATCTTTGTCAGCCTCGGGGCGTTTGTGCGCATACCTTTACCGTTTACACCGGTACCCTTAACCCTGCAGACATTCTTTGTTTTGTTATCCGCAGGGTTGCTTGGCAGGCGATTGGGCCTAACCGCGCAGTTAAGTTACGTATTATTAGGGGCGTTAGGTTTGCCCATATTTGCCAACGCCTCCGGCGGCTTAAGCTATTTTGCCTCTCCGACAGCCGGCTACCTGTTTGGGTTTATCCTGGCTACTCTTTTTGTATCCGAATCTCTAAAACGCGCAAAGGGTAATTTAGGATCGTTATTCCTAATCTTTTACGTAGGGAGTATGATTATTTTGTTAAGCGGGTCTGTCTGGCTTAAAGTTACTCTGGGCATATCTTTAACCAAGGCGCTGGCTATCGGTTGCCTTCCGTTTATCCCCGGAGATTTATTAAAAGTTATAGCCGTAACTTTCATTTATCCGAGGTTCAAAGGCCGCGCAGCAGAGATTTTATAAATAACCACTTAAGCCTTTCTTTGGCTGGCTTGACAGGGAAGGGTGCTCGTGGTAAAATAATTTTTGCTCAGGGAGGATGCTTGATGAAAAGAAGGATAGCCACAATCTTAGGGATTATAGGCTTAGGCGTTCTGTTAAATACGGGTTTAGCCTTAAGCCAGGATGAGCCGAAAGCTAAGGAGCCTTCCTTGGCAGCCCCGCAGGAAAAAAATGAATCCGATACGCAATGGGTGTGGGGCGAGGTAACCAGCGTAGATACACAAAATAAAACACTTGCGCTAAAATACCTGGATTACGATACGGATGAAGAGAAGGAGTTGCTGATAACCGTGGATAATCTGACCAGCTACGAGAATGTTAGGTCTTTGGAAGAGATACAGGTAAAAGATTCCGTAAGTATTGATTATATATCCGGCGCTGGTAAAAATACCGCCATGAGCGTAAGTTTAGAAAAGGCCGAGGCTGCTGGCCTCCAGGCCCCTGTAGCCCAGTAAACAATATAAATATACAATAAACAGATTCAAGGCAGGGTTACGCCCTGCCTTTAGTATAATGAAACCTAAGTGTTTTTTAATTATCAGTTGCGGTTTTTTAATCATAAACTTAGCAGGTTGTGCGATTATCGATAAACCTGTCCAGTTTATCGGCCGGGCGTTTTTTCCTCCGTACTCGGGCCCCAAGACTACTATAGTAGTGGCTGATTTTGAAATTAAAGCGGCCAAGGCTACTATTGATGTAGGTTCAGGCTTACAGGACATGCTTATAGTCAGGCTGAATAAAACCAACCGTTTCCTGATAATCTCCCCCAAGGACAATACCCATAAGAGCGCAAAATTAATCATCGCGACGGAAGTGGTAGATTTTGAACCGCGCGCTTCCGGCGGAAGCGAGGGTGTCGGCGGCGGCGGCAGCGCTGCCAGCGGTACGCTGGGCAGCTTATTAGGCGTTACCGGCAATAAATCAACCATTGCCTTAAATGTCCGTATTGTTGATACCGCCTCATCGAAGGTATTGATTTCAGGGCGTGTTTCCGGCCAGGCTGTTGATACCGGCCCGGCTAGCCATTCGCGCAGGGGAAACGTTTTAAACGAAGGGTTGGCTGCCTATACCAATACTTCGATGGGAGAGGCAATAAATAAGTGTATTATTGAAGCCGCCGAATACATCGTGCAGAATGTCCCGGCGAGCTATTACAAAGGGGGTAATTTTGGGAAAACGTAAACGCAGGGGAAAGCTCAACTGGCGTTCCAAAAAAGCCAATAAAGGCAGAAAACCGAATTTAGGTTAAAAGGGAGCTTTTCAAAGTTACGGTTATGGTCCTGGGCTGGATTCTTTTAAGCACATTTTTTGTCAGCATTATCTCGCTTATCGGCGTTATCACCCTGGCAATAAAAGATAGGTTGTTGCACAAGATTATCTTTTATCTCCTGGGGTTTAGCGCCGGAGCGCTTATCGGCGGAGCTTTCCTGCATATTTTGCCCGAAGCAATCGAGAGGCTTAATGCCACGGTTGTTTTCTATTACACTATCCTGGGGATAGTATTATTTTTCCTGATGGAAAGGTATTTTCACTGGCGCCATTGCCATGAAGGGCATTGTTCGATCCACGCTTTTACTTATTTGAATATTGCCGGAGATGCGGTGCATAATTTCTTTGACGGGATTATGATTGCTGTAAGCTTTACTGTTTCTTTCAGCATGGGGTGGGCGACAACGGTGGCGATAATCTTGCATGAGATACCGCAGGAACTGGGTGATTTTGGAGTGTTGGTTTACGGCGGGTTCACGCGCAAGAAGGCGCTGTTCTTTAATTTTATCTCGGCTTTAACGGCGGTCCTGGGCGCTCTTACCGGTTATTTTATTGCCGACATTGTGCATGGTTTCACCAGCTTTGTTATGCCCCTGACTGCAGGCGGGTTTATTTATATCGCTACCTCTGACCTTATCCCCGAGATACATAAGGAGAGTAACCAGAAGAAGGCAACTCTGGCATTCGTCGCCTTTTTGTGCGGAATCATCTTTATGGGCCTGGTTAAACAACTGTTACATTCTTAAGTTAAAAACCCTTTTCCCAAAATCTTATTTAAGGCCATGAGAGCGATTACTTTGATTTCGGGCGGTCTGGATAGTATTCTAGCCGCCAGGATTATTCAAGAGCAGGGTATTGACGTGTGGCCTTTAAATTTCAAAATTCCTTTTTGCCAGCGTAAAAATCAGTCTCCGGGAATTGCCGGCGCAGAGGCCCTGACAAAGAACAGCTTAGGCAAAGATTTAAAGACTGTTGATTTAGGTGTTGGCTTTTTAGAGTTAGTCTTAAAGCCTAAATACGGTTTTGGTGCAAATATGAATCCTTGCATAGACTGCCGGATTTTTATGTTAAAAAGAGCCAAAGAGTTACTGGAACCTTTAGGCGCGCAATTTATCGTAACCGGAGAAGTCCTGGGCCAGAGGCCCATGTCGCAACACCGCAAGGCGCTTGAGATTATAGAAAAAGAAAGTGGCTTGGAAGGTTTATTGCTCAGACCCCTATGCGCCGGGCTACTCCCGGAGACTCTTCCGGAAAAACAAGGGTGGGTTAAGCGCCAGAGGCTCTTTAAATTCAGCGGTAGGGAACGCCGGCCGCAGATTAAATTAGCCAAAGAATTTCATATCGCTAACTATCCTAATCCCGCCGGCGGCTGCCTGTTGACCGACCCGCGATTCTCCAACAGGCTTAAAGACTTAATTAACTGCCGGGCGCTCAATATAGAAAACGTAGGATTATTAAAAATAGGCAGGCATTTTAGGTTGTCTAAACAATCAAAGTTAATTGTTGGTCGTAACGAGGGAGAAAATCAGGAATTAGAGAGGTTGGCCGGTAGCGGCGACTATTTATTTATGCCTGGTAAAGAGCTGGCCGGGCCGACCTGTTTGGGCAGGGGAGAATTTAGTCCGGAATTAATCCGGCTTTCTTCAGCGATAGCCTGCCGTTATTGCGATTTAAACACAACGCAAGGCGCCAGGATAATTTATCATAAAAAAGGAGACAGCCCCCTAGCTTTAGAAGTTTCTCCTCTTGGTGAGCCTGCGCTAAAGGCCTTAAGGTTATGAAAGAAGCTTTCCTTTATGAAAAATTAGACGGAAAAGCAGTGCATTGTTGTCTGTGCAGCCACCATTGCAAAATTGACAACCAGAAATTCGGTTTTTGCGGGGTGAGGGAGAACATTGACGGAATATTGTATACCCACGCCTACGGGAATGTCGTCAGCGCGCAGATTGACCCCATTGAAAAAAAACCGCTCTATCATTTTTTACCCGGCTCAAGCAGTTTCTCCATAGCGACATTCGGCTGTAATTTCCGCTGCGGATTTTGCCAGAATTGGGAGATCTCGCAGCAGTCATTTAAGGATGGCGCTCATTTAGGAGAAGATGAATTTTCGCCTGGCGACATAGTAGAAGAGGCTTTAAGAAATGGCTGTAAAAGCATATCCTATACCTATACCGAGCCGACAATATTCTTTGAATACGCCTATGAGACCGCTAAGATCGCTAAAGAAAAAGGCTTAAGCAATGTTTTTGTCTCTAACGGCTATATGACCAAAGAATGCATTAATATGATCCAGCCGTACTTAGACGCTGCCAACGTGGATTTGAAGTTTTTTAACGAGGCTGCGTATAAAAAAAACTGCGCGGGAAGCCTAAGACCGGTGTTAGATTCTATCCGGCTGATGAAAGAATCCGGAATTTGGGTAGAGTTGACTACTCTGGTTATCCCGGGGGAGAATGATTCCGAGGAAGATCTCTCCGGCATTGCCCGGTTTATTGCCGGCGTGGATAAAAACATGCCCTGGCATATATCGCGCTTTCATCCGGATTACAAATTTACCGGATACGGCCCTACGCCTGAAATAACGCTTAAGAAAGCTTTAGCTATAGGCCTTCAGGCAGGCTTAAACTTCGTCTATGTGGGTAATGTCTCCGGCTGGGGGAATGATACTTATTGCCCTGCCTGCAAGAAAAGATTGGTTAAGCGGGAATATTTTAATATTTCGGAGTATAATATAAAAATAAATAGATGTGTTTATTGCCAGGAGGAATTACCAGGCAGATTCAACTAGCCTAAAGACCTAAAATGAAATTAATCAACCCGGAAAAGTGCGTAGTTTTTTTTGATTTTGACAACACTATCGCCACCTGTGATGTCTTTGATAATATGTTGCCCCGTTTTTCCCGGGATGACTTATGGGTAAAACTGGAAAAAGATTGGCAAAGGGGCAAGATTGGCTCGCACGCCTGCCTAAAGGGCCAGATAAACGGTATAAGCATTACCAAGCGCGCGCTGGATAAATATTTATCCAGTATAAAATTAGACCCTTATTTTAAAAAAATAGTAAAAGCGCTTTCCGCAAGCAAGATAAAGATGCTCGTATTAAGCGATAATTTTGATTATATCTTAAAACGCATATTAGGTTTTAATTCCATAAAGAATTTAAAGATTTATTCCAATAAGTTGAAATTCGCTAAAGATAGGCTGGTTCCTTATTTTCCTTTCCGGAGTAAAAAATGCCAGGTCTGCGCCCACTGCAAGACAAAAAATCTCTTGGCAAACATAACTGCGGATTCTATAATAATATATATAGGCGACGGCCGTTCAGACATATGCCCTTCGCAATACGCGGACATAGTCTTTGCCAAAGATCAGCTGCTTAAGTACTTTCAGGATAAAAAGCTCACCTGTTTTGCCTATGAGTCTTTAAAGGATGTGTATGATTATTTTAAAAGGAGTTTTGTGTGAGTGAAAAATTAATCAATAAAAAAATAAAACAGAAAACTCCTCCCCCCGGCAGGAGAACGGGATTAGAGGAAACTCCTTCCAGGGCTTTCAATAAATCTTAAAATCCCTTCCTTTATGCTAAGCCAAAATATTCGTATCCTGGATTTTGACGCAAGCGTAAGCAAGCAAAAGAATTTACTGCAAAAATATCCGCATAAGGTTGTTAATCTGCGAGATTTAGCTCCCCAGGCCCGGCTTTGGATGAATGGCCGCACGAAGGATGCTGTTGCCGAGCGCATAAGAGAAACATCCGGTCAGAGCGTTACTTTTATCGGGTCAGGGGATTTTCATCATCTAACCCCGCTATTATTGGCTGAATTTAAAAGACCCATTTCGCTCATTGTTTTTGACCTGCACCCAGACTGGGATATTCTGCCTCCCCGTTTTGGCTGCGGCTCCTGGGTTACCGAGGCCTTAAGGAAAAAAAATATCCTGAAATGCCTGTTGATCGGCATAGCCTCCGGTGATATTTCCTGTCCCTGGATTCAAAGCGCTAACTTGAATGCGCTTAGCAAAGATAGGTTAGAAATCTATCCTTATAGCCACAGTCCTTCTCTGGTTTTTTTAAGAAAAATCCCCGAAAACATTTCTTTAAGAGTTGAAGAAAGTTTCCTGCGCAGCAGGATTTACTGGGATGAGCTTAGGGGAAAGAATTTAAAGGATTTTTTCCTTAAAGCTATCGGCAGGCTGGCCGTAAAGAATGTTTATGTCTCTATAGATAAAGATTGCCTTAAAAATGAATATGCCCTGACTAATTGGGAGGAGGGCAAATTAGCGCTGGATGAACTTCTCATGCTGCTTAAATTAATCAAAGAAAACCTGGATATAGCGGGTCTGGATATTACCGGTGATTATTCAAAAATTTCTGTTTCCGGAAGATTAAAAGGTGTCCTCTCTCGGCTGGATCATCCGAAAGAGGTCGGGGCAGATAAGTTTCCCGAAGAAGAGATAACCAGGCTCAATGAATCAACTAACCTTAAGATACTGGAAGCCCTGATTTAGCCGCGGTTAATTTATCCAATCCCTATATTTTCTTTAGCTTGTCTATTGCGGAATCCAGCTCTTCAGGCCTGAGAAAACTACTTGTGCTTAGGGTGATATGGTTTCTGGCGACATAGCGGGCGTTAGGGCAGGGTTGATCCCCGACGATATCTTTCAGATAACCATAATCCGTGATTGCCGAAAGATAAATCCGGGCTAGCCCGAGACCGGAGCCTTTAAAAATATGCAGCGCCCTGTCGCGCTTCGCCGGATCGTCAAAGAGTAGAGTAAGATAAGGGTAATTTGAAGAGTCGCCGTCAGCCTCAGTAATTAATTTTATACCCTTTCTGTCTTTTAAGCCCGATATATAGCCAGAGGCAATCTGCCTTTGCTTAGAGATTTGCGTTTCCAGGCGCGGGAAAATCGCCTGGCCCAGCCTTTTTCTTATTTCGGACACCTTATGTAAGGAAAAATCAATAGTAAAATATTCAATGAACGCTTTTTCAGCCTTACCCTGTATTTCCCAGAAAATTTGCGGCAGACTGAAGGCGAACCAAAAAAGCAGCGGTCGGTAGAAAATCCAGTAACCGAATAACTCCAGTATTTTTATATTTTCAGAAAAAAAATCTTCTTTTACGAAGCTCTTGATTGCGGCGCTAACCGCGGGGATAAATTCATGTTTACAAATTAATACCCCGCCTTCATAGATAGTCAGCCCTTTACCCCGGCAAAGGCTGAAAAAAGCAAAGTCTCCAGAGGTCCCCGTTTTTTTATCCCGATAAAGTGCGCCTAAGCTCTGCGCGCAATCTTCAATAATGAAGAAATTGTTTTCCCGGGCTATTTTTTGCAGCGCTGCCACATCTACGGGTATACCGGCAAGGTGGACAGGCACAATTGCCAGGATATCCCGGTTCCTGAAACACAATTCTTTTATCTGGTTAGCCTCAAAATTAAAATTATCCCGATTAATATCGCAGACTAAAACTTTTAATCCCGCTCTTTTTATGGCCAATGGGATAAGGGGGCAGATAAAAGAAGGGATAACCAGGGTTTTTTTAGGAGAGAGGGTTTTCAGGGCCTCCAGGATAAGGTAAAAAGCAGCTGTCCCCGAATAAGTTACAGCCGCATAGGGCACTCCCAGGTAGTTTTTAAAGTCTTCCTCCAAAGAACCGCGCTGGTTTCTTTTAAAGAAAGCAGAGAAAAGTTCTCCTGCGTAAATGGGTAGGCCGGCTGTGGGTGGTATCTCTCGAAATAAACTCATTTTACATTATCTTTTTATACATTTTATGCTAGAATACTTCCAAAAGCAAGCGGAGTTATTTAATCATTACTAAGTCTTTAAGTTCAGGTTATAATAATCCTATTGGAAACCGGTATAAATGTTTAAAAACAAGCTCACCTTTAAACTGTTGTTCTTCCTTGTCCTGACCGATTTCCTGGAAACGTTTATTCATCTTTGTTTTAAAAAAAGCACTCTTCTTGAGGAGGGGGTAGTTATAACCAACTCCTCTGAACTCTTTGTTTTCCTGCAGAATGTTTTTTCCTCTCCCTTCCTCTTGATCGGCCTGGTATTAGTTGTAGGCACATTTATTCTCTGGTCTAGCCTGCTTTCCAGGGTTGATTTAAGCGTCGCCGTTCCCATCTGTAGTTTTAGTTATATACTCATACCCTTAGCTTCCATCATCTTCCTGCATGAAAAGGTAAGCCTTTTTAGGTGGGGAGGGGTTTTGTTTATACTGCTCGGAGTCGTCCTTGTTTCCTTAAGCACCTCAGAGAAAGGGCGGGTTTTAGAATGAGAGAAAAACTTGTTTTTATTTTATTCCTGATCGCTCTGACCAGCATCTGCGATACTATAAACCAGCTATTCTTAAAATCCGCCATTAATTCTTTAATCCCTCCGAGAGGCAATGTCAGGGCAGTATTGAGGTTTATTATTAAATTAATTGCGGTACCGCGGGTTTGGCTCAGTTTTCTCTTTAGCCTAATTTCTTTGTGTATATGGCTGTTTGTTTTATCCCAGGTAGATTTAAGCTTTGCCTTTTCCGCGGACAGTATGCATTATATATTTATCGCCTTAGCCTCCAGGTTCATATTGAAAGAGAGGGTTAGCCTTAAGCGCTGGATGGGGATAGCTCTTATTGTGGTAGGCATAGCGTTGGTCAGTTTAAGTTAGGGGAAAGGAAAATTTTTTCTTGACAAATGATACAATTGTGGTATCATTAATCTATAAAAGGAGGGCGTATGAATATAACCGTAAAGTATATGCTTCGTCCGGTAGCCCACTGTAAAGAGGGCTGTAGTAGTCTGTCCCGGGCAAGACGTTAAACTGCCCAAATTTTTTAAGCCCGCCACTCCTAAAGGATAAGATGAAATTAATCACCAGGAATACGGATTACGCCCTGAGAGCGTTATGTCTCATTGCTAAATGCAAAGGAAAGATAGTTTCTGTTTCAGAATTAACCCTGAAATTACGCGTTCCGCAGCCATTTTTGAGAAAAATACTTCAGGTATTGAACGGGAAAGGCATACTCAGGTCTCTCAGGGGCCAGGGTGGCGGGTTCACTTTGGCTAAAGAGCCGGCAAAAATATTTATAACGGATATAATGCGGATATTCCAGGGCGCATTGAGGCTGAATGAATGTTTTTTACGGAAACTTGCCTGCCCGCATAAAAAAACCTGCCTTTTAAGAAAAAAGATTACCGGGATTGAGAGGTATGTTTTAAGAGAGCTTAATTCTATTACTCTAGAATCTTTACTGGAATAAGCGGGATATTCAGGCAACGGATCAGCGCTCTGGACATGAGCAAAAAGCAGTTGCTATATTGCTTAGTTTGTTGTATCTTAATCTTGAAGGAACCTGTATCGGGCCGATACCTCCGGTTTTTATTTCTAAAATATTTTTGCTATCCTAAAGGGGAAGTTTAATTTTAAGGCTTATTCGTTCTCCCGAAGAGGATTCGGAGCATATTTTAAGCAGGTAAAACAGCTTGCCTTAGGCAGGCAGGAGGTGAAAAATGGGTTGTGGAAGATGCGGCCCTGGTGCAAAGAAGAAAAAGAAGAAGGCAAAGAAGAAGTAGCTTTTGGCACGGGCGCCGTTTATAAAGCGGCGCCCGTCTAGTTTTAGGTAGGGAATGAGCAATGCCGGGAGATTGGCCAGCAGAGGTTCAATCTTAAAAGGAGGTGTATAATGGGTGGATTGGGATTTTGTTTTGCTTTGATACCTGCGACGGTATTACTAACTATAAGTTTTTTTGTTTTAATTAGTTTACAAAAGATGGGATCGGGAAGGTTAAAGCTTTTTGGGGTGGTTGTTGTTATTTTGCTTTGGCTCAGCGCGCTTTTAGTGTTTTCTTCAGGTATCTATGCTTCTGGCGCCACCAGGGGTTTTTCTAGATGCCCGATGATGGGGATGATGAAGGGAAGGCGCGCTCTTATGAATAGAGAACAGGCACCTGGTATGCCGATGCCTCCAATGATGCAGGGTTCAGAAAAGCAGCGTTAAGAAAGGAGATCCGGATGGATAAGTATAGATGTACGGTATGCGGGTATATTTATGATCCGGCCAAAGGTGATTCTGCGGGAGGGATTCCGGCGGGGACACCTTTTGAAAAGCTGCCTGATGATTGGGTCTGCCCTGAGTGTGGCGTAGGTAAAGATATGTTTGAGAAGATTTAAATGGCGCAGGAGTTAACCGCAAGAGTTAAGGAAATTATCCAAAGGGCCTATAACGTTAAAAGCGTGCGGCTGGATATCGGCGGAAAAATAGATTTTAAAGCCGGCCAGTTTCTTTCGGTAACCCTTGCGGGCGACCCTGTTTTAAAAAGGTATCTTTCCATATCCAGCTCGCCCACGGAGCAAGGCTACGTGGAGTTTACCAAAAAACTTACCAACAGCGATTTTTCAAAAGCGCTTAGCCAGTTAAATCCCGGGGATAGCCTTAAGATTGAATATCCATTCGGTAAATTCACTCTGGATGGACCGGGAACGGATATAGCGTTTTTATCCGGAGGCATCGGTATTACTCCCATCAGAAGTATTGCCAAATATACCGTAGATAAGAATTTAGGCACGGATATGGTTTTGGTTTATGCCAACCATTCGCTAAAAGATATTATATTCAAGGAAGATTTTGAAGTGATGCAGAAGGCTTATCCTAAATTAAAAGTAGTCCATGTGCTTGGCAAACCAGCGGCAGGTTTCCAATGTATCTCCGGCCGGATTAATGCCCAGGTGATTAAGCAGGAAGTAGGAAATTACCCGCGAAGAAAATTTTACCTCTGCGGCCCTCCGCAGATGGTGGAGGCAATGAATAAAATATTGACGGAAGATCTGAACTTAGCTAAAGAAAATATAGTTACCGAAAACTTTCAAGGATACTAGCCTGCCTACCCGCAGTCAGGGAGAGCGTATGTCAGTTTTAAAAATATTACCGGATATTTATTCTGTCGGCGTGGTGGACTGGAACGTGCGTAATTTTCACGGTCATACCTATACTACAAAACGGGGCACAACTTATAACGCCTATCTGATTATTGATGAAAAGATTACTCTCGTAGATACAGTGTACGGGGCGTTTTCCTCGGAACTGATTGAAAATATCCAGCAGGTTGTGCCGGTCAATAAAATAGACTACGTCATCGCTAATCACGTGGAAACAGACCACTCCGGAGCGCTCCCTGAAGTTATGAAGCTCTGCCCTAAGGCAAAAATTTTAGGTACGGAGAAATGTAAGGAAGGCCTTTATCGCTATTACTACGGGGATTGGGATTTTCAGGTGGTTAAGACCGGGGATAAATTAAAGCTGGGTAAGAGGACATTAACGTTTTTAGAGGCGCCGATGATTCATTGGCCGGACAGCATGTTTACCTATTGCCCAGAAGAAGAACTGCTTATGCCCAATGACGCCTTCGGTCAGCATCTGGCGACCAAAGAGAGGTTTGCCGACGAGGTTGACCAGTGCGCGTTATGGGATGAAGCGGCCAAATACTACGGTAATATACTCTGGCCGTTAGGCGCGGTTATTTTAAAGAAGATCGAAGAAGTAAAAAAATTAAATATTCCGCTTAAAATCATTGCTCCCAGCCACGGCGTTATCTGGCGTAAGGACCCCCTGCAAATAGTGAATAGATATACCAGCTGGGCGCAGAATGAAACCCTGCCCAAAGTGGTAGTAGCATATGAATCTATGTGGGGCGCGACCGAAAAGATGGCGCGTAAAATTGTCGCGGGCGTTGAAGAAGAGGGTTTGAGCATAAAATTGTTTGAGATAACCGGCTCTGACCGTACCGAGGTAGTTAAAGAAATGCTGGATGCCCGGGGATTTATTTTTGGCTCGTCAACTCATGATAACAACATGCTTCCTAACCTGGCCGGCTTTCTTGATTTTATAAGAGGGTTTAAGCCAAGAAATAGGGTTTCCGCTGCTTTCGGCTCTTACGGCTGGGCAGGGGGGGCCGTACGACAGATAGAAAATATTTTAAAAGAAGCCGGCATAGAATTGGCAGCAACAGGATTGGAAGTAAAGTATATGCCCGATAAAAACGATTTAGAGGCTTGTTTTAAGTTCGGCCGGAATTTTGCGGCAGTAATAAAAGGAGGTAAATAATGGGCCCGGTAGAAGCTCTAGAACTGGCGTTAGGCAAAGAGATTGAAGCAAGGGATCTTTACGAAAATTTTATTGCGCGGTTCCCGCAGACAAAAGAAATTTTTACCTTCCTGATGAACGAGGAAGAGAAGCATAAGCAGCTTATTGAAAAGAAGATCGTGGAGCTGGAAAGTTAGATGCATCCGCTGAGCGAAGACATTATCCAATTTTTCCAGAGACAGGGTTGTGTCATTGTCTCCAGCATTGACAGCGAGGGCTTTCCCCACAGTGCTTGTAAGGGGATAGTAAAAATCAATAAGAAGGGGAGTATTTTCTTATTGGATGCCTATAGAGGGCAAACCTTGCAGAATCTCAAGAGCAACCCTTGCGTTAATATTACTGCTTTTGATGAGCATAAATTCATCGGTTACTGCCTTAAGGGGAAGGCTAGGATTTTAGGTAAAGCGGATCTTGATGCGGAGACGATCCAGGCCTGGGAAGATAGAATTACGGGGAGACTGACCCAGAGATTACTTAAAAATATCCGCGGTGAAGTAAAAGGGCACCTTCGGCATCCGGAGGTCCTGCTCCCTGATCCCGAGCATATGATTATTGTTGAAGTGTCAGGAGTAATTGACCTTACGCCACAGCATTTAAAGTAGCCTGCCTGTCCGGCAGGCAGGGGGGTAGCATGGGAAACATTTTTGCGGGCAGCGAAGTCGTGGCACTCGGTATTCAGATCGAAAAAAACGGCAGGGATTTCTATAACCGGATGGCAGAGCAATCAAAAGTATTGAAAGCTAGGGAGGTTTTTAGGTTCTTAACGGGTGAAGAAGAAAAACACATTAAGGTATTTCAGGGCATACTGGATAAAACCCGGAAATTTGAGCCTCAAGGGCAGGATACCGATGAATATTATGCTTATATGAATACGCTAGCCAGGGAGTATATATTTACACAGAAGGATGAAGGCGAAAAAATCGCCAAAGCTATTCAGACCGATAAGGAGGCGATAGAAAAAGCCATCAGTTTTGAGAAAGACTCGGTCGTTTTTTACGAAGGTTTAAAGAAAATCGTTCCCGACTATGATGTGAAGATAATAGAGACCCTGATTGTCCAGGAAGAGGGTCATTTAAAACAGCTTATTGAGACTAAAAAGCTGCTTTAGAAAGGATTGCTATGGCTAAAAACGTAAAAATTTACAGCACGCCCACCTGCCCGTGGTGTATCAGGGTCAAGCAGTTTTTAAAAGATAATAATATCGTTTTTGAAGATTACGATGTTGCCACCGACCGGCTCAAGGCCGATGAAATGGTTAAAAAATCCGGACAGATGGCTGTGCCGGTATTGGACATTGAAGGCGAGATAATCGTGGGTTTTGACCGGGAAAAAATCAAACAGTCCTTGGGAGTATAACTATGTATGATTTGATCATTGTCGGCGCAGGGCCTGCGGGGATTACCGCCAGCGTATACGCAGCGCGTAAAAAGATGGATTTTTTGGTTGTGACCGGTGATATCGGGGGTCAGACTGCCTGGAGCGGCGATATCGGGAATTATACCGGTTATCAATTTATTACCGGTCCGGACCTGGTAGGGAAATTTGAAGAGCATATGTTTAGTTACAATACCAGTGTTAAAGGAGGCGAGGAGGTAATTGAAGTAACCAGGGCGGGGGAGGTTATACTGGTTAAAACCGATAAAGCCAGTTACCAGGCTAAGGCGGTAATTGTTGCTTCCGGTAAACGCTCAAGGGAACTCGGTGTCCCGGGAGAGAAAGAATATAAAAACAAAGGTATCAGTTATTGCGCAACTTGTGACGGACCGCTCTTTAGCGCTAAAAATGTGGCAATCATCGGAGGAGGTAACTCCGCCCTGGATGCGGCCCTGCAACTGATAAAGATCGCAAAATATACCTATATCATCAATAATACACCTAAACTCGGAGGGGACGCGCTTATGCGTCAGAAAATAGAAGAAGCGCGTAATGTCGAGATACTGAATAATGCTGAAGTTACTGCTGTTTTGGGAGGAGAAATGGTGAATGCCGTAAAAGTAAATTATGGGGAAGAAGAAAAGATACTTCCCGTAGAGGGGGTATTTGTCGAGATCGGCCTTATCCCCAATGCGGATTTTGTTAAAGGCGTGGAAAAGAATAGCCGCGGTGAAATAAAGGTCAATAGCCGTAATGAGACAAACAGCCCGGGAATCTTTGCCGCGGGCGATGTCACAGATGTCCCGGAGAAACAGATTATCATCGCCGCAGGCGAAGGCGCCAAGGCCTGCTTATCTGCCTTTCGTTATGCAGCCCAGCATTAAAATATAATTTTTACTTGACAAAATTTATTTTTTTAGGTATACTCTACTAATATAATAGAGATTATATAGAATAAGATGAAGATTACCTACAAAGGCGACTATGCCTTAAAGACAATTCTGGATTTAGCCGCAAATTTCGGAAATGCCCCGGTAGCGATCAATGATTTATCCCAGCGCCTGGATATACCGACCAAGTTCTTGGAGCAGATCCTCCTGGACTTAAAACGGGCGGGGTTCGTGGAGAGCAGGCGCGGCAAGGTAGGGGGATATTCTCTATGCAGGCATCCGGGACAAATTACGCTGGGAGAAGTAACGCGTTTTATCGCCGGACCGGTTGAGCCGATTGCCTGCGTGGATAAAAAATATTCCGGTTGCCAGGATATAGGAAAATGCGTCTTTAGGGATGTCTGGGAAGAAGT
>JAQTPA010000011.1:31648-38210 GCA_028713155.1 Candidatus Omnitrophota bacterium | reverse complement strand
TAGATTTAGTTGAAACAAAAGAGAGAAGAGAAAGCATAGAAGAGAGGGTTGCTCCTGAGGGCCTGGCGGATATATTAGCCGCGGCTATTAATGGAGAGATATTACAGGAGAACCGCCTGCCTGTTGAGCTCTTAATTCAAATGGTCTCCAATCTTTCTACCCAGCCGGATGTTTTAAGAGATACCTTAAGAAAAGTTTCTGCATTAGACGCAAAAGCAGCCCGGAAGAAATTCACCGAAGAGGGTATCCCTGCGGTTATGGCATTTGTGGCTACTTTAGCGCCGGAGCTTTTAGAGGATATGCGGGATTGGGATAAGCGTGTTTATCCGTTACTTTCTTCAATAATAAATAGCGAATTAAATAAAAATTTATTCGAGAAGGGTGAAATTAACCTTCATCAGGTGACTTTAAATACCGCTTTTGTATTTTCCAAATCCTATAACGGCCGCCGCGTATTTATTCCTATTCATTTTGCGCAAAAAGGCTGGAGCGGAGAAGATTCCAAGGTTTGGCTTAAGATAATAGATTATTTTGATTACGTCGAAGACCCGCTATTCCATAAGGTTTTTGACTATACTATAGGCCGTTTTTATCCTATTCCCCATACAGGCAAAGACTTAGCCAAGCACGGTTGGGGTATCGGAGTTTCCGTGTTTCCCGGCAAGGTAGATAAGACCGGATATATCCAGCATGGCTGGCGTTTTCAGATCTTAGAATTTGATCCGTTATTGCCTGAAAATATCGCCTGGTGGAAAGACCCCTCGCGTATCAATACAGCAATCATTTTCCCGATTTTTTCTCTCCGGCATGGAAAGTTTAAAGAGATAGCCCCTTATTTCAAAGAAGTCCTTAAGCCGCAAGGGATCAATGTTCTTTTGGCTTTGCCCTTTTACGCTATTTTAGACGAAAGCCCGTACGCACCGGTTAATTTATACGCTTTAAATGAGTCGTATATTGATTGGTCTGGCGTAGACCAAGAGCAATACGATAGGAAAGAGCTGCAAAAATTTATTAAAGAGAATTCCTGGTGGCTAGAGGATTACGCCAGATTTATGGCGCTACATAAAATTATAGGGAAATCGTCCTTAGAATGGAAAGAGGATGACGTAAAGAGAGCAGAAAAAAATGCGCATTATCAGGGCTTGGTGGAGAGGCATAAATTTGCCCAATGGATTGCGCACCTGCAATTTAAAGACGCCTTGGGTTTTCTCTCTGAAGAAGGCGGCCATATGTTTTTTGATATGCCAATGTTTCGCGGCAAAGACAGCGTTGATGTTTGGAGGCATCCAGAATATTTCAAGGATATTAAGGTAAGGAATCCGGGTATTGTACGCTGTGGTATCAATGAAAACTGGACAGATTTAGCTCTGTGGAATTGGACTAAACTAAGCAAAGAAAATTATAGGTTTATATTGCAGCCTCTGCAGCACTGGTTAGATTTTGGCTTGGACGGAGTAAGGTTAGATGCGCTTCATTTTGCCTACAATTTCGGTAATGGCCAGTTTGCCAGCGGCGATGAACGGGGAGACGATTTTATTGCGTCTCTTGGGCAACTTGCTTTGTTAAAAGAAAAATTGTTTATAGCGGAAGCATTTGAAGGAAAGTACAACGATATCCGTAAGTACGGTATTATGGTTATCGGAGAAGATTGGAAACAGATGAGTTCGCACGATACCGCCCGTTTTTATGGTACGAAAGAGAAATTTATGGAGGGATTTAATGGCTGTTTAAATGACTATTATTCCGCCAGGAATGCAAAATTCGTTTGTTTTACCTTAGGAGACCAATGGGGAGACCCGGTGCCCATTAAAATCGTTGAGGGAGAGGGCAAGGAGCGCCGGAGCCTCTGGGGATATAAAGTTCCAGAGGAGGGTGACCCGGATTATGCAGAACGGGTTAAATTTGATTTAGGCAATTATATAGAAACCATGGTCTCTGCACATCAGGTTTACCGCAGGTTAAAATCAGCAGGTGATCTTTGGGAATATCCGGATATTATTTCTATTATCTTAGGATTTGCCGCGGGGACCTTTATAAAAAAGATTAATGATGAAGTTCAAATTTGGGCTGCCAGCCGTAATGGCCCTAATCATAGTTGGTTCCTGGAGGAATGGGGGAGGGATGTATTTATTTCTCTTCCGGGGCTTTTATTGGCCACAAGAAAATTTGAAGAAGCCAAACAGGTTATCCGGAGATTCGCCCGTTACGAAAAAAATGGCCTTATTCCTAATATAATTAACTCCAGAGGCATTAGATATAATACAGTTGATGCTTCAATGTGGTTCGTCCAGGCAATCAAGGAATATGTAAAGTACACATACGATTGGGAATTTGTTAAAGAGATGCTCACTGCCATGCGTAATATCGTCTCAGGATATAAGAACGGAACAGGATACGATGGGCACAATAGGTTCAACAGGATTTATATGGACAAAGATGGGTTGATCGTTAATCCTAGCCAGGCTACCTGGATGGATGCCGACCCCCAAGGAAGAGATAAACCCGTTACCCCGCGTAATGGAAAAACAGTAGAAATTAATAGCCTTTGGTATGCGAATCTTAGGTTTATGGCAGAGGTAGAGGCGAGATTTGGAGACGAAATATCTGCCTCTAAATGTAATTCTTTAGCCGAGAAAGTTAAAAGATCCTTTAATGAAAAGTTCTGGAATGAATCCGAAGGCTGCCTCTACGATGTGATTGAGGGAGATCCTCATCAAGGCGCGATTCGGCCCAACATGATTTTTGCAATTAGCCACGCAGATGATTTACTCTCTCCTGAGCGCCAAGCCAGCGTGTTTAACGTAGTGACTAAAGACCTGCTTACGCCTTATGGATTACGTACCCTTTCTCCGAAAGATTCGCGGTATCAGAAGTACTACCATACGGATTGGGTTCAAGAAGATAAGGATCAAGCTTACCATCAAGGCACTGTCTGGCCATGGCTAATCGGCCCATATATAGATGCTTTAGTAAGCATATGCAGATACGAAGGCCAGAGCGTAGCTGAGATTAAAAAGGAGACCCGTAAACTCCTTACTCCATTGGTTAAATTTTTAGTGGCAAATCCCTATTGTTACCCCTTCTGTTCTCTGCCGGAAGTCTTTGACGGAGAGCAACGCGAGGACGGGCTCCGCCATCCAGGAGGAACCAGATCTCAGGCCTGGAGCGTGGCAGAGGTTTTACGCATACTGTTTGAGTATAAGATTATTGATATGAAAGAATCCAGCGAGCAGCCTACCCGTAATTACCCCGCCACTGTTGATCCCCTGGCCCTAATCCAGGTCCCGGATTACCAGCAGGCCCCTGATATCCAGGCAAGAGTAGCTATAAAGGACGATAGTATAAACATCGAATATAAGGACGCAGGAAGGCTTACTTCCCAGGAAGAGAGCCTCTTTCTTAAATGCCTTAAGGATGCATTTATCGGTTTGGCCAATGCTCCGCCAGAGCTCAAACTCTCCCTGTATATCTCCTACAATCTCGCCCAAGTAGCAGCGGTAGAAGATGGCCGTTTAGAAATTAACCGCCTCCTCCTTAATACTCAGAATCTGACCGAAGAAGATCTGGATGCCTTAAGAACTGCCCTTACCCGGGAAATCCTGTCCCACGAGCTAAAACACTTACTTAATCCCGAGCTAACAGAAAAGGCAATCCGCAAGGGCTCCATTAAGAACTTTACCAATAACCCTCAAATCCTAGAAGCGCTCCTATACCTGCATAGGAATCAGATAAATGGCATTAGGTTAGATAGTGATTGGCCTTTTGACGATAATGAATCACGAATCCTAGAGAATATTCTCCAGGCCTATCAATTCGGGTACTTACATGGCGGGTCTGATAGTATGGAGAAGAGTATGCTTGATAGTGTTCTCCTGCCTCTTACACGAGACTTGTATCTACGCTACTGTACTCAAAGTACCCTGCCTGATAATCTGCTCAATGTAGTGACCAAAGGCCCCATGGTTCTTACTGGCCAGGGCGCGCATTACTTCGTCTTTAGAGATCCAGGGAATAAAATTGTCGTTAAGTACATTAAAACCAAATATTCTGTAGCGTCTGATATACCTCCGGGTGATCATCGTTTCCCTGTTCAGCGATGGGATATTGATTACGGCGCTCTATATAATAGCGAAAGAAAAGACCAGCTCCACCCTGCCCTATGGGAAGATATTAAGTCTTTTGAAACCTATGGAGAATTAACAATGGGGGGGAGGGTCTATATCGCCGAAGAAACTTATCAAAGATTAAGCGAAACCGAGAGAAAACGGCTTAAGAGATATGAAAAAATAGGGATAGTACAGCGCATATCCGAACCTATTGTAATAACCCCTGAATATCCTGGTAATGCAAAGATTTATAAAGAGCAAAAGGTTGAGAGGGTTAAAATTTCTGTCATGTTGGTTTATCCCTACGCCATTCCTGTCACGGAACAGCTCTCGCAGGCATTAAAGAAAGGCGATGTTGAGCTTGCTATGCAGTGGATGAACCTATATTTTGATTTTATCCAAGGCTTTTGGAAGCGCGGCATATTCCATACGGATATGGCTCTCTTTAATGTTGGAATTAAAAAACCAGAAAGCGAAAAACACCTTGTAATCATTGACCACCATCATTGGCCCACCGATTTTTCAACAGGTTTTCCTCGTGAAGGGACAGAGGAGACTATCGATAAAGAGCTAAAGAATACCAGAGGCGGTTTTTCCTGGGCGTTGTCTCTAGTACAGGAGAAGATTCGAAAGATGGGGGCGGAAGGAGAAAGATTAATGGAGCCGGTCAATAGATCGCTTGAGGTTTTTAATAAGAAGGCTGCCGAGGTTTTTAGCCTGGATAGCTTTAGACGATACTGGAAGCCCTTTACCTCTAATGTAATTTCGCTTTCCCAAAAACAAGCTATCCGCAGCCATCCTCTTTTTGATATGCTTCTTCAGGTCTATCGAGGCCAATACTCCTATGTACAGATGGATAGACCTTTGAGGGTAGAAGGATCTCTCCATATTAAGGCTGGTTTGAAGGAATATGAAGGTAAACCCCTCGTTGTTGTTATAAATCCCACTGTTCAGTCTTCATGGAGAGGGAAGGAATGGGGCAATATCAGTTTACCTGCAAACCTGAACTTACAGGAGGATTTTTCCTATTCTTTTAAAGACCTCTTTACAGGCGAAAGACACATTCGCTCAGGCCGCGAATTATTATCCAGCGGTCTTAGCGTTGGACTGGCTCCTTTTAGAGTAAATCTTTTTATTGTAGAAAAAGTTATCCAAATCACTCCTTATGTATTGCCGGAATTTCCTGCTACAGTAACTTTTGAACCCCAACCGGGTTTATCCAAAAAGGCTGTCCAGCAAGGTTATATTGAATTGGTTGGCCAGGATTTTAACAGTAAAGTCCCTATGGAGTTTATCCTTAATCAGGAAGGCAACTTAAGTTTAGCCCAAACAGTCTTTTTCCCACGCCCAGGTACCTATCGAATAAAGATGGTCCTGAAGATTAACGGGGAAAAAATAGTAAAGGAAGAGAGTTTAAAAGTAGAAAAGCCTAACGGCGAGAAATGGGCAAAGGGGCCATTGGTTATAAAAATAGATGAAGGTATATTTTTGGGTAACGCAGCGGTTGCTGCCAGGCCCAAACTCCTCAAGAAGATGGGGATTAAGGCGGTTTTGACTGCCTCTGAAGAAAGAGATTTAAGGCCAGTATTTCACAATGGCTCTATTGATCACAAACAGTTCGCAATTAAGGATTTCTCCAACAATCCTATAGACGAGAATGTAATTTGGGAGGCGGTGCAGTGGATTAATGAGCGCATTAAGCGCGGAAAGCCCGTTCTTGTCCATTGCCATGCAGCAATTGGGCGCTCATCCTCATTGATTGTGGCGTATCTGTTTTTGATTAGTTATCCCGAATGGGATTATGACCAGGTCGTAGATAGAGTAAAGAGTATAGTTGCCGAGGAAGGCTACTATATTTGTCCTCATACAGGGCTTGCCGAGACCCTGGAAAAATTCCGGCAGACAAGAAGAGAAGAATTGGAAGAATTATTGGGGAGGCCTTATCCTGTTCTATCCCGCCGAAATGGAAAGGTTAAATCAGTTTCTCTTGCGGGAGATTATGCAGAAAAATATAGGTTGTATGAAATAAAGAAGGGCAAGGCAATCCTAACCCAGGCTAAGGTGGATTATGAAGGCTCAGAGCCGCCGCGGGGAGTATTTGTATTTACAAATCTTAACCACGATAAGGAATTGATCTTAATGAAGCGGAATCCGCAAACAGGTATCTATGAGGCAAGAATAACCCCTGAGCGGGAAGGTGAAAAATTCTGGCTTACAGTTTTTGCCAGTCCTCGTAAAAATGACCATGATATAGAACGCCAGTGGTTTGGCGCAGATATCTATTTCAAAGTAAACAGGAATACTTCCTCATCTGCCATTCCCTTTAAAAATACCTCTAATCTTAGTCAGGGAGAATTTATCAACCTATGGAAGAGCCTGGCTGAGAATAATCTCCTTAATGGGCTCATCCAGCCGGATATTAAAATAGGTGCCTTACGGAAGATTATTAAAAAGGC
>JAQTPA010000011.1:0-31548 GCA_028713155.1 Candidatus Omnitrophota bacterium | reverse complement strand
ATACCTCTAATCTTAGTCAGGGAGAATTTATCAACCTATGGAAGAGCCTGGCTGAGAATAATCTCCTTAATGGGCTCATCCAGCCGGATATTAAAATAGGTGCCTTACGGAAGATTATTAAAAAGGCTCTGGATCTCCGTCAGACAGAGGAACTGCTTGACTTTAAAGACGAAGATATTTATGCCGAAGACTCACGGGTAGCCTTATTTTATAAGCGCAATGATTATTCGGCGATGGTAAGGATAGCTCCGGATTATTTCGTAGACTACCTCACTGATAGCAAGAAAATGGCCTCTTTCTTAGGAAGGGGCTTAAGGGTTGACCTGGTATTTGATAAAGAAGAAATAAAGGATATGCGTAGTGACCTGGCTTTCTATAAAGCCAACCCGGAATTTTACCAGATAGTTTATAGGTTGAACTCTGATAATTCCCAGGTTGCCCTGGCGGCAGTTCGGGAATTAGAGGGGATGTTGACTAAGGATGAATTCAAATCCGAAGCAGTGCGCTTATTAAATGCCTCTTTAGGGATTGAGAATTACCGAATTCAGCAGAAAGTACAAAGGATTTTAAATAGTATATACAGTAACAGGCCCCTGGATTTTCCTGAGGCCAAAGAGACAATAATCGCGATACTGGGAGAGAATATCAGGATGGAATCTTTTACTTCAAACGCCGGATTTAATACCTTAAAGCGTCCGGATAAGCTTTCAGAATTTAAAGCCCGCCTGGTAATAGCCAATAACTACACCAGTCGTTTTCGCTATCTGGATTTACAGGTCTGGCCCTGCCCGCATAATAAGGTAATTTTAGGCGTTAACAAGTCTATCAAGGCTAAAAAAGGGATTATCCATTTGGCGTTGCAGATAAAGAAAGATAAATTCAGCCCCTGGGAATATGTTTGTGATTCTGCGGCGAATAAATTAATATTCTGCCAGCAAGATTTAAGAGGCAAGGTATTCAGGCAGATTTGGGCTGCCTACAACGGCATATACGATAAACAGGGACGGATTAGGCGGGACGCCGAAGGCAGGGTTATCCCCGGCACCTTCAAAGACATAGAAAGAATACTCCCTGAACTTAAGAAAGGGAACGTAGAATATATTTATATTATGGGTATTTGTCAGTTGGATAGACCGGAAAATATCCCGGGACAGGCAGGGCCGGATGCCTCGCTATTCTCAATATTGAACTTTAGCATTAGTAAGGAATTAGGCAGCCGGGCAGGATTGGCAAGATTAATCAAAAAGGCGGCGGGATTCGGTATCCAGGTATATGCCGGCGATATCGTGCCTCATGTTAACCAGAACTGCCAGGATTTACCGGAATGGGCTTTTGTAAAAGCCAGAAATCATTATGATTTTAACCGGATAATCCGCAGGTTAGCTACAGACGGCTCAATCAATCATGAGGATGGAAGTCCGGTAGAATGGCATGATTCGGTTATCCTGAATTTCCGCGATAAGAGAGTAATTGAGGCCCTGGCTAAATTTGCGAAAGAATTGGCGGGTTTAGGGGTGAAGGGGATGAGGGTAGACGTAGCCCATAACTTCGGGTCAATGCTGCCGGTAGAAAAATCAGGGGAAATCCAGGGCAAAGAAAAATTATTCGGCAGGATAACTTCCTGGGAGCGTAATAATTACGGCGGATTTAAAATTGTAAATAACTGGGATGATAATCAGGCCAATCCTTTCTTAATCTACCTGGTTTCGGAATTAAACAGGGAATACCCGGAGTTCTGCTACTTAGGAGAAAATTACGGCGCCCATACCGAGAGAGGATTTACTAATAAATATAGCCAGGTAATTAAGTCTGGGGTGGTACCTTTTGATTCCGGGACTCACGATGACCTGGAGAATGTGTTTATTAGGGAAGGTTCGGTAATAGAAGTTCTTAACTCGCACTTCCGCTGGTTATTCAGCGCACTGCCTAAAGGAGCGCAATGGGTAGCTGCCCTGGAAACCCACGATTATTTCCGGGTGATGGATAGATGGCAGAGTTTTGGTCCGGAGAGAATCAAGGCTGCGGTCTGGGCCTGGTTGGCTACCACCCGCGGTCCTCTAATGTTATACAATCGTCAGGAGATAGGCGAGGTTCACCGGATCAGGATAGATAATTATACCCAGCATAATTATGAAGAGGCTGACAGGCAGAGGTCTTACGCCCAGTTGGATTTTGAACGCTTACACGGTGAAAGAGTGCAGAATTTTTATCAACGAGCGGTGGCATTCTATAAGGCTTACCCTTCGCTTTATAGCGGAGGAGATTATATAGTAAACACTAATCACCATCGTGTTTTTGCCATAGCCAGATTCGACAAGCAAGAAAAATTTCTGTTTGTGGTTAATTGTGGCTGGGAAAAGGCCTGGGTAAATATTGAGTTCGTTCCCCTAAAAGAGGCGTTAGGGCTTAAGGATTCTATTTATACCTTTTATAAATTAACCGAGTACGAATCCGGCAGGGAAGAATTATTTACCGGCAGAGAGTTAGTCAATGCCGGATTGCAGGTTAAGTTGGGTTCTTACCAGGTAGCGGTATTTTCTATTGCTAAAGCCGTAGGTTCGTCTCCGATAAAAGAGAGGCTTCTGGTGGATGGCTTAACCCGTTACTCCAGTTACGATAGGTATTACCGCACCAAATTTAATTATGCCTTTGTTTGGCTTGAACAGACCCTGGCTAAAAGAAAAGGAGACCGCAAGAGTTTATATGAAAGGATCAAGACTTTAGCGGGTAGCATATCTAAAGATAAATCCGGCCTATTGAATGGCCAGGATTTAACTTTATTAATGCATGAGCTTTATCGTAAACACCCCGGGAAGATAGTTTTGATTAAGGAGGCCCTGGAAGAGTTACTTTCTGATTTAGAAGAAGGCCCTGTCAGAAAAATCATAGCCGGCGTATCCAGATGGATAGAGGTAGGCTGCGTAGTTCTTGTTTCTCCGGAGACAGAGCCGCTCTCCAAAGCCGGTGGTTTGGCTAATGTAGCTGGGCAGCTAAGTCAAATCTTGGCTCAGTCAGGGCTTAAAGTTTATGTAATTAGTCCGCTCTACGCCTATACTGAAAAAAAACGGGAAGACGGGAGTATTGAAAGAAGATATATTAAAACAGAGACAATTGAGCGTTTCCAGGTTAATTATACCGGAAAGTCAAGCCAGGTATATTTGGGAAGGCACGGTTTCTTTACCGCAGCTATAGCCGAGGCAAAAATTGATTGCCTGCACCATATCTTATTGGATAATCCGGATTTTGCCGATGCGCTTTACGGACAATTACGGGGCAATACCAGAGATTCAAGCCAACGGGTGACTAAGGAGCATGAAGAATTAAGGGCTATCTTTTTATCTTTAGGCGCCTTGGAAGCAATGAAGGCCTTGCATATATACCCCAGTATAGTTATAGGCAATGATTGGATGTGCGCTCTGCTGATGGCCCATTTGAATTCCTACCGCTCCGTATATAAGAATGACCCTCATTTTGCCCAGGTTAAAACTATCGGCTGGGTGCATAACAACGGTCAGGATTACCAGTTTAAATTAGAGCGGTACCAGGATGGGGTGGATTTATTAGGTAATCTGGGATTAGCCCCCGAGGATTACGGTTGGTTTATTGATCCGCATAATGGTGAGTTAGTTAATTTTACGGCTGCTTTCCTCAGGCATAGTAATTTTGTAGTCTCGGTAAGCGAGGGGCAAATGAAGGATTATTTGCGCTCTGATGACAAGGGCTGTGGCGAGGGCTTAAGGCATATCTTTGTCCGGCTATATAATGAGAGCAGACTTTTCGCTATCCCTAACGGTATTTTCTTAAAAGAACGGCAGCAAAAATGGTTTGACGGCCTGGATATGTTTACGGTTAAGGCCTCCCGGAAAGGGGAATTCCTGAATGTCGTGCAGAATAAAACCAAAGCGGCAAAACAGATTGTTGCCGAAAAACATCCGGAGTTTTGGCCGGCTTCCGGAGGAAGGTCTGATATGGCCAGGAATAACCATTTCGTTGTAAATATGATATCCCGCATAACTGAACAAAAGGGGATACATTATGTAGCGCCTTTTGTGCGCCGGGTTATCTCCAGCGGTCGTTATCCGGATGTTTCATTTATCCTGGCCGGCTACGGAGATAAGTATTTAATGAATAAATTAAGAGACCTAGTAAAAGAGTTTCCTGGAAAGGTCGGCTATCCATATTCGTCTATCTCCGATCAGGATACTTCCGGGATTTATTACTATGCCTATTTGGCCGGGGATATGTTTATTTCATTTTCCACCTGGGAGCCGTTTGGACTATCTCCGGCAGAAGCCCTTGCTTTTGGCAAACCTTGCCTGGTTTCAGATAGGCAGGGACACAAGTCTACTATAAAGACTATCTTTATACCTGAGTTTTCGCATATGTTGGGAGTAGAAAAAGATGAACCGGGTTTTAACGGCGTGCGCTTCCCCATTGATGATTGGAGCGTTGAAAGAACAATGGATAATATAATGATAGCCTTTGATTATCTTTATAAGGATTGGAAACGAAGGCATATCGATAGAAAATGGGAACAACTGGTAACAAATGCGTTGTTCTCCGATAACAGCTGGGATAAGAGTTCCCGCCTTGTGGAAACCCTCTTTAAATCTGCCCTTTCCAGAGGTAAAAATTCCAGCAGTCCGCTTGAGCCGGAGGAGGCATTAAGGAAATTAGAAATCTATTTATATAATGATAAGAGGAGCCTAAATTATAGCTTTCATCTTACCCTTACTGCAACCGGGGATATAGATATACATATTCATAAAGGGGTTGAGTATGGGGGAAGGGTTTATTTAATTTTAAATGGCCCTGCGGGATCCAAAAGATTTGAAGAAGGGGAAGTCCACTTGAATTATTTTAATATTTATCATAGGAGGCAGGGGTTAGGGACAGTGCTATTCAAAGCCCTTGGGGCTATCCCCGAGGTTAATAAAATCAGCGTCAGGGCTACGGCCTTCACAATGCCTAGCCTGTATAGGATATATAAAAACTTATTTGAATCTCAGGTTAAGCCTCAGGCGTTAATGGACTTAAAAGATAAGATTGATAGCCTTGATGAGATGAAAGAGAGTGAAATAAAAACGCGGGTTACTGACGAAATTATTCTGGAGATATTTAAAGAGATTGTCAGGAGATACGCCCATTATAACGTAGAGTTTAAAACCGAAACTTACGTTATTCCTTTAACTAAAGACATGTTATTAAATACCTCTTTAGGTAATATAGCCGAAAAGGCTGGTTTTGGAGAGGTAAGGATGGTCATTCCTTATACTATGGTCGGCTCAAAGCCGATGTATGGTCATAATATCATTTTTGAGGCTAGAAGAACTAAACGCTCCAGCTCGCCGGTATTTTTTTCACCTGGAAAGAAAACGCTTTCCGCTAAACTAGTTGTTAACCTATCCTCCCCTATCCACCGTATCGGCATCCTTACCGGTGGCGGCCCTGCTTCAGGGCATAATGAGGTAATCGCTTCGGTTGTGGAAGAAGCCGCCAAACATAACTTAACTGTTATCGGTATCCGGCAGGGCTGGAAAGGCCTCGTAGATGAACAAGTCTTAAAGCAATCCAGGGTCCTTACTCCGGCCTATGTATTACCCTACCGCTTAAGAGGCGGAACTATTATCGGCACCAGTCGCACCAACCCCTACAGCAAAAAGAGTATAGAAGAAGGTCTTCCGGCCATCCTTTGGGAGAATATCCATAAATTAAAGTTAGACGCGTTAATCACCTGCGGGGGAGACGACACTAACTCCGTCTCTAACGCCCTTTTTAAGGATCATCCAGATTTTGCTTTAATCGGCATGCCTAAGACCATGGATAACGACATCGCCCTTCCTGAGCCTGACGCGGCTACCTATGGTTATGATAGTTTTGTGACCGAAGCCACCCGGCTTTTACAAAGCGGCATAGATGACGCTATCTGCACTCAGCGCGTATTAGTAGTGGATGTATTCGGCCGTAACGCCGGCTTCGTAGCTTTAGGAATAGGCGCCAATGTCAAAGCTACCCGTACCTTAATTCCTGAAGAGAAAGACCTGGATTTGGAAAAGGCCGCGTTTGATATTGCCAACTACTACAAGAAGCATCTCTACGGCGTAGTAGTTATATCAGAAGGCGTAAGAATAAACCCTAATCTTACTGGTAACCAAAGAATACTGGAGGCCGCCTTCGCTAAAGACCCGATAGCCAAAACAGCCTTTGAAAAAGGCTCTGAGGAATTAGATTCCTTCGGCCATCCTAAATTGCAGCATGCCGGACTTATAATTGCCGCAGTATTAAAGAGTGAACTTAAGCAGTATAAGGTGGATATCTCGCTTGCCGGTAAGATAGATTATTTAGTCCGTTCTGCTCCCACTTCAGAAAAGGACCTGATGATGTGCCATCTTTTGGGTAAATCAGCCGTAGAGCTCCTCTTACAAGGCGAGAAAGGAATAATCGTCTACTACCATGATAACCAGGCCAAATCCATACCTCTTACCTCCAAGCTAGGCGGCAGAGAGGTGGATATAGAAGGCGCTCATCATGAACAATACTTACAGGCTAACCAGTCACTGGTTGGGGCTAGTTCGGCGGTAGTAGAAAATGTCGGTTCTTTAGTTGGAATATTAGGTACATCCGAACGTATAGATGGTTTTGGTTTTAAAGCCCATTCGATTAATGGCCCGCCGGTAATATATTCAGCTCTTTCTTTGTCCGCGCGATCACCCGCAAATAATCCGCTTCAAACAAATTACTCCAGTTCACCAGTTACTTTAGTGAGCCCTTATGTATTGCTTGAGAAAAATAGATTATCGCGTTTAGCCGCTGTTAAATCCAAAGAGCCTAATTTAATGGCCAGGATATATTCTGAAGCAAAAAAATATACCGGATTCAAAGACTATGATGAACTCATCCAAAAGCATGCCCGTGAATACGGCCCGAAGGATTTAGTGCGACAGTTTGAGAAAATGAACCGGGTAGTTGATCGTAATTTGAGTAAATTAGAGGGACTTAATTTAAAGGAACAGTTGAATATACTATACGGAATTTTATTAAGGTCTTACCACACGGTAGCAAAACCTAATAATATGGTTATTAAGACTTATTTTTTCGAAAATGAATCCTTAGAAACCGAGGATTTTTTAATAGAAATAGGGGGTTGCGATTTAGTTAATGTTGTTTTAGCCAGAGCGTTAGATAAATTAGGCTATAAGAATATAGAAATTTACATCAAAAATGATATTTTCTTGGATGAATTAGCCAACGCCAGCCATATATTTATTTTAATTAAAAAAGCCGGCATGGGGAAGGATGATTTGTATGTAGATTTTATGGTTCAGCAATTTAAAATGTTTATTAGCGGGGTTGATAAGATATTAGCCATTTCTTCCTCCCCTATCCACCGTATCGGCATCCTTACCGGTGGCGGCCCTGCTTCAGGGCATAATGAGGTAATCGCTTCGGTTGTGGAAGAAGCCGCCAAACATAACTTAACTGTTATCGGTATCCGGCAGGGCTGGAAAGGCCTCGTAGATGAACAAGTCTTAAAGCAATCCAGGGTCCTTACTCCGGCCTATGTATTACCCTACCGCTTAAGAGGCGGAACTATTATCGGCACCAGTCGCACCAACCCCTACAGCAAAAAGAGTATAGAAGAAGGTCTTCCGGCCATCCTTTGGGAGAATATCCATAAATTAAAGTTAGACGCGTTAATCACCTGCGGGGGAGACGACACTAACTCCGTCTCTAACGCCCTTTTTAAGGATCATCCAGATTTTGCTTTAATCGGCATGCCTAAGACCATGGATAACGACATCGCCCTTCCTGAGCCTGACGCGGCTACCTATGGTTATGATAGTTTTGTGACCGAAGCCACCCGGCTTTTACAAAGCGGCATAGATGACGCTATCTGCACTCAGCGCGTATTAGTAGTGGATGTATTCGGCCGTAACGCCGGCTTCGTAGCTTTAGGAATAGGCGCCAATGTCAAAGCTACCCGTACCTTAATTCCTGAAGAGAAAGACCTGGATTTGGAAAAGGCCGCGTTTGATATTGCCAACTACTACAAGAAGCATCTCTACGGCGTAGTAGTTATATCAGAAGGCGTAAGAATAAACCCTAATCTTACTGGTAACCAAAGAATACTGGAGGCCGCCTTCGCTAAAGACCCGATAGCCAAAACAGCCTTTGAAAAAGGCTCTGAGGAATTAGATTCCTTCGGCCATCCTAAATTGCAGCATGCCGGACTTATAATTGCCGCAGTATTAAAGAGTGAACTTAAGCAGTATAAGGTGGATATCTCGCTTGCCGGTAAGATAGATTATTTAGTCCGTTCTGCTCCCACTTCAGAAAAGGACCTGATGATGTGCCATCTTTTGGGTAAATCAGCCGTAGAGCTCCTCTTACAAGGCGAGAAAGGAATAATCGTCTACTACCATGATAACCAGGCCAAATCCATACCTCTTACCTCCAAGCTAGGCGGCAGAGAGGTGGATATAGAAGGCGCTCATCATGAACAATACTTACAGGCTAACCAGTCACTGGTTGGGGCTAGCCCCATACACACAGAAGAAGGCTATTTATTGAAGCCTTATACAATGATAAGTAAAAGTGAATTATTAAGATTATACTCCGGAGGCGATAAGGAGATTGCTTTCTTTTACCTTCGCGCCAGACCCTACCAAGAACTGCATGAATATATAAAATTTATTCAGGCTCATATTCATCCAAAGAACGGCCACTTGAGTTGGTCGGAAAGGTTTAATAGTATCACCAGAGTTATCGACCAGGAAATAGAAAATTTAAATGGGTGGACACTTAAAAAACAGTTAGATAGATTGTATGCGATTTTGATCGAATCTGATTTATTGCGGGGCGCGGGATGGTGTTGTGGGTTAATTGCTGCCAGCCTAGCTAGGGCATTGAGAAAATTAAACTACCTTAGTACAGAATTATATATAATTAAAGATATATATATTATCCATGGTGTTACTGTTTCACACCTTATAGATGTTGTTGAAGACAAAAAGAATATAGGCGATAATTTATATATCGATTTTGGAGTAGGATCGGATATCTCGCTGAAATTTACGTCCCGCCGGGAAGATAATAATGGTTTTGCTTCTCCTTCCGTGGCTGGTGGGGAGCAAAAGCTCCTTCCCGGCGGGGCATTTAGCAGCAGTCCGGTGAAGAGGCCTGCATTAACCGGCCAAGAGAGTTTGATATTGGAGGAGGTAGTAAAAGAGGCGATAGCCGGAGAATTCAAGGGGCTTTTCGACCGGGTAGCCCAGAATATCGCTGATAAATTTATAATTACCTTGAGCCGGGAAAGAGTAAGGAATGCTTTAAGCGATGTGCGGCGTAAGTTCGGGGTCAGGGTAGATAAAACAAGTGTTAAGGGGACCCGGGCTACAATTTCAGGATTGCCAGAATTAATCCTTAAAGCCAAAAAGCTAAATTTTAAGGAAGTTCAAGGTATTGCAGCTGCAGATATTGAAAAGATAAGAACCAAAGAGTCCAACCCCCTTAATGATGAAGCCAAAAAGATCCTTATCTTTGTTTTACAAGGAAAGTCTCCGGAAGAAATCGCCAGGCTTATGAATTTTCCTAATACCTCGTATATATATAGCAGGGCTTTTTACAGTGTTTACAGAAAAATACCTAAAGAGGCAAAAGGCAAAAGGGATAACTGGAGGCATAGCCAGTTGATTAACGCGGCAAGATACGCTTTAGAGCAAGGTTGGATTAGCGTTGGGGATATCTCCGGAGCCGGCAAGATTATTAATAATCCGTTGACCAACAGGGAAAGATCAATCTTAGAGACTGCGGTTAGTAAGTTAAAAGATACTAATAGCGAAATAGCGGATATATTGAATCTCAAGCCGCATACGGTCCAGGTTTTTGTTGACGATATTGCCAATAAGCTGGGTATAAATAAAGACGGCAGAAATACCCTTATAGAATGTGTTAAAGCAGGGTATGAAAAGGGGTATATAAGTTGTGGTAGGAATAGTTACGATATTTTTATCTTTAGTTTTTATAATAGGGTAAGATTAAGAAAGTCCGAAGCAGAGGTTTTGATTTATAGTGCGTTGGGTTTTAGCCCGGATAAGATAGCGTTAAAATCAGGATTGGACCGGATGCATATAACTACTTCCCTTTATGGGAGCATACGCCATAAGCTGGGCATAGGATTAGGGCCTAATCAGAAGATGCGCCAGGTAATGGACGCGGTGATTACAATTGCGCTTAAGAAAAAAGCAATAAGCGAAAGCGATATCTTATCGGCGTTATGGTCGCAGGAGAGAGGGGAGCGGCTGCTATTGATAAACCATCTTTTAAACAAGGGTTATTTTGTAGTATTAAACGGAGTATTAAATAAGCTCTCCAAGAAGCTTACGGCAGAGGAAGCGGGGATAGATGAGGCTAAGGGCATAGCGGCAGAAGAACTTTTGGCGGGGCATAAAGAGTGCGCGGTTGAAGAGGAGAATAATAGTTTGTCTTTCGGGGATTTCGAGGGTACTCGGGATACTAATGAGGAGCTCCCGGATCTCATAAATCCGGATTTCCGTAAGGCCGAAGATGATGATATGGAGATAAAAACCCTGCAGTCTTACCTGGCTTTTAAGTATCCTACAAGAGAAGAACAGAAGATTTTAGTAGAGGCGATTAAAAACGGGCGGGCCCCTGATGCCAACGCCCGAGCAAAAGCCAGGGCGAAGCAGGCACAGGATAGATTAATTAATGGGACTATGCAGCATATAATAAGGCAGGCCGGGTATTATAACAGGAACAGGCGTTTCTCTTCCCATGTTTCATTGTTTGACCTTTCTCACGAAGTTATTGAGTATGTAATTAGGCGGTTGGATAAATTTGATCCGGATAAAGGCGACTTCGCGGCATTTATTACAGGCAAGAGGATTCCCGGCGTAGATATGACTCAGCTGGAACTGCAGTTTAGCAGGATCATTGCCGCTAAAGGCTATGGCAATGGGGCCAGATTGCCGGTAGATATATTCTCCCGTAGCAGTAAGTTAAACAGTGTAATCAAGGATTTAACAGAAGAGTCAAACGGGAATGTTCCTTCAATAGAAGAAATTGCCGATAGGTTTCAGGCTGAGAGAAGTACCGTAGACGGGCTTATTAAATTAAAGAATGGGTTAATGCGCCCTGTTTCTATAGACGGGCCAGCCAGTCAATATGACGACAGGGAATTAAGGGATATTCTAGGCTGTGAAGAAGACACTTTAGAAAAGATAAGCCTGAAAGACCTTGAAGTGAATGTTAAGTCTTTAATAAGAAAAGCTGTTGAAAAATACAATAGGTATGAACTAAAGAAACATAGGCAGGCGAGTAGGATAACGCCTTTAAAAGAGTTTGTTTTTATCCAATTCTTAATAGAAATGAGATCTTTCAAAGAAATCAGGGATATGGCGGAAAAAAGATTTGGTTATAGATTTAATAGCAGGCAGTATGTGGAGTTCATTGCCTGGGAAGTTGCCGGAAAATTAAAAACTAAGGTGAAAAATAATTCATTAAAACCCATTCTTAATTTTAAGAAAATAGAGGAAGAAATGGGCATGCCGGGCTTATTTGGAAAGATATCGCCGCAATACAAGGCTAAAAAGCGGAAGAAAGCTGTTTCTTCCAGCCCTGTTTATTTCCGGGGGTTGAGGCCGCTAAGGAATTTTGACCCCCAGGCGCCGCCTTCAAATTTATTTTTTGGCGCAGTCGTGAAAACGTTTTCAAAATCAACAGGATACACCGGAAGCTCTCCAATAACTTACAACAAAGTTCTTATCCCTCAACTTTCCGCCCCAGACAGAAAAACCATTCATACATACGAAAGCATTATTCTTTCCCAGGAGAGGATTAACCAGGCCTTAAGGCTTCTAGGCTCATTAAGGTTTGAGTTCTATGGGCAATCCGGGTTAGCTGAATACAAAAAGGCAGAGTATTCAGCCGTATTAACAGAGCTAAAGACAATATTAGGTAGGATGAGGGGGACTAAGAATAAAGTTGCCGAGGCCCACGAGGTAACCCTTACGCGCCAGGAGTTAGAGTTAATCTCGGAAAGCTTAGAAAACGGCATAACAGAGGGGCTTTCGGATAGTGCCTTCCGGGCAGCCGATTTACTTGAGGCAAGAAAAGAACGGCTTGGTCTCAAAATGAAAACAGTTGAAAAACAGGTAAAAAAGATACTCCCGAAGCTTATTTTATTAGAGCCGCAAGTCCCTTACGATACCAGGGTTATTAAGAAGCCAAGTGTAATTATTAAGCCCAGCCCGAAGCCGGAAAGATATTTTTCCGGAGAGGCCGAGTATAGTTTCTACGGACCTACCGCCAGGAAATTCCGGGAGAAGATTAAGGATGCCCTTGCGGAATTACTGAAGGAGAGTCCTGCTATCTCAACAGTAGAGGTGTTCTATGCAGACCATAAGCCTGGCTGGAAACCCCAAGACCGCCAAGAGCTTATCCAATGGCTATCTAAATATTATCCCCAAGATAACACGTTTGAGAAAAAAGAAGAGCAGCAACTAAGGGCAATTTATTATAGTGTAATAAGGCGCACTTATTTTGATATTTTTGCAAATAGAGATATTACTTTTAAGCTCTGTAGGGTAAAAGTAACAGAATCCCGAGACAGGAGAGTCAAAGTAGAAGTAGAGAACTTTTCTTCCAGCCCTATAAACTCTCGGGTTGTAACTGTTGGCCTTTTAAATGTTTTGAAAGTTATAAAATCCAGGAAAGCACAGAGTATTTTCTCATCCGAGCACAGTAATATCAAAGAAATAGCAAGGCAAACCGGGCTTGAGCAATATGCGGTAGAACAAGAAATCGCCCGTATCTCCCGGGTGTTAGAGAAAAAGTTTAATATGTTCCTGAGCTTTGGGGATATTAAAGAGATGTATCTGGCAGCGCGGATGCTTCTTAAGCCGGAGTTAGTCACAAGGAGGAATATCCAGGCTGTTTCCGGTTGTATGAATAAGATATATAACAGCGCAGTGGCGGGGGAGGAAGCGCCGGTATCCCTGGCGGAATTAGTGGATGAGTATGATGAGATTGCCAGGTCAGGATGGGAAAATAACGGTAAAGGCACTTACGCCGTAATTTATCGCGACTACAGAAAATATATAGCTGATATAGCAGGGTATGACAAAAATATTCTTTCTAATGGCTGTGGCACAGGTGAATTAGAAGAGTTATTAATTGCGCGAGGCAGCAGGGTCAGCGGTTTAGATGTTTCTGCGGGGATGATAAATGCGTTTAAATTACGTTGTCCTTCTGCGGCCGCGATGCTAGCTAATGCCAACACTGATTTACCCGGGATTTTTGATAAAGAAACTTTTGACGTAGTAATCTTCCCGGAGTCAATAGGCCATATGGATATTCCGGTTGTCCTCGGGGAATCTTACCGTGTATTAAAGGAGGGGGGTATTTTAATAATTACAACTTATGAACCGTCAAATATGCTAGCTAGCCGGTTATTCAAAAGTTACAGGCGCCTGTCCCCTCAGGTATTGGCCAGAATAGTTGAAGATGCGCAGTTTAAAGTTATCAAAAAAGAGATATTGGATTTTGAGGACGCCGAAGACTCAAGGTATTATATGCCCGGAGGCGTTATTGTTATTATCGGCCTAAAAGGTAAAATCCGGGAATCTTCTTCGCCGGTAAATCCCCATTCTATTAATAAAATGGACTTAGAATTTGTGCACAGGCAACTTAGTGAATTATCCCGCAATTGGGATAATATCGCTTCGGGAAATAAAGATGTACTCTATGATTACAGAAAACCGGAAGGAAGAATAATCAAGGGGTTTATTGACGGGTGTAACTTTATAAACGAGAATCTTGGTATTGAATTTAAGAGTGCCGATGCATTTACCATCTTTTTAAGCAAGCTAAATTTGGTAATTACTGCGATTACCAGAGAAGCTGGTGTCGCAAGAATGTCCTGGCGGGATAAGGATGAGAGAATGTTAAATGAGAAAACTTCCCGGGGCAGAAAATTCGCCAGATGGTTTATCAGGAATTACAAGAATAATAAAGGAAGCGAGTATCCCTATTTACTGGCCGCCGAATGTTTTGTTAAATTGGCCCACCTGCAGTTATTTGATGAAGCAAACAAACGCACTGCCTGCCTAGTATTAAATTTTATTCTCTTGAATTTAACAGGACATTATTGCGTTTTAAGTAAAGAAATTGTTCATAAATACTTTAAAATAAGCGATGATATTGTTTTTCGTTTAGGAGGTAACCAGGTTTTTCTGTTAAATGATATTTGGGAGAGAAGATTAATCAAGCAATTCGCCAAATTTTTAAGCCAAAACTCTTTAAAATCTTCCTCCAGCCCGGTTTTGCCTCTGGAAAATACTGAAGTTGAGGGATTAAAGGCCCGGATTGAGGAAGCCGCCGGCAGGTTGGCAAAAGCGGGATTTTTTAATATTCTTGAAGAGGAATTCTCCCATATTTTTAAGATACGGGGTAATTGGGTTATCTGCGTTCCGGCAAGCTACATCTTGATAAATTTACTGAAAAAAATATTAAATTTGCCGTTTGAGAGAAATGGCGGTTTTAGCGTCGGAATGATTTTTGGGGGTGTGGCTGTTAGCGAAGAAAAATACAAAATAGTTGATCACACATGGTTAACAGTTTACTCCGGAGAAAAAAGGATAATAAGCATAGACCCCACATACGGGCAGTTTGACGAGGAATTCATAGGAAAATTCTTAATTGTTAATTTTAAAGAATCAAAAAATGCGGGGTACCTGGAATGGGATGAATTCTTAGAAAATGAATTTGAAAAATACAGAAAAAGGAATTTCGGGCAAACCCCTGAAGAGATAATTTATAATTTGAGAAGGGGCTTCCGGGAAACAGCAGAAATCGAGCCATTAAGGTTTCTATTCCCTCCCAGATTGCTCCTGCTTTACGACGAAGGGCCTAAGACAAGAAGGGCAGAAGAAGACCCCAAGATAATCCTGCCTATATTTAAAGAAAATCCATTGTTCGAGAAGATAAATTTTGATGCTATTGTAGAGCGTATATATGATTTTTATAATTCTAGCTCGCCGGTGAATTTCAGAGTAAAGGAAATACACGGAAAATTCAATTTAGCAAAAAGCTTTTACCATGACGGCAAGAATGAAGAGGCGAAAGAAATCTTGTTATCGTTAGAGCAACAGGGCAGGGAATTAAAAATCCCGAGCCTGGTAGCAACTACGCTAAACTTTTTAGCCAGAATCTATACCGAAGAAGAAAATTTCAACCAGGCCAAGGAATATTTTAAAGAAGCCAGGCGCTTTGAGCCAGGCTCGGTAGCTATGCGTTACGATGAATTAGTCTGTTTTTGGGCCGAGGCAAATAGGAAAAAAGACTGGGGCGTTGCGGTTAATATCATTAGGGAATTGAACCGGGAAGGCCTTTTCCCGGAAGAGATACTTTACCGCCTATCAAAGAGCACAACTTTAGATAGGGAAGGATTGGCAATGTCTTTAGCGTATCTTCTGGCGCTAAAAAGCAAGGAAGACAAAACACTGCAAGGCCGGGGAAAAAAGAAAGGTAAAATCCGGGAGCGGGATAAAAAAGACTCAAAGCTTTATGCAAGGTTGATCGATAGTTTATGGCAGGATTTCGCCGGAAATTACCCCAGATACCTATTTTTATTTGAAGAGGGCGCTTTAGCGGGTAGATCTTTTGAAGAGGACGTTAAAAATCTCTTATTGGAAGTTGGGACTAAAGAGCAATGGCCTGTTTTTGATTCCCACCTTGAAATTTTAGCTGGCGAATATGGATATAGGGGGAGCTTTGTTTTTCTGGCGGGCAAGTTGGAATTTTCAATTTTTGCAGAGTCAGGGTTATTGGTAGCTTATATAAGCGATCTCCAGGCTGAGGAAATTGAAAGAGGCACCCAGGAGATTAGGCAGGTTTTACGGGAGAGACGGCTTGGAGGCGTTAAAGATATAATATTTGTCCACCCAAAGAGCGATGATATAGATGAAGAGAGGGCTATTGCGGCAGAAGAAGCGGTGTTGAGCATATTTAGAGAGAAAATATACGGAGAAGGTCCAGAGGGCAAGGCAATGCAGGCTTTTAAAAAGAAAGTCTCAATAAACGGCGGAAGCGTTGAAAAGCAGATATTCCGGGCTAGGATTAAAAATAGCACGATTATCAACGAAGAGGAAGTGGCTAGCTTGATTAGTAAAGTATTAAGCGAAGGGGTAACTTATATCAACGGAGATAGCTGGCAAACCTATATGCATATTGACAGGAGCGTAGCCAGAACCTATATCATCACTACCAATGCGGAGCAATCGGAATGGAGTTTTAACGAAATAAATTCCGGATTTACTTTAGGCTATGTTTTAGTCAGGAAGGCGGGCTTGAGTTTAAAAGAGATGCTTAAAATTATCGAAATAGCCAGGGGTAAAATGCAGGTCAGGCCAGAGGCAGGAAGCGGATCCTATTATTATTTTTACAATAATAGAGAGAAAATATATAAGGCAATCTGGGGCAGCCGGAAAAAAGAGAAGAGCAGGATTTATTTGGACGAAGATACAAATAGTTTTTATATCGCAAGCCCCGGGCAGGAAAATGTCCTGGTAATTGACAGGGGCGGCCACTTTATTTATTTTGGCCCGCCGCAGAAGGACATCTCCGCTTTATGGGATATTACGGATTACGGTTTACTTAAGGATATCCCGTTTACTCCGGAATATGTATCCGGGGTATTGGCACGGGACGGTTTTAGCAGCAGCCCGGTTACAATTAATTTAATGCTTAGGCCTTTGAACATTGCACTAGATGACTATAACATTTATTCGAAATTCGCTGATAATAAGTTGCAGGAAGGCGGCAAAAAAATAAAGGAGGGTAAACCTAAAGAGGCGTTGGGTTTTTATACAACAGCCTTAGAGCATTCCTTATTCGGTTATAAGGCAATGCTTGGAAAATTCCCGCTTCGGCATAAGCTATATTCCAAATTCGAACAGCAAATCTTAGCGCTGGAAGTCTGCTGCCAAGAGATTGTTTCCAGCTACGGGCCGGAACTAAATAGGCAGACCCCGGCGATGTCTTTTACTTATCAGGGGAGATTAAAGGTACTCCATAACGAACTCAGCAGGTTGTTAAAAAGAGGCGGGAGGGATATGGATCTGCCTTTGATAGTGGTGGATGTGGGTATCGGTTCATACGGCGCTCCTACTACTTTTGACTTGGCCGAAAGTTTGTCCGAAGCAGGTTTTAAAAACTTAAGAATTTATGGGATTGATAATAACATAGTTTTTTTAAGAAGAGCGGAGGATGAATTAGCCCGCAATAAACTGGCAAGTAAGCCTAACCTTAAGATTAAGTTCCGGTACGCCCAAGATTTTGAATTTACTAGCCTAAAGGAGTTGTATGACAAAGAGACTAATACCGGTAAGGTTGACATGGTTATCGCAGCCAATGTATTAATGTATTACGATTCATACAGCAGAAAGGTAGCCATAGCGAGGATGCTAAGGGTATTAAACGCAAAAGGCATCCTTTCCTTATCCACCGGCCCCAGCGTTATATACCATGACTATATAGATTTTTCCGTTTATGCCAAGGCCGGCAGGTATATAAATGGTTATGAACATAGGAGGTTATTTGAAGGTTATGAACGTAAGAGATTATTTGCTGATGATAAGTCGTCTTCGCCGCTGGAGAAGATTTTGAAAGATGTTCCTTCTAACTTCGTAGATGGTCTGCTTATAGGCGCGATGAAAAACCTCAAGGGTATTTTTGTCATAAGGGAAAGAGTTTATGATCAAGAAGATTTTTTACATCTTATTTTAAAGGTTGATACTGATAATTTCAGTGAAGAATTAGCGGGGTGGAACAATTTTTCGTTAAAAGGGGATAAACTTATTGTTGGATCAAATCGTGACAAAAACGAGATTGAAGTAAAAAAGTTACGCTATGGAGGGCTAGGTTCTTTTCTTATCTATTGCATGCTGCGCAGGGCTATGGAAAATTCAGTCAAAAAATATTTCATCTTTTCTCCCAGGACTCCTCTATTTAGCCGTTTCGGCATCAACCAGGAAAAAGTAGGCAAGAAAACCGGGTACTATCTTTATACGGATAGCCTTGAGCGCGAGCAAATCGAACAGGCGCTTGTTACTACCGGATACGGCGAAAGAAAATTGAATTTTGAATTTATCTATAAAGAAAAAGAAAGTTCTTCGCCTGTAGTGTACCCGCATCGGGGAAGGGCGGTATCTTTATCAAAGGATACAATCCAATGCATCACGGAGCTTCTTCTAGAGGAGTTGAGGGTTGTGCCTTTGAAGTCCGCAGAAGAAAGACAGGCCTATCGCTATAATGGCGATTTCTTTACCCGGAGGGCATGGGGAGTTATCGATAACGGCAAATCAAGGGCGCTATTCATCCGTATAGGGTACTTATTTTTCCTGGATTCTTCAGCTTACTCCCGATTAAGCCCGGCTTTAAAGGAAATTTTGGGACCCAACGTTATTTTATTGCGTAAGCTGTGGTTAAACGAAATAGCCAAATTCCCATTTTCCTGGTATAACGCCCCGGCAATTATAGACATAATGAGAGAAGGAGTTGTTACGGATAAGGTTATATTAGATATGGGCGCCGGCTATGGAATCGTATCTTTGACAGCCCTAAAGCTTGGCGCGTCTTTTGTGCACCTGGTGGATTCTTATTGGCCGGCGTTACTTGTTGCGAATGGGCAGCTGGAATTAAACGGTAAAGTAAGGGGTTTTGACTTCCGGCTTCACCAGGGGGATATTACGCAGAAGGCTTTTATAAGAGAGCAGGCTGAAATAATCAGGGATAGGATCCGCAATACGCCAGAAGGAATTATCGTTATTTCAAATATCGGGGTATGGCCGGAAGTGTATACGGCGACAAATGCCCACAGTATTAATTCAATCAGGTATCTTCCTGAAGCTACTCGTTTTATTGGTGCAGGATATACGCATACGCCCTCACTGAATTTTAAGCAGACAAGACACGACTATGCTTTTATCCGGCGCCTGGGTTTTGAGGTTGAGCCTGACCCGGTAAGAGTGGGCCGTACCGAATTAATCGCTGCCTGGAGCGCGAAAAGAACTTCTTCGCCGGTAAATAAAAAATCTGCCGCTGTACCTTCTTGGTTAAATAGTTTATCGTCTGAATTGGAGCGCATATCCGCTAAATATTATCCTTATGTTTTTGACGGCTCTGATCCGCTAAAGGCTAAGGAGTATTTTAATAAGATAACTAATGATTTTCTGAAAGAATTATTAGCTGTCGTTAACGGCAAGCAGTTATTAAATTTAAGCTGGGATTATGAGCATCCCGTGAGAAGCATAAGGTGGCTTGAATTGGCCCTGAAGGATAAATTAAACAATTCCTTTGATGCTATAATATCGTTATGTGACGCAGATTGGGTTAAAGTAAAAGGTCTTAAAGTTCCCGCAGGCTACCGCGGTAGAGTTGATTTAGGCGTATTTTTTGAGGAAGAAGGTTTACACATTATTGCTACTGATAACGGCCCGGGCTATGGAAATGCGGCGGATACCTGTTGGAAACTTAGTAAAGATATTTATTTCGGGAAAAGAGGCGGTGGTATTGCTTCTATCCGGGATATAGCAAGAGGCACTATTATGCCGCAGGCCGGAATCAATAGAGAAGTTATTAAGGTAATACAATTTAACTTATCCGTAGTGGGCGAATTAGAAAATAGGCTTATCCAGTCCGTATATATGGAAGACAGGAAAGAAGGGGATAATTTAAAATTTAATCTTCAAGAAACCAGGGAGATCTCAGAAGCCTCTAGCGGCAGCGAAAAATTCAAATTTATCAGTAAAGAATTAGAATTCAGTTTGAATGACGCCAGACAAGTTACGGTATCCGAATTGATTATCCCCCGGGAATTTTTGCAGCCTATGAGAATGGCAAAAGAATTAACCGTTAAGTATGGAATTATGCCGAAAGGGTCGGCATCTTCTTCGCCTGTAGAAATAGAACAGGCCTTAACAGTCCTCTATGGAGAAGAGCGGCTGGAGTATTTCAGGAAAATTAAAAACGCGATTCCTCCTGTGGCATCGGTGTTGTTCTATCCAGGGTTTGGTTCGGATGTCATATTGCCGCTGTATCTTTTTGATCCTGCCGTAATCCTTGCGACAGACGAGCTTCCCTTCTCAGAGGAAGGATCTAACGGCAGCAGATGGATAGAAGAATACGAGAGATATAAAGAGGAATATATGTACGATAAGCTTTTCTACGGGTTTTCCAAGACGGAATTGCTGGAGGTAATCCGCTTCTTGGGCGCGCCGATTATATGGGAGTTGGAATTATTAGGGGTAAAAAGGGAAGATGTTAATATCGACGCATACAATAACAACATTGCAAGGGTATCATTTCCGTGGCACTCAAACGATAAGGGGGATTCGTTATATGAAATACGCTTCTTTGGCGGGATGGACCTGAATAATGTCGATAGATACCCTGGTTTTTTAAAAGAGTCGATGAAAAAAGCGGACAGTTTTATGCAGAAAGCTCTCTGGTCGGTAAAGAATAAGTCACCGGATATGCCGGAACCATCCGCTTTAAATTATATCGTTAGCAATTTAAACGGCCCTAAATCCACGGTTTTATCAGACAGGCGGTTAGGGCTGGACTTTGATTGTTGGGAAGAGGTCTACTATTCAGATGTTCAGTTTGGTCATTATAATGGAGTTGAGAGAGGCGGTTTCATTTACCGGCGTAAAGCGCCGTTTATCCTTCCTGCTGAAAATATTGCCAGTTCGCCGGCGGAACAAAATGTTTCTGCTCCTTACGTTTATTCTATGTCAGCGATTAATCAGAATTATAGGTATACTTTTGATAACTCTGTTTATACAATTGCTTTAAGTTTTAGGATACCTCCTTCCCAGATTTTATTAGCTTTACCGTTTCGCATGAGGATGAACTGGCGCAAAGGAGAAGAACAGTATATGAAGATAGAGAGGGTATTAGGACAGTTTAATTGTTCAAGCCTGGAAGAGTTACTTGAACGCGCATCAGAGATAAGAATAAAAGCTACAAGCGAAGGGTGGAAGGAAACGCAAAAATTGCTTATGTCCTTATTCCTTTTTTTACCTAAAGAAGAAAGAGAATCCAGGTTGGATTTTGTCCCTGAATTTGACTGTAATGAGCTTTTTATATTAAACCGGAGCGCTGCCTCTCTACCTAATTCTGTCCGCACATTGGGAAATTTTCAGACTACAGATCCTTTTAGCCACACCGAGGATGATTTTACCTATTTAGTGAAAGTATTACAACCAGAAGGATTGTTGAGTAATAGCGCTATAGAGATAAACGCCCTGATTATTTTTTGCGATAATTATTTTACGGAAGTATTGCATTCGCTGACTCGGAAAAATGAGAATAAGAAAAAAATGTTGAAATATGCCAGGGACCGCGGTTTGCCGATTGTTCTGATACCTTCGCATCTTTGTGATGATCCAAGGCTTTATGAATATACCAAACAAGCTGAAGAGTATATTGAGGGGTATACTTACCTTCGGGAGGGGCTTTTAATCCCTTCCAGCTCGCCGGTCAGGCTCCAAGGCAAAAACCAGGCATTAGAAGATAAATGGTCTCGAATTTGGCAGGTAATAAGGCTGCCGCAGAGCGAATTTATGACCCGGTTATTGAATGAAAGCTCATTTAAAAAAAGCGAAAGAGTCCTTTCTTTGGGCTGCGGGCGAAGAGAGGACGAATTTATTTTGGCCCGGGATATCGGGTGTTTTGTTATAGCTACCGATCTCTCGCCTGTTTGTATAAACAGAATATCTAAAGAAGCAGTAAAGCAGGGTATTTCGCAAAGGCTAGTTGCGCGTATTCAGGATTTATCAGAACCATTCAGTTTCTCTAATGAAGCATTTGATACGGTTTTTGCTAATTGCAGTCTCATTTCTTTTAATGATAATAAGATGATGAATATCGTTGGTGAAATCTGGCGGGTACTTAAGCGAGGAGGAAAGGTCTTTACGTTGGTTTATTCAAAGGCCGATAACAAATATGGCAAAGGATTCCCTTTACATAAGGACTTGTTTAATATTAAAGAGATGCCATATCGGTTCTTTGATTTCGAATCATTAGAAAAAACATTCAGGGATTTTAACAATATTGAGATAAGAAATGCCAAGGTCAGAAGCCTGAACGGAGAAACAAGAAGAATGTTAGAGTTACGGGCAAGGAAACCTGCATTTGGTAATCTCGCCAGTTCGCCGATTATCCGGGATTTAAAAATAAGAGAAGCAATCAGGAATTTTGTGGATAATGTTCCTGCAGAAGCGCTTCGGATCTATCTTATTAACATATCTATAGCCAAGAAGAAACTTAGGGCAATTCAACGGAAATTCGGCAATGATTTTCAGGAGATGCTCAAAGAGGTATCGGGGATTACGATTAGCGCAGGAAGCAGTTATGATGTTTATCACAGCTATTTCATTCGCTTAATCAGGGAGAATGTTTTTGCGACAAATTCATTCAGTAGGCTTAAGGCCATCTGTATGATGATGCCTGAGCCGGCGATAATTACTGAGAAAAATATGACGATAAGCTTGGTTAATCTGGAATTCGAGCAATTATCCGGATATTCAAGCAAAGAGATAGAGGGTAAGAAAAAATGGATGGAATTTGTCTTGCAGCAAGATAGGCCTGCGATGGATGAATATTTTCTTAACCAGGAAAAATCACTCAATAAGCTGCCAGAGTTCTACTTTCGGTTTATTAATGAAGGCGGTGATATTAAGGCTATCCATGCGGCTAGTGTTGTTGTAAAAGCAAACAAGGGGAGGGCAATATTTTTAAGGATCGGGTCCATCAAAAGCTCTTCGCCATTAAAGATATTATTTATAGATTATGAAGGTACATTAGTGTATAACCTTAAGCCCAGAAGTGAGGTAGAGCGCCTTTATCGTTTCCAGCTGGAGTCCGGCGAGAGGATCTTTGTGCCTTTTGATGGCGCAGTCGCTTTTTTAAAAGAACTAAGGAAGCAAAAAATAGAAGTAATATGCGTTTATGGCTCAACGGGAGCCTTTATCTATAAGGCGGTAGAAGAAAATCTTTCCGGATTGCGCCCGGTTGACCACGTTAAGGGCGAGAGCAAGAAAAAGGCAATAGAGATGATTTTAAACAGGAAAGGTATCCCTGCCGGACAGGCAGCGTTTATTGATAACTTAGCTTCCGAAATCAGGCAGGCAGCAGAAATTCCCGGACTCACTGTTTTGGGTTTTTCGGCAGGCAGCGAGAGTGCGGCAAAAGAATTAATCGCTGCCGGTGCCAGCGGGATTATAAGTAATTATTATGATAATGGCAAGGCAGCGCTTAGGCTTTTGGGAATTATTTCTAAGGAGCTGGCATCTTCCCCTTTAAGCGGTCTTACGAATGAGATAGTCCTGTTTCCGGAGAGTTTGAAGATATCCGGCAGGCTGGGCGAGAAGGAGGTAATGAAGGGGAGTTCGCCCGTAAGAAATTATGATAAGGCGTGGGAGCGCCCAATGGTAGGTAGGCGCGGTAGTATCGTAGAAGAGGCTTTTGCTTTACGCGTAGCAGTTCAAAGCCATGCCCAGGAATTATTGGGTATTTTAAATGATAATTATATACCTATAAACGGAGCCCTCACCTACGGTATACCTAAGGTTGAAGAAGCTACAAAGGATAAGCCGGCTAAGTGGTTCAAAATGGCAATGCAACTGGGTATAGAGCTTATCAGGGATGAAGGGATACTTCCTTGTCCTGTTTTGGCTTTAGGCGTTCCGCCAGCGGTTAATTCTTCCGAAGGATGCATTAATAAATACGCAGATAACCTTAAGCGCCTAAAATCCCTGGTTATGGAAATAAATAAATCTACAAGAGAAGAGATGTTGAGAAAATTTGCTTCAACCTGGGAACGCCCCTCTAGCAAAGCAGTGGAGCGGGTGTTAAGGAAAGAAGTTTATCAGAGGATTACTAAGGCATTATCATCCTCCAGCTCTCCGGTTAAGCCTTATCCTTACAGAGGGATGGATAGCGGAATTAAGGAATTGGCTGAGTGTCTAGCCAGGTTTAGCCGCGCTCCCCCTGCAGAGTTTAAGTTTTACTATACCCCTGATCGAAAGCCTGCCCATAATAATGTTGTTTTGTTAATCTCTCCAGAAATATCCAGTTCTCCTGTAGAAGCGTATTTAGCGAAGCGGTTGAGTAGCTATGGTTATAATGATTATCTGCGCCGCAAGGGTTACGTTTATCTCGACGAACGAAGGAGAAGGGTTAATTTCCACGGAGAAAATTACCCCAGGGAGGCTGAAACCTATTTTTACCGTTCCGGCAGGGTAATCGTTATCGATAATTATTATTTCCATTTATTCAATTTAGCGAGATTTGCCGAGCAGGGGCTGGTAGCGATAGGCGTAGATATGTTAAACATGCTCCAAGAAGGTTACGCTTATGACTGCAGGTCTTTTCAGCAATGGACCGTCGGATGCCTGTTAGCAATGCAAGATCTTGAGATTAAAGACAAAATAGTGGTAGATGCCGGAAGCGGCGATGGCGTAATAACGTTTGCCGCCTTAGCTTTAGGCGCAAAAAAAATATACGCCCTGGATATGTATGAAGGCTCCCAGAAGGTTATTTTAAAGTCGCTCGGGATAAACGGCTTTCCGCAGGAGAGAATAAACTTCAAGTATCTCGGATATTTATTTTCTGAATTGAAGAAAAAGGCGGATTTTGACGGAAAGGTAGATATCTTAGTAGCTAATTTAACGCAGTTCGGCATTCCCGGGTTAGCCGGGGATTATGATAACTGCCTTAAGAACGACGATTTGGCTGACCTGACCAACTTTTTTAGACCGGAGACGGTTATTATTTCCGGCAATGGGAATATCGGGTATTTGAAGCAGTACTTATCCAAAAAAAAGTTCGCTTACAGGGTTGAGAGAGAATTATATTTTGAAAATGAATTTATAGGGGGGGTTTTAAGAGAAGCATCCAGTTCGCCGGCAGTGTGGTCTATGGAGACCGCAGCCGGAAGGTTAAGGATTTTAGATAATTATCTATTGGAGTCTTTAATTCCCGGGATGGGTTTAAATTACAGGAAAAAACTGGTTATTGCCGATATAGGATGTGGGAGAGGCGCAACCACCAGCATTGAATTAAATAGCTACGCCAAGAAGATCTATAATTCCGTAAGGGTAGAAGTAATCGCCCTGGATAGTAATAAGGATGCTTTCGAGGATGTTCTTTGTTCTGATTTTGAAGGGATAAGTTTTAGAGAAGCAGATTTTCGCTCAAAGTATTATTCCGGATTAAAGGTTGACATAGTAAGGTGTATTAATGTCATCCGTTGGCTTAATCCGTACGATTTCATTGAAAATATCGCTGCTTTAGCCAGGCCTTTAACCGAAGGTGGAATTTTGATAGTCGGAAATAATGATATAGATGACTACAGGATACTTATGGCATTTGTTTATCAGAAAAAAAACAGCGGTCTCTTAAAGAGGCAGATCTTGTTTGGTTTTGTTGGTGAGCGTCTGGATGAAAGATTTCTGGAAGTAATTAAGGGTTTCCCGCAAGGAGATGGAGATATCCTCTCTTTCCGCAAGGATATCCCGGAAGCCCGAAGCGATTTCAAGAACGGATATGTTTTCAGCTTTGAAAGAGGGCTAGGGCAGCTAGGCTATGGAATTGTAAATAAAGACGGCTACAGGTTAACGGTTAAAGATTTTAATCCGCCTAGAGTCGGAGCAATTCCGGTTCTGAATACCTCCAGCTCTCCGGCGGGAACAGTGGGAGAAAAAAACGCTTCTTCGACGATTGATGTGCTGTCCGGGTCGCAGGCAACAGATATGTTAAGACAATGGACAGAGGCCATTCTTAAATTAGAAGAATATATACCTAAGGATAGCCGCTGGAAAAATACCGCTGAAGTTATAGCAGCATTGGATAAGGGCTATAATGAGTGGTTCGTCGCTATGGAAGGGGGACAGTTTAGGGGATATGCCCTCTATAACCGTAAAATAGGCGATCTTTTCCGTTTAATTGTGATTCCGCGGAAGAAAGGGTATGGCTCTAAACTTTTGAGTAATATTTTGGAATCTTTATCAGAATCCGGTATTGAAAGTTTTTGGATAGTCCCGATTAATAAGAAATCAAAAAGGTTCTACGAGAAGTATTTTAAGAAGAATTTTAATTGGAAAATGCAAGAACAAAGCGGGGATAGGCCTGCATTGGAGGTATTCTGGATGTATAGAGAAAAGGGCCAGCCTACCGCTGGCTCCGCAGTTTCTTCGGAGCGCTCTAGCTCGCCGGCGGCTCAAAACTCTGCATTAATGCCGATGAAGTCATTTTTTGTCAATGCCGGAGTATGGAGCGAACTACCCGATTACTTTACCGAAATAATCACAAGGTCAATAAGTTGGGCAGAGGGAGATATTTACCCGTATGGTATAAGGGGGAGAAGGACCGCGGTATTTCCTTTAAAGCGCCCTGTTGAATGCAGTAACGGTAAAATTATCCGGGCCCTAGAGATCAAAGGCATCTTATTTAAAGAAGGAGACTCAGTCAGTCATCCTTTGAAAGAATTATACCGGGTTTTCAAGGTTCCGGAATTGGATGTGCAGGGTCAGATAATCCTTCGTGATTCAGCAGATTTAAAGGGTGGCTTGGCCTATAAATCTTCCGTTAACGAATACAGGATACTAAATGAACTTAACGGCAGAGTCGACAATGACTATGCTTATCCTGTCGGTTACGGCCAATACCGTGATTACCGGAATGAAGATACGGCTTTTGGGTTTTTCATAAGGGGAGTGAGCCAATATCCCGGAGAACGGATATGGGATCTTTTAAGGAGAAAGCACGGGAGCAATCTTTACAACAGTATTTCTTTATGGAGAGAGTACTCCGGTTTATTGGAAAAGTACGGTTTAGCCCTGCGCGATTTTCATGACGCCGGTTTCTTTCATAATTATCCGCATTTAGAGAATATCTCCTGGAATAGGGAGAGGCAGAGGATAATCTTTCACGATTTTGAAACCTGCTTGAATATAAAAGACGAAACCCGCGAAAGAAAGGCCAGCTACCGCCTGATGGATTTATTTTCCGCCTATGCCCACTTCCTGAATTTTGCTTTTGGCAAACACGAGAATTTTTACGATCTGTGTTCTTTGGACAGTAGGTTAAACGCACGCCAAAACCCTTTTATTCCTTTCTTTAAGGGATACTTTAACAGTGCGGAGGTAGATTTAGATTCTTTATCCCTGCAGGTTATTGACGGATTCTTCTCCGCAATGATCGAGCCGGTTACAGAAATAGACAATGAGGTTATTCGGATGCTATTGGACAGCGAAGTTCCGGGGCAGGATACCGGCAGCAGCCTTTCTTCTACGGCAAGCTCACCTTTAAATAATCTCCTTCAAAAAACAATTTCAGTAATGTGCCGGGGTTCGGAGCTTGGAGGGGAGCTTTTCCGTTTTATAGAGGAAATTCGCCGCCAGGCACTTATTCTTCTTTTTGCCGGTTCTGATATGCGGGAGGATAATGCGTTAATAGATTATAAATGCCGGAAGCATGATAATTATGATAGTTTATATAGCGAAATAAAACCATTTATCAGGTTTATCTCCGTTACTCCACTGTATAGCAATATTTTGTGCTTTTTGGCCTGTACCCTGGAAAATTTGAACTGGCATGTGAGAGATGGATTGGCCTTGGTAGTAGTGTATTTTACCAAGGATATGTGGATAATTTCAGTAAACGACAATGGAAGAGGTTTTTGCGATAGAAAAGGGCGGCCGGTGAAAACCGATAAAGTAATAAAATGGAAGAAAAGTTTGGGGAAAAACGGCCGAGAAGGCAAGGGGCTTACCGTAGCAGCAGGAAGGGAAGCCGATTTAACGGTTATCTCTCAACCCTACGAGAGTTCAATAATAGCTAAGGTACCATTTATTCTGCACCCTAGGTGCCACTCTGTATTTAAGATTGAAAATGATCGCAGGAGAGGGACGAGTATAACCGGTTATTTTTATAGGGGGTTACTTACTCCGGATAAGGAAAAGTGGAAAGAAGAAACTATCGGCCGCCTGGAAGCGGATTTAAAACAGGGGATTTATTCGCCGATAATTTCCAGCTCTCCGGTAATGGGCAGCCCGCGTATTTTGGTAGCCGAGGACGATAATGACATAGCTGAAATGTTAGTTCATTTTCTGTCAAAGATTAACGGAGCCGTGGTCGATAGAGCCGGAGACGGCATCACTGCCCTGGAAAAGCTTAGACGGCAGGATTTTGATATACTAGTTACAGATTTGAATATGCCTGGGATGGACGGTTATCAATTAGCCAGAGAAGCAAAGCAATTAAAATCCAGCCTAATAATTTTAATGCAGACAGATACCGATAGAGTATTGCACCCACAAAACAGCCTTGATGAAGCCAGGGTACATGAGATTAAACAATACGTTGAGGTCATTACATCAAAGGACATAAGCAATATCGTCAAGGCAGCGCGCTCTCTCTGGGAAAAGAATTGCCTTAAGACGGGCAGTTCGCCGGTAAAAAATGATCCTAATCAGCAACTTTACCGAAAGGCTATTTTTTATCTTAGGTTTAGAAATGTCACTGGGGCTAGCAGGGCGGCTTTGGAATTGGCGCATAAGGATCCAAAATTAGCCTACGATTTTTACTTGAAGTTTATAAGGTTGAACGAACCGGGAGTTTTGGAAGAGGTCCATAAAGGCGCTCTAAGGTTGCTGGTTGCTTATGATGTTTTAGGAAATGAGCTTTTTAAGGAATTAGCTAGGGCCCGGAACCGTTCCAGTTCCCCGCTAAACGCCAAAGAAACCGTAGAGAAATTAAATACCGCAGCGCTCGCTTCAGACAAAAAGTATGTTGCGTTTATGATTTTATTAAGCGACGCAGAGCCCGCTTTTGTGATTACCGGAGGTTACCATTCTGGTTATGGGACTGCTTCTGAAACGCTGAGTTTAGTACGCGGCGTATTCCAGCATAAATCCCTAAGGCTAGACGTTCCTCTTTCGGAGTTTGAATTTTTAAGGCGAATCTTGGGCCTAACGACAAGATATGAGTTAACTATAGAACAGATTAAAAATTTTAATTTTGTCCTTATCCAGGAGTACATTAAAATAATCAGATTTTTTGCAGGGTATATAAATCTTGATAGTCGGCTCATAATTGTTATGGATGAGCCTTTTGAACAAAGTGGAAAGTTCATCAGCAATCTTTTGGGGTTAAGTGGGGTATTTTCTATAAGGCAGTTTATAGAGGCCGTAGAAACCTGGAGGACTTTGCTAAAAGATAGTCTTGCCCCGGGTTCTTCCAGTTCCCCGGTTAAAGCTGGCAGGCCAGATGAAGATAAAATAATTCCGCTATTTTTCCCTTACCACCAAGAGCCGCAGAAGGCAATTCCGGATAATGGATTGAATTTAGGATTTAAAATAACCAGTACAATTCCTCATCCCTATACGGAAACTTATATTATGACAGAATATACAGGATGCGGGAGTTTGCCGGTGGGGGCGCTGGTGAGGACTTATGGTTCTGTCGCCTCCTCGCCGTTATATAATAAAAATTTTAAATCAACTCAAGCCAATTTTACTTTAGGTAAGGCGTATTCATTATTACGAGAGTGTAAATTTAGCGGAGATTATGATTTAGTATACTCAAGGGTATTGTTACAGGAGATTTTAAACTATCCCATTGAAAAAATTATGGTGGTAGGTATGGGGTTAAGATATTTACCGTTATTATCGGCTATGGTAGATAAACAGGTAGTTTTTGTAAATAAAGATATAGCACGTCTAAATATTGTGCGGGATGATGCGCATACAATAAATGCACTTTTAAAAGGGTCAAGGGAAAAATTGCGCATAGAATTTATTCAGGGTGAGATAGGTTCTTTGGACATAAAAGTCAATAATTTAGAACCAGAAAGTTTTGACCTCATTACATTCGTTGATTTGATTGGCGGTATCCCTCAAGGAAATCCCGGAGATTGGCTTTTAAAGGCCAAAGTATTACTTAAGCCAGAAGGTTATCTGGTTATTGATGAAGATAAGGCTAGGGAAGGCCTGAGTAGCCTCATTGATTACTTTTCCGATATTTTCCCTGAATATGAACAGTTGGCAGGCGGAGCTTACCTTAAAGGAGCATGGAATGGAGAACGCAGTAAGAACCGTTTCCTTAAAATTAAATCATCCGGATTGCTTTCGGTTACTTCTATCGTTTCTTCAAGCCGTTCCAGTTCGCCGGTGGATAGTTACAAGGAGACCTTGTTCCAGATTGTTAATTTAGCGATGAAAGATAAGGATTATTTGGGCGCATTGAATTGCCTAAGGAAGATTTTATTGCGTTACCCTCACGATGCAGATGCCATAACTGCTTATATTAAAATTATCCAGGAAGCAGGTTCTCTCCGGGAAGAGACTTTCAGAAATATAGATGAAATAATCCAGGCTAAGCAGTTTTCTTCAGCTGCGTATTATATCCGTTCAGTTTTATACTATGATAAAAAAGATTTTGCGAATTGTCTGGCGGATTTGTACCGCGCAGTTGAATCCGCCGACGGAGTGAGCAATCATGTCTTGCAGCTTTTGAATAAAATAATCCGCCTGGATATGATATTAGAGAAAGAGAATAAGTTTTATGTCGCCGGTATCTCTTTGGTTCAAGAAATAGAAGATACCGTCCGCAAATTTTTGACCCGCAAAATGTCGCTAAAAGATTGGAATGTTTCTATCTGGGAAGGGATAAGTTACATAATCCTGGCCAATGCTTTATTAAGCAGCGGCAGATACGCAAAAGCCCAAGAAAAACTGAGTATTGCCCTATCCGCTGAAAATATTGCCGGGATAAAAGCAAGCGGGTTAGAATTAAGCAGATATTTATCCCGAGGTTTTAACCTGCGGGCGGGCATATCCTTATTTTTGGCGGAAGAGTCTTTAATCAAGGCAGAGTTAGGCTGGGTGAATGGCTTCATTATCTCTAACGAAGATAAATCAGGGATTGAAAAAATGCTCAGGCAGGCAGATGAGAATATAGCCATGGCCGAGGCCAGCGACAGGACTTATATTGACGGAATTAACCATTTGTGGATACGAGACTTAAGGGGTAAGCTACAGTTTATTATTAATAATGATTACGCGCGGATTTTATTGACGATCCCTCACGAAGAGAGCTTACGGGTTTTGCATCAAGCTATAGCGGCGGTCTTACGGAAAAAGGGTGGTTGCAGGTTTAACCTTAACGAAGTAGAGGCTGTTGGTGCTAGCGTAAATATAGGAGATGTAGAGTCTCTTAAATCATTAGGAGTTATCCATACTATACAAGATTACCCCCGGACATATTATTATTCCGGGATGAAATTATTTATTGTTCCGTTGCCAAGATAACTTATGGGCAGCTACTGGAAAATTAATTTATTTATTGGACATTTTGGCAAATAGCAGGATAATATTGTTAAGTTGGCTTGTCTCAGCAGGTTAGAGCAAGGAGGGCAAAATGGAAGAGCGCCGGGGCGTAGCGCGGTGGCAGATTAATAAAGAG
>JAQTPA010000010.1:24439-39457 GCA_028713155.1 Candidatus Omnitrophota bacterium | reverse complement strand
TTAGTCAGTGCCATATCGGTTTTAATTATTGCTTGCCCCTGCGCTTTGGGCTTGGCAACGCCAATGTCAGTAATGGTTGGAGTTGGTAAGGCTGCGCAGTCAGGTATTTTGGTTAAAAATGCCGAGGCTATAGAAAAAGCCGAAAAAGTCACGCATCTACTTATAGACAAAACCGGGACTTTGACAGTGGGTTTGCCGCAAATAACCGCCGTTATAACAGCAAAAAATTGGGATAAGCAGGCTTTATTGAACATAGCAGCTGCTATCGGGCAGAACAGCGAACATCCTTTATCCCGCGCAGTAGTTAATTATGTAAAAGAACAGGGGGGTGAGTTGGCTGGGGTTAAGGATTTTCAATCGCTGGCAGGAGCGGGCCTGAAGGCTAAGGTAAACGGAAAAGAAGTTTTACTGGGAAAACAGAAATTTATCCAGGATGCGGGGATAAAATTACCGGAGGAATTGGATAAAAAATCCCTTGAACTTCAGGAAGATGCCAAGACCGTTACCTGGATAGCTGTTGAGCGGCAGGTAGCGGGCATAATCGGGATTGCCGACCCCATTAAAAAAACAACGCCTGGCGCAATCCGCGCATTACATAAAATGGGCTTAAAAATAATTATGCTGACCGGTGATAATGAAAAGACAGCGCAAGCTATTGCGCAGGAATCAGGCATAAATGAGGTTTATGCGGGGCTTGAGCCGAAAGATAAACAGGAGATGGTAAAAGAGCTGAAAAACCGGGGAGCAAGAGTGATGGTAGCCGGGGACGGAATAAATGACGCTCCGGCATTAGCCCAAGCCCAGGTCGGCGTAGCTATGGGCACGGGAACGGATGTAGCGATTGAAAGCGCGGGGATTACTTTGGTTAAAGGCGACCTGAATGGAATTGTTAAGGCCCTACGCCTTAGCCGGGGCGTAATGCGGAATATCCGGCAAAACCTTTTTTTGGCCTTCTTCTACAATGCCCTTGGCGTTCCTATTGCGGCCGGAGCGCTCTATCCGGTTTTCGGGCTGGTCTTAAACCCGATGATCGCTGCAACTGCAATGAGCTTGAGTTCGGTTTCAGTGATTGGGAATGCTTTAAGATTGCGTAATTTGAAGCTGTAGGGCGGCTCTAGAAAAATAAAAATTATGGCTGTAGAAAAGAGACTGATAATTATGATCTTTGGCATTTGGTGCATTCTGGCATTTGGGTCGGTAATGCGCCAGATACAGAAAACAGTTACCTTTTTACTTCCTGTTTATTCTTTAAGCCTGGAAGAAAGGCATAAGCTTATTGACGGTGATTTTTATGATTTTGTAAAGCAATGCGCAACGGAAGTAGGACCGGAGGAAACTGTAGTATTTAAGGCTGTTCCGCGAGAGCCTGATTTTAGGACTCCGGATTGGTTTCTCAAAGAATATTTTGTGGGCAGGTTATCCTATTTTCTTTATCCCCGGAAGATATTGCGGGGGCAAGGTGTAATTTATAAACCCGGATATATTATAATATTTGATACTGATTCCAAGGACTTAAGGCTTAATTACCTTTAGCTATCCGAAGATGCTTTTATTTAAATTTATATTAGCTGTTTTAAGCATAGTAGTTACGGGATACGCCGTATTAAAATTATTTACCGGCCCTAAAAAAGAACTGCCGTTAGGAGAAATTTTGTGCCTTTCTTTTGGGATGGGCGTAGGGTTCGTAGGCCTGGAAGCTTTTTTATTGGCGCTTTTTAAACAGCCGCTTGGCTTAAGCTATTTTTTATCTTTTCAGTTCGTTTTTATTATCTTTGCGGCCCTAAAAGCAAAAAAAGGTTTTTTCTGTTGCTGCGCTGCGCCCTGGTATAAACAAAGAATCTCCTATTCGCCCTTAGCGGTATTGTTACTCGCTATAATCTCCTGGGAAATAGTTTATGTATTCCTCAAGGCATCCAGCCTTCCTTTTAGTGCCTTGAATTGGGACGCTTGGGCCAGTTGGGGCTTTAAGGCTAAGATATTTTTTCAGGAAAGGGCTTTTCCCGTGCAATTCTGCGTCGGATTTCCCGGATTTGCCCACCCTGACTATCCGGTGCTCATGCCGTTTGCCGAAACGTATGTTTATTTCTTTCTAGGGCGGATACATGAACCTTTGATAAAGCTTTTTTGCTCTTTTTTCTACGCAGCCACCGTCATTTTATTTTATTATCAGCTCAAGAGGCGATTCAAAGTTGAATTCGCCCTAGGCGGTTGCCTGGTTTTGGCTACCATTCCCAGCTTGGTCAATATGGCTTCCACCGCTTATATGGATGTGCCGCTTGTTTTCTACATAACCGCAGGCGTCCTGTATATTTGGAGGTATTTGAAAGAAAAAGATAATTTTTACCTTAGGCTTGGCACTTTTTTTATAGGGCTGGGGATGTGGGTAAAGAATGAGGGGTTTAGTTTTTGGGCGGCTTTAGTTTTGAGCTGTCTGTTCATTTGCCTGTTGTTTAAGCCGGGCATTAATAAAAAAAAGTTTCTCTCCGTAATTGTATTTGTACCGGCATTGATTTATTTACCCTGGGTATTATTTAAGGCTTACTTTAAATTGGGAGTTACTTATTTTCAGAGCCCGTACTGGAATTTACTGGATTTAGTAAAGCAGCGGCTGCCTATGGCTGTAGAGATCTGGATAAGGTACGGCTTGGATATAGGAAGGTGGAATATCTTCTGGATAGGTTTTATTATAGCCCTGGTATGGTTTTTGGTAAGGCCCCGGGAAAAACTGGCCTGGTTTTTATTATTAATCGTTATTTTTCAGCTGGCTTTTTATTTTATTATCTATATTATCTGGCCGATAAGCCTGGCGGATTTAGAATTACAAATCTTTAATTCCGTAGATAGGTTGCCGCTGCAACTGGTAACACTAGTTTTATTTTTTATCTGTTTGCAAATAGGAGAAAAATGGAAGGTCAGCCTTTAGGGAATTTTTCCTATATTGATTTTAAGCAGGCGCGTATCGCCCATTGGGACGGGCTTAGTCGTTCCCGGGATAAGCAAAGCGGGTGGGGAGGACATTATCATCGCCGCTTGGCAGAAATATACAGGTTTAGCGTTAGGCCTAATCAGCGTGTCTTAGAAATTGGTTGCGGCTACGGAGACCTATTAAGTGCATTAAAGCCAAGCCTTGGCGTAGGAGTGGATTTTTCCGAAAAGATGGTTCGCCAGGCGCAAGAGCGCCATCCGGAGCTCCAATTTATACAGGCGGATGCGCAGGAACTCAGTATTAACGCACAGTTTGACGTAATTATTCTTTCTGACCTGGTCAATGATCTGTGGGATGTCCAGAGCGTTTTTGAGAAATTACATTTAGTTTCCACGCCTCAAACGCGGGTTATTTGTAATTTTTATAGTAATCTTTGGATGAAACCGCTGCAGCTAGCCCAAAATTTAAAGGTAGCCCAGCCCCTGCTTCCCCAAAATTGGTTGACTCGGGAGGATATAACGAACTTATTCTATCTTACTGATTTTGAGGTTATCCGTTCCTGGGCTGAGATTTTATGTCCTTTGCCAGTCCCTGGGTTGGAAGGGTTTGCTAACCGTTTTCTGGTAAAGTTTTGGCCATTTAGTATTATGGCCCTGACCAATTTTATCATAGCGCGGCCAAAGCCGCGAAATCTGCCTGCCGTTAGGCAGCCGTCTGTTTCGGTGATTATCCCTGTGCGAAACGAATCCGGAAATATTGCGCAGATATTTGAACGGATGCAGAAAGAAACAGGAAAGGAAACAGAGCTTATTTTTGTAGAAGGGCATTCTACAGATAATAGTTTTGAAGTTATCCGTAAATACATTGCGGATTATCCGGCTTTAAGGTGTAAATTGTTTAAACAGGAAGGGACAGGCAAGGGCGAGGCAGTGCGCCTTGGTTTTACCCACGCCAATGGTGATATCTTGGTGATTTTAGATGCTGACCTGACGGTTAGCCCGGAAGACTTAGGGAGATTCTATGCATGCCTCTGTACCGGTAGGGCTGAGTTTGTGAACGGTGTCCGCCTGGTTTATCCGTGGCAGCAGAAAGCTATGCGTTTTTTAAATTTATTAGCCAATAAATTTTTCAGTATTGTTTTTTCCTGGCTCATCGGCCAGCAGATTAAAGATACCCTCTGCGGGACAAAAGCACTCTGGCGTAAAGACTACCTTAAGATAGCGGAGAACCGCAGGTATTTTGGAGATTTTGACCCATTCGGGGATTATGACCTTATTTTCGGCGCAGCAGCTTTAAATCTTAAAATAGTGGATATGCCGGTACGCTACTACGAGCGTCAATACGGCAAGACTAATATCCGCAGGTGGCGGCATGGCTGGCTTCTTTTACGCATGGTATTTTTTGCCGCCAGGAAGATTAAATTCATATAGCAGAATTATAAAAAGCAGTGTATGATTTAGGGGTTTAAAAAATGGAATTTAAACTAAAGGCCGGGTTTATCGAGTTGGATAATATGTTAAAGGTCCTGGAGCTTGTTATGGGAGGGGCTCAAGCCAAACAGCAGATACAGGCAGGTTCGGTTAAGGTCAATGGGCTTGTTGAATCACGCGTTCGCCGCAAGCTTCGTCCGGGAGATTACGTGGAATTTAGCGGCCAAAAGATTAATATTATTGCCTAGGAAAAATAAGAGGAACATTTTAACTCATGAGAAAACAAAAAATACTAACTGTGGAGCCTAAAGGTTCTCTTTTTTACCTTAAGACTTACGGTTGTCAGATGAATAAGCGAGATTCGGAGGTAATCTGCGGGTTAATGGCAGAGGCAGGCTACAGGATTACGGATGATTCGGCCAAGGCAGATATTGTTATCTTTAATACCTGTTCGGTACGCCAGCATGCCGAGGATAAGGTTTGGAGCGAGGCAGGCAGATTTAAGAAGGGCAAGATTATCGGTGTAGTGGGCTGCATGGCCCAAAATTACGGGCAGGATATTTTTGAGCGTTCGCCTAATGTCAGCTTTGTAGTCGGGCCGGCTGATATTGAAAAAATTCCGGGCATTATTACCAAACTCAGTAACGATAAAGCCATCTTTGAAAGAAAAATATTTGAGATAGATAGCCTGGCCAGGCCGGAAAAGATTTACCACACTAATTTTTACGAAGACAAAAACCACGCCTTTGTAGTAATCTCCGAGGGCTGTTCTAATTTCTGTTCCTATTGCGTGGTGCCTTACGTAAGGGGCCATTTACATAACCGTAATTATGAAGATATCCTGAAAGAGATACAGGGGGCCTTAGAAAAAGGAATAACCCGGTTTACTCTTCTTGGCCAGAACGTAAATGCTTATAAGTATGATACTCTGGATTTTGTCAGGCTTTTAAGGTTGGTTGACGCAATTGAGGGGCTGGAGGAATTTAGTTTTGTTACTTCCCATCCCAGGGATACTTCTGTTGATTTATTCAAAGCGATGAATGATGCGGGAAAGCTGAAAAAATACCTGCATCTTCCGGCGCAATCCGGTTCAGACAGGATCCTAAAGCTGATGAATCGCGGTTATTCAAGAAAGTTTTATTTGGATTTAGCGGATAATTATCGTAAAATTGTAAAGGCAGGCGCCTTGACCGCTGATATAATCGTGGGGTTTCCTACGGAAAGCGAAAAGGACTTCAAGGGTACTTATGATTTAGTCAAGGCTGTCCGTTTTAATGCTGCTTATATATTCAAATATTCTCCGCGGCCGCATACCGAAGCTTCTAGGATGGCGGATACAGTGCCAAAAGAAGAAAAAGAAGGAAGGCACCGGTTGATTTTAGAGATGCAAAAAGAAATATCCAATAAAGTAAAAAGGCGAGAATATGAGAAACCTGAATAAAATAAAGAAACTTTGCGTTTTGAACTGTTGTTTCGCTCTTTTACTTTTTATTTTTACCTCTGCTTGTTATGCCTTAAATTTGGATAATCTCAAGGCCAATCTTATAAGAGGCGATTACAGGGTAGCCATAAATGAGGGGGAGAAACTTATTGCCAAGGATTCGCATTCAGATGAATTGTATTATCTTTTGGGGCTGGGTTATTTAAAAAACGGGAATTATCTGCGTTCTTCGGATATCTTCGAGGTTATTATTAAAGAATTCAGCGGTTCCAGGTTTAAAGAAGAAGCCAGGCTGGGCTTGGGTGATTCCTGTCTTTTAAGGAATGACCTGGCCAGGGCCGAAGAGTCTTATCAGGAACTGCTTAAGAGCAATCCGAATACCAAGTTCAAAGCCCAACTTTTTTACCGCTTGAGCGAGATTGGTTTTAAAAAAGGCGATCTAAATCAGGGTAAGGATTATTTAGCTAAATTAAAAGAGGACTATCCTTTAAACCCGGAAGTCAAGCAGAACCGGGATATCTGGCCGGTTGAAAAAAATAATTCTGATTTTTATTATTCTGTCCAGGTAGGTTCGTTCTCTAATCCCGTAAATGCGGCTAATTTGAACCAAAAATTGCTAAGCAACGGTTACCCCGCGTATATCGAAGAATCGCCAGGCCTGGCCGGCTCAAAAAACTACCGGGTGAAGGTAGGAAGGTTAAGTTTCCTACCGGAAGCAGAAGAACTGGATAAAAAACTTAAAATCCAGGGCTATCCCACTAAAATATGCCCTTAAATAGAGTAGTCTTCCTTGTCGGTCCAACCGCAGTAGGTAAAACCCGGATTGCTGTTGAACTGGCCAGGAAAATTAACGCTGAAATCATCTCCTGCGATTCCATGCAAATCTATAAAGGCATGGATATAATCACTTCCAAACCCCAGGCCTTTTTAAGAAAAAAGATAAAGCATCACCTTATCGGCATGGTGCTGCCGAAAGAGGAGTATAATGTTTCTAAATACCGGCAGGAAGCCCTTAGGAAAATAAGAGAGATCATTCGAAAAGGCAAGACCCCGCTTTTTTGCGGAGGGACAGGGTTGTATGTTTCTATTCTTATTGACGGTATTTTTAAGGCCAGGGCGCAAAACCCGGCGTTGCGTAAAAAACTTTACCGGCAGCTTGAGAAATATGGCCGGGATTATTTATATAAAAAGCTAAAGCGTCTTGACCACAAGGCAGCCGAGAATATCCATCCTAATGATATTAAGCGTACCATCCGGGCTTTAGAGGTTTTTGAGGCTACCGGAAAACCTATCTCCGGCCTGCAGAAGGAGAGAGAGGGTTTAAGCAAAAATTATGATATAAAGATTTTTTGTTTGAATATGGAAAGGAGCGCTCTTTATAAAAGAATTGACGGCCGCGTAGATAAGATGTTTAGGGCCGGCCTGCTTAAGGAAGCCAGGCGGCTGCTTAAGAAAAAATTAAGTAAGACCAGCCGTTATGCCATCGGCCTAAATGAGCTGGCAGGATATTTTGAAGGCAAGTATGATTTAGCCGAAGCCAAGCGCCTGATAAAACGTAACAGCCGGCATTACGCCAAGAGGCAGCTGACCTGGTTCAGGAAAGATAAGCGTATACAATGGTTTAATATTCAAGGTAAAGATGCTTCGGCTAAAGTAGCAGGGAGATTATGGAAAGAGCTTTATTAGTTACTCTAGGATTCAAGAAGGACAAGGGAGAGTGGCGGCTGGAAGATTCCGCGGCTGAATTAGAGGAGTTGGCTTCTGCCTGCGCAGTAGAGGTAGTGGATAATATTACTTGTTTTTGTGATAAGCCTACGCCGGATCTTTTTATCGGAAAAGGCAAGGCTGAAGAACTAAATTTAATTGCCCAGGAAGAAAACACAGATACCATTATTTTTAGCGGCGAACTATCCGGTACCCAGCAGCGTAATCTGGAAGGAGTAATTGCTAAAAAGACTATTGACCGTACGCAGCTAATCCTGGATATATTCGCCCGGCGCGCCAAGAGTCCCGAAGGTAAACTTCAGGTTGAGCTTGCCCAGTTAGAGTATCTTTTGCCCAGGCTTACGGGTAAAGGTATCATTCTTTCGCGTTTAGGCGGCGGTATCGGCACGCGCGGCCCGGGAGAACAAAAGCTGGAGGTGGATAGGAGACGGATCAGAAAAAGGATAGATAGCTTAAAAGTTGATTTAAAAGGGTTGATGCTGCACCGCCAGGTTATGCGTAAAAGGAGAAAAGAAAATGCCCTTCCTATTATTGCCCTGGTCGGTTATACCAGCGCAGGAAAGTCCACACTCCTTAATTCTCTTACTAATGCCGGGCAGGTTGTGTCAGAGAGCCCTTTTACTACGCTGGACCCTTTATCTAAAAATATCCAGTTGCCTAACGGCGAGAATGTGGTTATATCCGATACCGTAGGATTTTTACGCGACCTGCCGCATCAGCTTATCGAAGCGTTCAAAGCCACCTTGGAGGAAGTGGTCCAGGCGGATCTTTTAATCCATGTCTTAGATGCCAGTCATCCCTATGTTTACGAGTATAATAAGGCGGTATTCGCGGTGTTAAAAGAATTGGGGATAGAAGACAAGCCCGTAATTACCGCCTTAAATAAAATCGACCTGCTGGATGATCAGATGTGGCTGGAAAGATTGAAAGAAGATTTTCCGGAATGCGTAACTGTATCAGCTAAGCTAAAAACAAACCTGGATGCCTTACTTGAAAAAATAGGGAAAAGTTTTTCGGGAAGAATGATCCAGGTAGAAGTTTTAATTCCCCATAGCCGGATGGATCTTATAGATTTATTCTACCGCCAGGGGAAAATTAAAGCTATAAAATACCTGCAAGAAGGTATAAAAGTGAAAGTTAATTTGCCAAAAATACTTTATCATAACTTACTGCAAAGAAAAGAGATAGGATAGCTCTGTTAGAATACTTAATAAAAATTATTAAATATACTTGACAAAATAATCAATATATGTTATATTTTCAAGGTGAAGATAGGCTGAAGGCTAAGGAGAAAGCATGCCTCTGTTTGATATTCAAATCAGTCAGGATGAACCGGTTTATGTTATAAGCGTGGCAAGCAGGCTGGTAAGTTTGCCTGTCTGGACCCTGCGTCAACTGGACAAGGCTGGTATAGTACGCCCGAAAAGGATCGGGAAAAAAAGCAGGCTCTATTCGCTTAAAGACATTAGAAGACTGGAATATGTCCACTACCTTATGGAAGACAGGCATGTAAATATCCATGGTATAAAAATAATCATCGGAAAAGAAGAGGAGTAATTTTTTTTAGTTTTTAGTTAGCACTCTTCCTATCCAAGCGCTAAAGTTTGACCTTTACAAAGTAATAAATTATGTTAAAATTATCCTTTAGCCTTAAGACACTTTAAGCATTTGGGGAACGATTTAGATGGTAAAGAATGTTGATCATGATTCAAGAAGGCGGGCAGTTTTAAGCGCAACGATAGATAAGCATATCCGGCAAGCCAACCCTGTCGCCTCTGAGGATATCGCAGAGTATTTTGATTTAAGCCCGGCCACAATAAGGAACATCTTCGCGGAGCTTGAAGATACAGGTTACCTTACGCACCACCACACTTCCGGAGGCAGGATTCCCACGGATAAAGGCTATCGCTATTACGTTGACTTTCTTGTTTTACAGATGAGCCTCCTGGAAGGAGAGAAGAACAATATTATCCGGGAATTTAAAAAGGAAATCCGGCGCCTGGAAGACGCCTTAGAAGAGACATCCGGGCTAATCTCCCAGATTACGCATTATGCGGGAATAGTTTCTTTCCTGGGATGGCAGGACAAAATGTTTTATAAGGGGCTAAGCCGTATCTTAGACCAGCCGGAGTTTAAGGATTCCCAGAAGATCAAGCTTCTTATCGAACTTATCGAGGATAAACGGAATCTTTTAGAGATCATCAACCGTGATTTTAATGATCGGGTAAAAGTTTATATCGGCCATGAATTAGGCAGGCCGGAGATGGAGAATTGTTCCCTGGTCGTTTCAAGCTACCGCCGTAAAAATAAACCGCAAGGCCGCCTGGCGGTCTTAGGCCCGGTGCGCATGGAATACAGCCATATTATACCGGCGCTGGAGTATATCTCAGAGGTGTTAAGTGAGGCATTGGAGAATATCGAACAATGAGTGAACATAAGGAAAATAATAAAGAAGAGAAGATAGTATCTTTGAAAGAATCCGAATACTTGAAACTAAAAGAAGATGCGGATAAGGTAAAAGAGTTTTCGGATAAGGCCTTACGTTTACAGGCGGACTTTGAGAATACGCGCAAGCGCCTGGAAAAGGAAAAACAGGATTTTGTAAAGTTTGCGAATGAGGGGATTATACTGGAGCTATTAAATGTTTTGGATGATTTAGGGCGTAGCGTGAGCCTGGCTGAAACACATAAAGAAGACTTAACGGCGTTTCTTAAAGGCGTGGAAATGATCCTGGCCCACCTTTATGAAATGCTTAAGGAGTACGGCTTAAAACCCATTGAGGCGGAAGGAAAAATATTTGACCCGCACTATCATGAAGCATTGCTGCAAATTGAGGATAAGGATTTGCCTGAACATACGATAGTAGAGGAACTGCAGAAGGGCTATTTGTTGAATGAGAGGGTAATCAGAACAGCGAAAGTGAAAGTTTCTAAAAAAACAGGAGGTTAACTATGGCTAAAGTTATCGGTATTGACTTAGGAACATCAAATTCAGCGGCAGCGGTCATGGAAGGCGGCAGGCCAGTTATAATTCCTTCGGCTGAAGGCGCGGGCGTTGCTTCGGGCAAGGCCTTTCCTTCTTACGTTGCTTTTACCAAGGATGGCCAGCGTCTGGTCGGTGAACCGGCAAGGCGCCAGGCAGCGATTAATGCCGAAGGTACGGTCCAGGCAGCTAAACGCAAAATGGGTACGGACTTTAAATTTAAAGTTTTCGGCAAAGAATATACGCCGCAGCAGATATCGGCATTTATTTTGCAGAAGATTAAACAGGACGCCGAAGCCTACCTGGGAGACAAGGTCGAAGAGGTAGTGATTACCTGTCCGGCTTATTTTGACGATAATCAGCGCCAGGCAACCAAAGATGCGGGAGAAATCGCCGGATTGAAAGTCCTGCGGATTATTAATGAACCTACGGCTGCCTGCCTTGCTTATGGTTTAGAGAAAGCCCAGAAGGCCCAGAAGATCATGGTTTTTGATTTGGGAGGCGGGACTCTGGACGTAACCATAATGGAGATGGAGCAGGGCGTATTTCATGTGCAATCAACTTCCGGGGATACGCAGTTAGGCGGCACGGATATGGATAAGGTATTGCTTGAGTATATTGCCGGGCAATTTAAGCGAGAAACAGGGATTGACCTTATGAATGATAAGATGGCGGTGCAAAGGGTGCGCGAAGCCGCGGAAAAGGCCAAGATTGAATTATCTTCAACAGTGAGCACAGATATAAATCTGCCGTTTATTACCGCGGATGCTCAAGGCCCCAAGCATTTAACCATGTCCATAACCCGGGCAAAATTAGAAGACCTTGTTTTACCGATAATTGAACGCTGCAAACATCCGATGGAGCAGGCGTTGGGTGATGCGAAGTTAAGCGCTAAAGAGATAGACCGGATTATTATGGTCGGCGGCCCTACGCGTATGCCGATAGTGCAAAAATTTGTAGAGGATTATGTAGGTAAGAAGATTGAGCGCGGGGTTGATCCTATGGAATGCGTGGCTTTGGGTGCCGCAGTTCAGGCCGCGATTATCAAGGGCGATGTCAAGGATGTCCTGTTGCTTGATGTGACTCCGCTATCTTTAGGTATAGAAACATTGGGAGGAGTAAATACAAAATTAATTGAAAGAAACGCTTCTATCCCCACGCAAAAAAGCCAGGTATTTTCTACTGCTGCCGATAATCAGACCGCGGTAACTATCCGCGTCCTGCAGGGCGAGCGGCCCTTGGCTAACGATAACGTGGAGTTGGGAAGGTTTGACCTGGTGGGCATTCCTAGCGCGCCGCGCGGCGTTCCGCAGATTGAGGTAAAGTTTGATATTGACCGCGATGGCATTGTGCATGTTTCCGCCAAAGACTTAGGCACGGGCAAGGAACAGTCTATCCGTATTACCGCGCCCAAGAAATTGTCTAAAGAAGAGATTGATAAAATGGTCAAAGACGCGGAGAGGTTTGCTGCGGATGACATCAAGAAGAAGGAAGAGATAGAAACTATTAATCAGGCAGATAATCTTGTTTATGCCACCGAGAAATCGTTAAAAGATTATGGCGATAAGGTATCTCAAGGGGAACGCGCGGATATAGAGGCCAAGGCCAATGATTTAAAATCTGCTATAAAAGATAAAAATGTGGAGAGAATTAAGAAAGGGATGGAAGATTTAGGCCGTGCTTCGCATAAATTGGCAGAAGAGATTTATAAGCAGGCCGCAAGTAAAGAGCAATCGCAGCAATCGCCGGGCGGCGGCGCGGATGCCAGCCAGGGACAGGCTTCCGAAGAGCCCAAGGAAGGCAAAAAAGAAGATATTATTGACGCGGATTTTAAGGAAGAAGACGGCGATAAAAAATAATGGCGGCTGCTAAACGTGACTATTATGAAATATTGGGCGTGCATAAGAATGCCAGTCTGGATGAAGTAAAAAAGGCCTATCGTGAACTAGCCTTAAAATTCCATCCTGACCGGGTGCCGCATGAGCAGAAAAAAGAGGCAGAAGAAAAATTCAAGGAGATCTCTGAATCCTATGCTGTTTTATCCGATTCGCAAAAACGCGCCCTGTATGACCAGTACGGACATTCCGGGATAGACCAGAAATACGCGCAGGAAGATATTTTTAAGGGAGCGGATTTTAGCAGCGTTTTCCGGGACCTTGGTGATTTCGGCCTGGGCGGAGGGTTGTTTGATGAGATATTCAGTGATTTAGGCTATGATTTCTTTGGCGGCAGATCCGGCCGTGCTTCCGGCAGCCGGCGGAACAGAGGAAGGGACCTGCAAATTTCTGTCAGTATTACTTTAGAAGAGGCAGCTACGGGTACAGAAAAAACAATTACTGTACCGCGCTATGAAACCTGTCCTGTTTGTTCAGGTACAGGCGCCAGGCCCGGAACAAGAAAAACTACCTGTCCTCAATGTAAAGGTTCAGGGCATACGGTTGTCGGTTCAAGAGGTTTTTTTATACAGCAAACCTGCTCCCGCTGTTCGGGAGAGGGATCGGTAATGCAATCCCCTTGCCTTGAATGCCGCGGCGAAGGCAGAACCAAGATAACCCGTAAGATAAAAGTGAAAATTCCCGCCGGGGTAGATACCGGTTCTAACTTAAGGGTGCGCGGTGAAGGGGAAGTGGGAACCGCCTCCAAAGGGGATTTATATGTCATTATAGAAACAATGCCGCATTCTGTTTTTCAGAGGCACGGTAATGATATTTTAATCGAGGTAGGTATAAATTTGAGTAAGGCTGTGTTAGGCGGAGATATTATCGTCCCGACGCTCAAAGGTAGAGCGGATATGAAAATTCCCGCGGGTACTCAAGCAGGCAGTATTTTCAGGCTTAAAACTAAAGGTATCCCGGATTTGCATGGCCGGGGCATAGGAGATGAATTAGTCAGGGTAAACGTAGAAATCCCCAAAAGGCTTACACCGGAACAGCGCAGGCTCATGGAGGAGTTTAGCCGCCTTTAGGCATAAGTCATTTGACAGGGGGAATTTTACTGATAAAATAATAAAACCTCTAGCTAAAAATTAAGGAGAAATTGATGCCGACCTATGAATACGAATGCAGAAATTGCAATAAGGTTTTTGATATATTTCAAAAGATTACCGATAAGCCCATTGAAAAATGCCCTAAATGCCATAAGAAAATCAGCAGGCTTATCGGAGGCGGTTCGGGTATAATCTTTAAAGGTTCAGGGTTCTATGCTACGGATTACCGTAAATCTTCACCCAAGAATACCTCTGCTAAAGGGAAGTCCGGAGCCTGCCCCGCTAAAAACTCAGAATGCAGCAGTTGTCCGCATGCCCGTTGACAGGCAATGATAAAAATTAAACCCTTCAAAGCGGTTTTTTATAACCAGGAGAAGCTTAAAGACTTATCTGCCGTAGCCTGCCCTCCGTATGATGTGATTTCGCCCCTTCAGCAGGATTATTACCATAACCTTAACCCGTATAATTATATCCGTATACTTTTAGGAAAAGATATAGCCGGTGATGATAAATACGCCCGGGCCGGCCTTCTGTTTGAAAATTGGCTCAAAAACAAAATTCTCGTCCAGGATACCAAGCCTGCGGTATATTTTTACAGCCAGCAGTATAACATCAAAGGAGAAAAGAAGACCCGTTTAGGGCTTATTGCGCTTTTAAGGCTGGGCGATAAGGATTCTCCGGTATTCGGCCACGAGCATACGCGGATAGAGGCAAAGGAAGACCGGTTAAACCTTATCCGCAGGGTTAACGCTAATTTAAGTCCGGTATTCATTATTTCTAAGGATAACCAGCGGGTTATCCAGCGTTTATATGAGCAATATGCCAAGGATAAGCCGGTATTCATGGAAGTAAAGGATTATGAAGAAACTCTCCACAGGATATGGAGGATAGATTCTCCCGAAGCGCTGAATATGCTGCAGTCAGGAATGCAGAAAGAAGAAGCTTTTATCGCGGATGGCCACCATCGTTACGAAGTCTCCTGTGTTTATAGAGATGAGATGAAGAAGAAGCTTGGAGATAAGCTTCCAGATGAGTCAAGTTTTAATTATACCCTAGCCTATTTTACTAATACCGACCAGCGCGGGTTATCCATATTACCCCTGCACCGTCTGTTAAGGTTGGAAAGGGAGATAAATTTAGAGAATCTCATTCCGGCGTTAAAAAATTATTTTGATGTTGAGGAAGTTAAGGATAAAGCCCGTTTTTTCTTTTTGATAGCAAAAGGCGGCCGCGCAGAACATCTTCTGGGGATGTATAAAGATAAAAAATACCGTTTATTGCGGTTAAAAAATATTAAAATACTGGATAAGCTGCTCAGCGATAAACCTAAAGAATACCGTTCGTTAGACGTGGCTATTTTGAACCAGATTATTTTTAATGATATACTGGGGTATGCTGCGTCGGAGAAAGATAGCCTTAAATACAGCCCTAATGCGGAGGAATTCATCGTGTCGGTGGATAAAGACCCTTTAAGTATCGCTTTTTTCTTAAACCCGGTAAAGATAGAGCAGATTATGGCGGTAGCCTT
>JAQTPA010000010.1:0-24339 GCA_028713155.1 Candidatus Omnitrophota bacterium | reverse complement strand
CGGAGAAAGATAGCCTTAAATACAGCCCTAATGCGGAGGAATTCATCGTGTCGGTGGATAAAGACCCTTTAAGTATCGCTTTTTTCTTAAACCCGGTAAAGATAGAGCAGATTATGGCGGTAGCCTTGAGTGGCAATAAAATGCCACCGAAATCCACCTATTTTTATCCTAAGGTTCTTTCCGGTTTGTTGATTAACAAGCATGGAGCGGGAGGAGAGTAAATGGCGCTCTTCGGTAAGCCAAAGTATACGATTGTAAGAGTAAAGAAGAAAGAGATGCCCGATGGCCTATGGACTAAATGCGGAGAGTGTTCCGAAACCCTTTACAATAAAGCTATTGAAGAGAACCTCAAGGTTTGCCCCAAGTGCGGATATCATTTTTCTCTGAGTGCCTACGAGAGGATAGCTATGCTTCTGGACGAAGATACTTTCCGTGAATATGACGCGGATATGCTCTCCGCAGACCCTCTGGATTTTAAGGGGCCCAAGACTTATAAAGATAAACTTGCTCAAGACCAGCAGATAACAGGCCTGAAGGATGCGGTTGTGTCGGGTGAAGGTCTGCTGGATGCCCAAAAGACCGTTATTGCGGTTACCGATTCGCGTTTTATTATGGGCTCGATGGGTTCAGTAGTAGGAGAAAAAATAACCCGGGCTATTGAAACGGCAATTAAAAACAAACTTCCCATGATTATCGTTTCTGGTTCAGGCGGCGGAGCAAGGATGTATGAAGGGATGCTTAGCCTTATGCAGATGTCCAAGACCTGCGCGGCTTTAAGCCGTCACCACAACGCGGGCCTGGCGTATATTTCCGTACTTACTAATCCGACTATGGGAGGAGTTATGGCTTCTTTTGCCGGAGTGGGCGATATTATCATTGCCGAACCCCGCGCGTTAATCGGATTTGCCGGACCGAGGGTAATTGAACAGACGATAAGGCAAAAACTGCCGCCAGGATTCCAGCGTTCGGAATTTTTACTTGAGCACGGGCTTATTGATATGATTGTGCAACGTAAGAATTTAAAACTCACCTTAAGCCAATTACTTGATTATTTGAGTTAAATTTAATATAATCATACTAAGCTATTCTAAACCAAACAGGACAAGGAGAAAGATGGCACAGGTAAGCTTGAATAATGTTTGTAAGGTTTTTGCGGGTAATGTGAAGGCGGTAGATAATGTAAATATAGGTATTGAAAATAAGGAGTTTATGGTTCTGGTCGGCCCTTCCGGCTGCGGAAAATCTACGACCCTCAGGATGATCGCCGGCCTTGAAGATATAAGTTCAGGCGATATTTATATAGGCAACAAGAAGGTCAATGATGTTCCGGCAAAAGACAGAGATATCGCCATGGTTTTCCAGAATTATGCCCTCTATCCGCATATGACCGTATTTGAAAATATGTCCTTTGGTTTGCGCCTGCGGCGCATGCCGAAAGGCGAGATCGCCCAGAGAGTAAACGAGGCCGCGGATATATTAGGCATAAAGAGATTGCTGCGTCGCCGGCCCAAAGAACTTTCCGGTGGTGAGCGTCAGCGTGTAGCGGTGGGAAGGGCGATTGTGAGAAAACCAATGGTTTTTTTATTTGATGAACCCTTAAGCAACCTTGACGCTAAGATGCGCGTCCAGATGCGCACCGAAATCCATAAGCTGCATATCCGGCTCCAGACTACCATAATTTATGTTACGCATGACCAGATTGAAGCTATGACTATGGGCGACCGGATCGCGGTGATGAAGGATGGTATATTGAATCAGGTTGCCGATCCGATTACTGTCTACGACCATCCTAAAAATAAATTTGTAGCCGGTTTTATTGGCTCTCCTCCGATGAATTTTATGACGGGAAAAATTATCAAGAAAGACGGACGGCTCTATTTTGATGAAGGGAAGATCCAGGTCAAGCTGGTTGATGATATGCGCCAAAAGATGAATGCCTATGTCGATAAGGAAGTAATCTTTGGCATACGCTCCGAAGATATTTACGATAAACTGTTTGTCTCCGAAGCCCCACCGGGAAATATCGTAAAAGTCAACTGCGAGGTTTACGAGCCTATGGGTTCGGAAGTTTACCTTTACTTAAACACCGGTAAACATACTTTTATCGCCCGCGTAGGCGCGCATGACCGGCCCAAGATCAACCAGGATATGGATCTTGTGTTCGATATGAGCAAGGTCCATTTTTTTAATAAGGACAGCGAAGATACGATTGTTTAGCCGAAAAATATTCCTATGGCCAATCCTTCTTTAGGGAAAAGTTTCCCCTTAAGGGTAACTGTCTGCGTAATTTTATTCCTGTTCCTTTATTTTATCTTTCCCTTAAATCTTTCCAAGTTCATCAGGCCTCACAATCTAAAATATCTTTTTCTATTCTATCTGGCCAATATTATTATTGCCTGTTACATCTTAAGAAAAAATTCCGCCGCAAACTATTCTCTCGATTCACGCGCCCAGGAGGTCCAGGAAAGATTTAATCTCTTAAGCGTAGAATATTCCAAAGAACATAAAAATAATATTTCCCTGAAAGAAAAATACAGGCGCTACAGCAGCTTAAAGAGCATACTTGAGGAAATAAATAAGAGCCTGGATTTGGACGCGGTGGCGGATGCTTTTGCCTCCGAAGCGTTCTCGCTTATCGCAAATAATCAAGGAGTCTGTGTGTTATACCTGGTGGATAACCAGACTCAGAAGCTCGTGCTTTTTAAAGCCAAGAGGGAGGATCCTGGCTTGGTGATAAAAGCCAAAGAGGGGAATATTTTTGATTTATGGGTATTAAGGCATACCAGCCCTTTATTAGTTGAAGACATTAAGAATGATTTTCGTTTTGACCCCGAAAAACTGAAGCTTCAGGATGCCCGGTCTGTTTCCTCGCTCATCGCAGCGCCATTTATCAGCGAAAACAAATTTTTAGGTATTATTAGGCTGGATAATACGGCCAAGTATTTTTTTTCCCAGGATGACCTTAGGTTCCTGGTTTCTGTTTCTGACTTAGGGGGGGTGGCTTTAGAAAATAGCGAGCTTTTTAAGAGAACCCAGGATTTGGCCATACACGATGCCTTAACTTCGCTCTATACAAAAGGTTACTTTGCCGAACGCCTCAAGGGTGAGTGCAAGAGGTGCACGCGGCAGAAGATGCCTTTATCCCTGTTGATGCTGGATATCGATTTATTCAAAAATTATAACGATAAATTCGGCCATACCGCCGGCGACATTGTGTTGAAAAAGGTAAGCCAGATTATTACTGGCTTTCTGAATAATTTTAACCCAATTATCAGTCGTTTTGGAGGAGAGGAGTTCTGCGTCATTATTGCCGGCCTGGATAAGGAGAGCGCTCTGGGGGTTGCGGAAACGCTGCGCCGCAGGATAGAAGAGGAAAAGATAGTATTACGCCGCGAGGAAAGCCATATTACCGTATCCATAGGGGTCGCTACTTTTCCGGCTGACGCTACCGAGGAAGATGAATTAATCCAGCGGGCGGATAAGGCAATGTATAAGGCCAAGCAAAAAGGAAGGAACCGGGTATGTTATATCTAGGGGCGCTTATTCTACTGGCTATTTTAGCTGCCCTGACCTTAAAAAGGGTGTTGAGGGAATCTTTGTTCAAAAAAGAGGAGCACCTGAAAAATCTGGAGTCCGAATACGCGGTACTCTCTGAAGAAAAATCCAGGCTCAAGAAGGATAATCTGGATATTGAGGGGACAGTTAATGAGACAATAGCGCTTTATAACATAACCAAGGACATCTGTAAGACGCTTGACGAGAAAAAAATATTTTCAATCTTCCGGGAACGCCTGAATGACTATATTAAAATAGGGGACTGCCGGTTCCTGGATAAAGATGCCGATTTGTCTTTTTATGCCGGGAGTACTATTTTTCCTTTAGTTATCCAGAAGGATACGATCGGTTACTTAATCGCCAGCCAAATCCAGGAAGAAGATAAGGAGAGGTTCCAGATCCTCGCTCAGCAGTTCTTAATCGGGATTAAAAGGGCACTCCTTTATAAAAAAATGCAGGAATTGGCGATTACCGACAGCCTGACGCAGTTGTTTAGCCGGCGGCATTTTCTTGACCGGTTTGGAGAAGAGCTGAACCGTTCCAGGAAATTTAAATATAATTTTTCTTTTCTTATGGTTGATATAGATAAGTTCAAAGAATTTAACGATAAATACGGGCATTTAGTAGGTGATGCCATATTAAGGGAAGTTTCCAGGACAATCAAAGAAACTATCCGGCAGATTGATTTTGTAGGTAGGTATGGAGGAGAGGAGCTATCCATTATACTGGTTGAGACGGGCAAGGAGCAGGCGCGTTTTGCCGCAGAGCGCCTCCGGCAGGCCGTAGAAGCACAAAATATCAGGGTATATGACGAGGAATTAAAGGTTACCATCAGTATAGGCATAGCTACTTTTTCCCGTGGCAGGGAGACAGTAGAAAAGCTTATTGAATCCGCGGATAAAGCTTTATACGTGGCCAAGCAGACAGGCAGAAATAAAGTCTGCGTGTATGCGCCAGAATAGCCTTTCTTAAAGAATATCCCTTGTAGCTTTTAGATTTTTATGCTAACCTAACTAAATATTTGACGTAATAGCTTATCGTTCATTATTTTTTGATATAAAATAATTTGTGATATGATTAAGAAATTTATTATCTGTATTGATTTAGGCGGTACCAACCTGAAAGTTGCCCTCCTGGATTTAAATTACCGGATAAAAGACAGGGAGATTTTAAGTACGCGCTCTTTTATGGAAAAAGACGACCTCATCCTGGGGATCGTGCATTCTGTCACCAGGTTTATTAAATATAATAATCTGAGTAAGGCCCAGATCCTGGGAGTGGGGCTAGGATTGCCCGGACCTACAGATGCCCAAAGAGGAATAGTGCATTTTTTCCCCAATATTCCCGGATGGAAAGAGGTAGCCTTAAGGGATATTTTAAAAAATAAACTTGGCCTGAAGGTCTGCCTGGATAATGACGCCAAATTGATGGCCTTGGCCGAGCATAAACTGGGGGCGGCTAAGGGTTACCGCAATGTTTTATGCATGACATTAGGTACCGGGATAGGGGGAGGAGTTATTCTTAATAATAAACTTTACCGTGGTTTTAATAACGCTGCCGGCGAAATAGGCCACTTGCCGATTAATGAAAAAGCAGGCGCGCCTTGTAACTGCGGAAGCTTTGGATGCTTAGAGGCGTATGTCGGCAATAAGAGGATTATTCAGGAAGCGAAGAGAGTTTTTAAACGCGCTGTTACGCTTGAAGAATTAAGCCGGCTTGCCCTAAAACATAACAGGCTGGCAATAGATATATGGCGTAAAACAGGTAAGCACTTGGGGTTTGCTTTAGCCGGGGTAGTAAACCTGTTAAACCTGGATGTTATTGTTATCGGAGGGGGAGTTGCCGGAGCGGGTAATGTATTATTCGAAAGTATAAAACAGTCCCTTATCAGGCAGGCAATGGGCGTACAGGCTAAGCATGTAAGGTTATTTAAGGCAAAATTAGGAAATGAAGCAGGTTTAATCGGCGCTGCGATAATGGTAAAGGAAGGTTTATAGATGAAGATATTTATTGATACCGCGAACATTCAAGAGATAAAAGAGGCGGTTAGCCTCGGAGTGATAGACGGGGTCACTACCAACCCCACCTTAATAGCTAAGGAGGCCCGGCCGGCCGGTGAATTATTGCAGGAGATTTGTTCTGTAGTTTCCGGCCCTGTAAGCGCGGAAGTAATCAGCCCGGATTCAGGCGGCATGGCGGAAGAAGCGCGCGCGCTGACCAGGATTGCCAAAAACATCGTAGTCAAGATCCCGCTGACTAAAGACGGGATAAAGGCTGTCAAGGTTTTATCCAGGGAAGGCGTGAAAACAAATGTTACGCTTTGCTTTTCGGCAAACCAGGCGCTATTAGTAGCTAAGGCCGGAGCAGGGTATGTCTCTCCTTTTATCGGCAGATTAGACGATATCAGCCAGTCGGGCATGGATTTAATCCGGGATATTAAAACTATCTATAATAATTACGGATTTAAGACCGAGATTATCGTGGCCTCGGTGCGTAATCCCGTGCATGTCCGGGATGCCGCGCTTATCGGCGCTGATATAGCTACTATTCCCTTTAAAGTAATTGAGCAATTAATAAAACATCCGCTCACGGATATAGGGATACAGAGGTTTATCGAGGACTATAGAAAGATACCGGAATAAATGCTCAAGAAACTATCCTGCCTAGGTTTTATTTTAGTATTATCTTGTATTTCTACCTCCCGCGCCGAGGAAATAGTTAAATCCGCTTCAAAATCCCAGCCGATGATCATTAACGGAGATAATGTGGAATATTCCGCCGATGCCCAGGAAGTAATCGCTTCAGGGAACGTGGAGATTATCTCGGGGGATACTAAGCTTACCTGCCAGAAGCTCACGGTGAATACCCAGACTAAAGAAGGAATAGCCTCCGGGCACGCGAGGTTAGAGGATAAAAAGGGGATTGTTGAAGGCGAAAAGCTAATCTACAATTTTCAGACTAAAACGGGGAGTATTATTGACGCGCAATTCCGGGCTAACCCTTTTTTTGGTAAGGCCAGGAGAGTGGATAAAGAGGGCGATAAAGAAATTGTAGCCCACTATGGATATGCGACTACCTGCAGCTTTGACCGGCCGCATTACCGCATTAGTTCAAAGCAGATAAACATTATTCCTCAGGAGAAGATTCAGACTAAGGATGATTACCTGTATCTGGGCCCGGTTCCGCTTATGTATTTGTCGCGTTTTAACCAGACCTTTGAAAAACCGCTTATGCACGTAAGCGTTCTTCCCGGAAAACGGAAAGACTGGGGGCCTTACCTGTTGAGCGAATGGAGGTATAATATTAAAGACAATATCTATGCCCGGATGTATTTAGATTACCGTAATAAACTGGGTTGGGCCGAAGGTTTAGGGTTGAATTATACAAAAACGGCTATCGGCAGCGGAGATTTTAAATTTTATTACAGTAAGGAAAGCCCCAGCACTGTCCCTGCAGGGCATCCTACCTCATACCAGAGATATCTCTTACGCTTAAGGCATAAGTGGGATATTGACAACCAAACCAATTTTATCGCGGAAGTCTATAAAATCAGCGATGAAAAAAGGAAATATGATGATCAGGCTAATATCCTCAAAGATTATTTCTACCGGGAATACGAGAAGGATTCTGAGCCGCTTACCTACGCCTTGTTTCACCACAGCTTTACGTATTCCAGTATTGATTTTTTGGCGCAGAAGCGCATCAACCACTGGTATGATCAGCTGGATAAATTACCGGAGATAAAATATACGCTGCCCAGCATTAAATTGGGAGATACCCCGTTTTATTTTGAAAACTATACTACTTTTACCAGTTTTAACAAGAAAGCCGCCACCGCTCCTGCAAGCCCCGATGACCTGACCGTCACCAGGCTGGACACGGTGAATAAAATTTCTATTCCCACGAGGATAGCGTTCCTGCGGGTCAGCCCCTTCGTGAAGGTCCAGGAGACTGTTTATGATAAAAGCGCAACCGGTTCTAGTTTGCCGGCTAGGTCAATATTTTATGCCGGAGCCGATATCAGCACCAAGTTTTACCGGACATTTAACATTCAAACCAACGTTTTTGGCCTGGATTTAAACGGTTTAAGGCATATAATTACGCCTACTATCGGATATTCCTATAACCCGGAGCCTACTGTTTCCGCTAATAAATTACTACAGATAGACGGCGTAGACCTTCTTGCTTCCAGCAACGCCGCAACCTTGCAGTTATCCAATAAATTACAGACCAAGCGTAAAGACGCAGAAGGTAAAGAGGTCAGTGTTGACTTTGTAGATTTTTTAATATCAACTACCTACGCATTCAGCCCTCGCGTGGTCTACGGGGTTAGCCCCGTTATCTTAAATAATAATAGCGTTATCTATTCTGCTGATCCGGCTAATAAGAATAAATTAACCGGCGCTGCTTTTTCGGATATTCTTTTTAAATGGAAGCTCCTTCCTTATTCCTGGCTCAGGATTGAAGGAGACGCTACTTATAAGCGCTCCAGGATTCCAGGCGAAGTGTATTATGAGAATTTTAATCATTTTTCTACTGTGAATTATGATGTTAATTTTGATTTTGCTCCGGAGCGTTCATTCGGGATAGGCCAGCGTTATCAAAGGAAAGGCCAAAGCCAGATAACTACAAGCTTCCAATGGCGGATTAACCCGAAATGGAAGTTTTCCATATATGAAAGATATAATTTGAAAGCCTTTACGGATACATCGATTTGGCCAAATGATGTCGTAGACCAGGGCTCGCTTGAACAGCAGTTTACGCTTACCAGGAATCTGCATTGCTGGGACGTGGATTTTACGTTTGATATCCGGGAAAATAACGGCAGCACTATCTATATAGTTTTCAGGCTCAAGGCTTTCCCGGAGAACGAATTTAACATTAATCAAAGCTATAAGGAGCCTAAGTCAGGCTCACAGTGATTCCTAAAACCTTAAGCAAAAAGGGGCCATTATGAAGATTGCAATTATCGGTTCCGGCTACGTAGGCCTGGTTACCGGAGCTTGTTTTTCCGAGTTAGGCAATAAGGTTATCTGCGCGGATAATGACACCAGAAAAATCAACGGCCTTAAAAAAGGCCTAGTCCCCATCTACGAGCCGGGGTTAGAGGAATTGATTATGCGCAATGTCAGGAATAAAAGGCTCTTTTTTACCGCGAGTATTAAAGAGGCGGTTAGGTCCTCCGAGATAATTTTTATAGCCGTAGGGACCCCTCCTTTAGAAAACGGAGAAGCCGACCTTACGGGAATAGAAAATGTCGCGCATAGTATAGCCGTGAACCTGCCTGGCCGGCAGGCAGGCAGGGAAGGGTATCGGCTGATCGTTGAGAAATCCACGGTACCGGTAGAGACAGGGGATTGGGTGAAGCACACAATAGCGCATTATATCAAAGATAAGGCTAAATTTGATGTGGCTTCCAACCCGGAGTTTTTAAGAGAGGGTTCGGCGATAGACGATTTTATGCACCCGGACAGGATTGTTGTCGGCGTAGAGTCCAAGAAGGCCCGGGATTTATTGATCGAATTATACCGGCCTTTTAAGGTGCCTTTGGTGATTACGAATATCAAATCCGCGGAATTAATTAAGCATGCTTCCAACGCTTTTTTAGCTACTAAAATCTCTTTTATAAACGCCGTTTCCCAGATTTGCGATAAAGTAGGCGCGGATGTTGAAGAGGTGGCCAAGGGTATGGGGTTAGATAGAAGGATCGGCCCCAGTTTCTTAAAGGCTGGAATAGGCTATGGCGGTTCGTGTTTTCCGAAGGACCTGGATGCGTTTGTGCATATTTCTGGAAAGACAGGCTATGATTTTAAGTTACTTAAGTCGGTAGCCAAGGTCAATGATGAGCAATTGAGTTCGGCCCTTAAAAAGATAAAAGATTCGCTTTGGATAATTAAAGGTAAAACCATCGGTATCCTTGGCCTGGCTTTTAAGCCCAACACTGACGATATCCGCAATGCTCCGGCTTTAAGGCTGGTCAGGATGCTGCAGGATGAGGGCGCCAAAATTAAGATCTATGACCCGCAGGCTATTAATAAGGCTAGAAAGGTACTGGATAAGGTTATTTTTTGCGCCGATGCCTATTCAGCCTGCCGTTCTGCGGATTGCCTTTTTATCGCTACGGAATGGGATGAGTTTAAGGAACTGGATTTTGTGAAAATTAAGAAGTTGCTTAAACGGCCGCTGATTGTCGACGGCCGTAACCTCTATGATCCGGAAGTTTTACGAAAATTAGGTTTTTCTTATATTAGTATAGGAAGAAAGAAAGTATGAAAAATAGAAATAAGCTTAAAATTGCCGTTGTGGGTTTGGGCTATGTCGGCTTTCCTTTAGCCATGGAATTCGCTAAAAAAGGAGTTGCGGTAATCGGCGTAGAAATAGACCCGGGGCGCCTCAGGGCGATTAAAGACCGGGAATCATACATTAGCGATGTGTCCGGCAAGGATTTAAAAAATATGTTAGCCGCGGGAAAATTCAGCGCGACTGCGGATTTTTCCAGGTTAAAAGAATGCACTGCGGTATTAGTTTGCGTCCCTACGCCGTTAAAGGGGAAAAACCTTCCGGATATATCCTATATCAAGGATTCATTAAATTCGGTTGCCAGGCATATCCAGAAGGGGGCGTTAGTTGTCTTAGAGAGTACTACTTATCCGGGCACCACGGAAGAGGAGATATTGCCGATTTTCCAAAAGCATAATTTAAGGCATGGCCGGGATTTTTTCCTTTGTTTTTCCCCCGAGAGGATAGACCCGGGAAACCGAAGATTCCCGGTTAATAAAATTCCCAAGGTAGTCGGCGGTATTAATGCCGAAGCCACAGCCTTAGCAGTTTCTCTCTATAAGATTATTATTGGCAAGGTAGTGCCGGTATCCAGCCCGCGGGCAGCCGAGACGGTCAAACTACTGGAGAATACCTTCCGTCTGATTAATATCGGTTTAATCGACGAGTTAGCGATGATGTGCCATAAGATGAAAATTGATATCTGGGAAGTAATCAGCGCAGCTTCGACCAAGCCTTTTGGTTTTATGCCTTTTTACCCCGGGCCCGGGGTCGGAGGCCATTGTATACCTAAAGACCCGCTATATCTATACTGGAAGGCTAAAAGTTTTGGTTTCCGCTCGCGTTTTATTAAGCTTGCTTCCGACGTGATTAGCTATATGCCTGAGTACGTGGTTGCCAGGATGAGGGAAGCGTTCTTAATGAAAAATTTAAAGATAAAGGGCGCCAGGATTCTGGTCGTCGGAGCCACTTATAAGAAAGACGTGAAGGATTTACGCCAGTCTCCCAGTATTGAGATACTTAAATGCCTGGAGGCTAACGGCGCAGAGGCTGCCTATTTTGATCCTTTGATCCCGTATCTTAAAGTTAACCGGATAAAATTAAAATCCATTGTTTTAAAAGGAATCTCCCTAAGGAAATTTGATTGTGTGATTATAGCTACAGACCATTCGGAGATAGACTATGGATATTTATTACATAATGCCAGGCTGATTTTTGATACCCGTAATGTATATAGAGGAAGGGGTGGGGATAAGGTGATGGTGTTATGAGCAGGTTTTTGGTTACCGGGGGGGCGGGATTTATCGGTTCGCATATAACCGAGAAACTGGTTAGAGACGGCCATTCAGTGCGCGTCTTGGATAATTTTTCAAGCGGCAGGATCAGTAATTTAAAAGAGTGTATTAATAAAATTGATTTAATTAAAGGGGATATCTGTTCTAAATCCACCTGCGTTAAAGCTACCCGGGGTATGGATTTTGTCCTGCACCAGGCCGCTTTAAGGAGCGTGCCTAAGTCGCTACAGGAGCCTGAAAAGTATAACACGGTCAATATCGGCGGGACACTGAATATGCTGGAAGCGGCCAGGGAAAATAAGGTAAGGCGTTTTGTATTCGCCTCATCGAGTTCGGTATACGGAGATGTCCAGAGCTTTCCGGAAAAAGAGGAGTTTACGCCGCAACCGATTTCTCCTTATGCCTTGAGTAAATTGGCCGGTGAATATTATTGCCATATTTTTAGCTGCCACTATGGCCTCCCCACGGTGGCTTTACGTTATTTTAATGTCTTCGGCCCGCGCCAGGCCCTGGACGATGAATACGCTGTAGTTATCCCTAAATTTATTAATCATATGCTAAGAAATGAACCGCCGCCTATTTACGGTACCGGCAGGCAGTCACGGGATTTTACTTTTATAAGCAATGTTGTCGAAGCAAATTTATTGGCCGCTAAACACAAGCGCTTAAAATCCGGGGTATTTAATATTGCTTCGGGCAGGGATTATACTATTTTGGAGTTAGTCGGTATCCTGAATAATATTCTGGGGAAGAAAATACGGCCGGTTTTCCTTAAAATACGGCCGGGTGATGTTTTTAAGACACTCGCCGGCCTCACCCGGGCAAAGAATATTTTAGGGTTTAAGCCAAAAGTTCATTTCTCCTCTGGTTTAGGCCTGACCGTAGATTATTGGAGGTCTAATGGGTAAAAGAGTAGTTATCACCGGAGGCGCGGGGTTTATCGGCACGCACTTATGCCGCAGGCTCCTGGAATCAGGGTATAAGGTAATTTGTATTGATAATTTTATCTCCGCATCCGCCGTGAATTCACGGCCTTTAAACAAAGATAAGAATTTTACTTTTATAAAACAGGATATCTGTAAATATATCGCTCTATCCGGAAAACTGGATTATGTTTTACACTGCGCCTCACTTGCCTCACCCGAAGATTACCTGCGTTTTCCGATTCAAACGCTTAAAGTAGGTTCATTAGGCACGCATAATTCTTTAGGCCTGGCTAAAAGAAAGAAGGCCATCTTTATGCTTTTTTCCACTTCCGAAGTCTACGGTGACCCCTTGGTCCACCCGCAGAAAGAAAGCTATTGGGGTAATGTTAATCCTATTGGGGTGCGTAGTTGTTATGATGAATCCAAGCGGTTTGCCGAAGCCCTGACCATGGCCTATCATCGCAGGCATAAGTTAGATGCTAGAATCGTCAGGATTTTTAATACCTATGGCCCGGGGATGCGGGTTAATGACGGAAGGGTAATCCCGAATTTTATTTACCAGGCTTTGCATAATAAACCCCTGACTGTTTATGGCCGTGGAAGGCAGACTAGGAGTTTTTGTTATATTGAAGATTTAGTGGAAGGCCTCTACCGGTTAATGCTTTCCCCGATAAATGAGCCGGTGAACTTAGGCAATCCTAACGAGTTTACCATCATGCAGTTAGCCGGGTTAATCTTGAAAATAACCGGTTCAAAAAGTAAGATTGTTTTTAAAAGCCTGCCTCAGGATGACCCCCGGCAGCGTAAACCCGACATATCCAAAGCAAAAAAAGCCTTAAAATGGGAACCCCGCATTTCCCTTACCGAAGGGCTCAAAAAAACAATTCCCTGGTTTAAGTAACCATAAGATCCGGTGACACATTGCCTAACTAGATACTGCGCTACATTGGCACAGTATCAAATATAAGCTCCATTAATGGAGCTTATATTTGAAAGCGCTTTCCTTGACAAGGGCTGTGTTTATATGTTATACTTTTATAAATTCAGCCTAAACCCCAACCTACCTGCCGGCAGGCAGGAAGAGAGGTCTAACTTTATGTTATTGAATATTTTAAAGCAAATCAACTGGGTGGATATTTTTATCCTAATCCTTACTCTGCGAATATGTTTTATCGCTGTTAAAAGCGGCTTTCCTGTCGAGTTATTTAAATTCATAGGTACGATAACCGCGACTTTTTTATCTTTACATTATTATATAATTTTAGCGGGTTACGCAAGTAACTGGTTTTCTCTGGGGAAAAGAATATCTTTAGGATTCTTGGAATTTTTGGTTTTTTTAGCCCTGGCAATAGCCGGGTATTGTTTATTTATATTAGTACGCAGCGTTTTCTCCAGGTTCCTTAAAATGGAGGCGGTCTCTGCCTTGAACAGATGGGGAGGTCTGTTCTTGGGTCTAGCCAGGGCAGCTCTTTTATCCAGCCTGATTATATTTGTGCTGGCCATATCAAGCGTAGGGTATTTTAAGGAGAGCGTCAAGGAGTCTTATCTAAGCCAACGTTTATTTTCGGTTGCCCCGGATACCTATACCTGGCTTTGGAACAGCGTTATATCTAAATTCAGCGTAACCGAAAAATATAACGAGGTTATCCCGTCAATTAAAGCGGATTTCTCAATAACTAAGTGAAATTATCCCGTTTCTATAACCTGGTTGTCAAATTCGGTGCTGATCGCGATCCCCGAAAAAATAAGTCGGCGATAAAATCTTATGCCGATACTGCCATACTTTATGGTGACCCCGGGACGCAGGTAAAGAAGATTCTCGTAGGCATTGATATGGAAGTAGGGGAGTTACTTCTGGCCGACAGGATCCGGCAGGCACAAGGGCTGGACCTGGCGTTATCCCATCACCCTGAAGGCCGGGCCTATGTTTTATTGCATGAAGTGATGCAATTACAGGTTGACCTGCTCAAGCAGGCCGGGCTTGACGAAGATATTGCCCAGAAATTCCTGGACGTAAGAAAAAATGAAGTAGAGAGGAAAATACTTCCCCAGAACCATACGCGGCCGATAGATGCTGCCAGGCTTTTAAAAGTGCCTTTTATGTGCATGCATACCCCCGCGGATAATCACGTTTATCATTTTCTTAAAAAATTGATGGAAGCGCACAAGGCCAGGACTCTCCAGGATATAGTAGATATTTTATCGGAGGTGCCGGAATACCGGGAGGCTAAGAAGAATATGGCTGGTCCGCGTATCCTTTTGGGCTCGCCGAAAAGAGAAGCGGGTAAAATATTTTTTGAAATGACCGGAGGCACGGAAGGGTCAAAAGACATTTTTGGCAAGCTTTATCGGGCAGGGGTGAGGACATTAGTCTCTATGCATTTAAGCGAAGAGCACCTGAAAAAAGTTAAAGACGCTAATCTTAATGTGGTTATCGCCGGGCACATCTCAAGCGACTGCCTAGGGTTAAACCTGCTCCTGGATAGGATTGAAAAAGAAGAAAGATTAGAGATTATTGGTTGTTCAGGTTTTAAAAGAATAAAAAGAGGCTAGATATGCCAGGCCGTATTCCGGAAAATATATTGGATGATATTTTGGCCCGTGTGGATATCGTTGAGATTATCTCCGGGTTCTTGCCGCTTAAAAAGGCAGGCCGTAATTTTAAGGCCTGTTGTCCGTTTCACCACGAGAAGACAGCGTCTTTTATGGTTTCGCCTGACCGCCAGATCTATCATTGCTTTGGCTGTGGTGAATCCGGCAATGCCTTTAAGTTCCTTATGCGTTATGAACGCCTGGATTTTCCGGAAGCAGTAGAGGTCCTGGCACGTAAGGTGGGAGTGGTTTTACCGAGAGATGAAACTCCGGGGCCTAAATCTTCAGGCATATCTACGCAGATGTACAGAATAAATGAGCTGGCGGCTAATTTTTACAGCGCTAATCTGAATTTACCCGCGGGCTTGAAGGCAAAAGAATATTTATTAAAACGCGGGGTCCGGCCGGAGATTATTTCCGCTCTGAAATTAGGATTCGCTCCGGATAATTGGGATGGCCTGCTTAATTATCTGCGGTCAAAAGGCGTAAGCCTCGGGTTTTTAGAAAAGGCCGGCCTGGCCATAGCCAAGGATAGCGGCGGTTTTTACGACCGGTTTAGAAACAGGATAATTTTCCCCATATTTGATATAAAGGGCCGGGTTTTAGGATTTGGCGCCCGGGTATTGGATAACAGTTTGCCCAAGTATGTCAATTCTCCCGAGACTGCCGTTTATACAAAAAGAAAGAACTTATACGGGTTTAACCTGGCTAAGGATGGTATCAGAGAAAATGATTTTGTAGTAATAGTTGAAGGGTATCTGGATTTTATCCTTCCGTTTCAGGAGGGGTTAAAGAATATCACTGCTTCTCTCGGCACAGCCCTGACCATAGAGCAGGCAAGGTTCTTAAAAAGATACACTCATAATGTGGTGATGGTTTATGACGCGGATACCGCCGGAGAACTGGCTACTTTGCGCAGCCTGGATATATTTATCGAGGAGGAGATGAGCGTCAGGGTTGTATCTTTACCCAAAGGTCTTGATCCGGATTCATTTGTGCGCCAGGAAGGTATAGGCGCTTTTAAGGAAAAGATAGCTTGCGCCGAGAGCCTGTTTGATTATAAGCTTAAAATTTTAAAATCCCGTTATAATCCAAAAGAGATAGAGGGCCGCGCCAAGCTCTCAGGGTTAATGCTTGAGACTATCGCCAGATTTAAAAATGCGATTTTGAAATCCGAATACCTGAAGAAACTAGCCCAGGAGTTGAACCTTAAAGAAGAAGCCTTGCTGGAGGAGATTAAAAAGGTAAAAACAGAAAAAATGCACGCGGAGCCTCAAGGGCTACCCGTGCGTAAAACTCATAATACTAACCCTACGGAAAAATTACTGATGTCGCTTATGTTGGAAGAAAGCGACCTGATCAATCGTATAAGGGAAACCCTTAGCCCCCGGGATTTTCAGGATGAGCGTATATCCCGGGTCGTTTCTATTATGTTCAACCTGGTAGACCAGGGTAAAGCCATTGAGCCGCAGATTTTAATGAATCATCTTGGTGATGATGTGCTTGAACTGGTCTCTGAATCCGTATTTTTAACTCAAAACGCACCGGCATCAGAAGCTCACCGGGAAAAGGTAGTGTGCGATTGCATACAGCGCATGAAGAATGAGAAGATAAAATTAGAAAGGCAAAGGCTGCATGAGCAGATTAAAGTTGCTCAAGCTGTCGGCGACGAAGAACTCCTGAGCCGCCTTACGGAAGAGTTTCATTGTTTAATTAAAAAGAAAGCAGGTTAGGCATGAAAAAAAAGGCGTATGCTTCTAAAGATCTGGAAAAAATTATCGCGTTAGGCAAGCAAAAGGGTTTTCTGACTTATGATGAGGTAAATAACCTTCTTCCTGAAGAGTTCTCTTCGTCCGACGATATGGACCACTTGTTTGAGCTGTTGGGGAACGAAGATATACAGGTAGTAGAGCACGAGGACGACAGGGTTGCGGATAAGGAGAATCCTGTTATTAAGGATGATATTTTGAGCGAACAGCTTAAGTCAGAGGAGCGTTTTCTCCCGCTGGATGATCCGGTTAAGATGTACCTTAAGCAGATGGGTTCGATATCACTTTTGTCCAGGGAGCACGAATTAGAGTTAGCCAAGAAAATAGAGGATGCCGAAGAAAAATTTAAACGCGCCGCCTTAAGTACGAAATTCGTGCGCCATGGAACAATAGCTGTAGCTAATGATATCTTAGAAGATAAACTTAACCTGGAAGAGCTGGTTAAAGAGGATCTTAAGGTTAAAAAGAGTAATGTTGCGGCTAAGATGAAAAGGATTCTTAAGAAGCTTAAAGCCACGCGCAGTAATAGTCTGACAATAGACCTTCTTTTGGGCCTTAATTTCGTGACTTCCGTAATCGAGACAGCCGTGCGCAAGCTAAGCAGCTTATTAAAAGAGCTGGATCATGTCAACCGCCAGGGCAGGCGTAATTATGCCAGGAAGCAGGCAATCTTAAGACAACTCGGCGAGCCGTACGCCAGGATCAAAGAGCAGATGCATGCGATTAAGTCGGCCAATCTTAAGTTCAACCGCGCTAAGAAAAAGCTGGTGGAAGCCAACTTAAGGCTGGTGGTGAGTATTGCCAAGAAATATACCAATAGGGGCCTTTCTTTCCTGGATTTGATCCAGGAAGGGAATATCGGATTAATGCGGGCAGTAGAAAAATTTGAGTATAAAAGAGGGTATAAGTTTTCTACTTATGCTACCTGGTGGATAAGGCAGGCAATTACCCGTTCCATAGCGGACCAGGCGCGGACCATAAGGATCCCCGTACACATGACCGAGACAATTAATAAAATTATCCGTTATTCGCGGATTTTTGTCCAGGAGAACGGCCGCGAGCCTTTGCCTGAAGAGATAGCTTATAAAATGCGCCTGCCTCAGGAAAAGGTAAAGACAATATTAAAGATAGCCCAGGAGCCGATATCTTTACAGATGCCTATCGGCGATGAAGGCGATACGCATTTCGGAGATTTTATTCAGGATAAAAAAGCAGTTTCGCCGGCAAACGAAACCGTCCGTTCCATGTTAAAAGAAGAAATGAACTCTGCCTTGGGTACTCTTACGGAAAGAGAGAAAAAGATACTGGTTTTGCGTTTTGGTATGCACGATGGTTCCAGCCGCACATTGGAAGAAGTAGGCAATATCTTCAGGGTCACCCGCGAGAGGGTAAGGCAGATAGAAGCAAAGGCCTTGAAAAAACTACGCCACCCAACGCGTTCAAGAAGGTTGCGTACTTTTTTGGATATGACGCTTGCGCATCAAAGAGAGTATTAACTAGAGAGGTAAGCAGTCTTCCTGCTTAGGTAAGCACGGGAGGGTTGCTTTCATTTTTTTATGGATGACAGTACGCATTTTAATAATAAAGCTGAAGAGAAACTAAGCGACGAAATAAAGTTTTTACAGGTCCGTATTACGGAACTGGAAAAGGCCGGATCCCGCCATAAGCTATTCGAGAAGGAAGGCGAGCGAAAGCTGCGCGTTCTTTTTGATCAGACTTACCAATTTATCGGTTTGATGACTCCCGACGGAATCCTGGTAGACGCTAATCGGACATCTTTAGAGTTTAGCGGCATTACCAGTGAGAGCGTTCTGAATAAGCCATTCTGGTGTGCTCCTTGGTGGGCGCATTCTACTCAGCTGCAGGAAGAGTTACGCCAGGCCATAAAAAAAGCGGCCGGCGGAGAATTTGTCCGTTTTGAGGTAACGCATTTGGATAAAGAGGATAAGATCCATTACGTGGATTTTTCAATCAAGCCGATAAGGGACCAGGCCGGTAAAATAATCTATTTGATCCCTGAAGGCCGCGATATTACCGAGCTAAAGAAAACAGCGGATAAACTCTCGCGATCCAAGGAAAGATACGCTAACCTGGTAAATGACCTTCCGGTAGGCGTCTATCGTAATTCTCCGGGTGCGCAAGGCCATTTTTTGGAGGCTAATCCGGCGATCGTGAAAATGTTTGAAGCAGAATCAAGGGAGGAATTTCTTAAGCATAATGTAAGCGAACTTTACCAGAATCCCGCCGAAAGGCAGGTAATTACTGAAAAAATACTGGAGCAGGGTTTTATAAAGAATGAAGAGTTGCGCTTAGTAACTCTTAAGGGCAATAAAATCTGGGGCTTGCTTAACGCGGTGGCTAAAAAAGACGCGCAAGGTAAGGTATACTTTGACGGTATTATAGAAGATATCACCGAGCGCAAAAAATACGAAGAGAAGCTGCGTGAGGCGCGCGCAGAATTGTCCATCAGGGTCAAAGTAAGGACTGCGGAGTTGACCCGGGCTAATGAAGAATTAAGAAAGGAAATAGAAGACCGTAAGAAACTTAATGAGGCTTTTAGGCAGAATAAAATATTTCTTTCCAATGTTTTTAGTAGCATCCAAGACGGGATAAGTGTCCTGGATAAGGAGATGAACATACTCCTGGTGAACCCGTTTATGGAAAAGTTGTACGCGAGTAAGGCTCCTTTTTTGGGGAAGAAATGTTATGAAACTTATCAGTGCTCTAACCAACCATGTAAAAATTGCCCGGTTCTGGTAAGCTTAAAAACGCAGGAGTTAGCCTCAGCGGTAGTTCCTAAGAAAGGGGAAAACGGAGAAACCATCGGTTGGATTGAACTTTACAGTTTCCCCCTCCTTGATCAGGAAAATAAAGAATTCTTAGGGGTGATTGAATATGTGCGGGATATTACGGATAAGAAAACAGCCCAGGAGCGGGTAGAGATCTTAAACGAGGAGCTCTTAAGGTCCAACAAAAGATTGCGGCAACTGTCGCTTACTGATTCCCATACCGGGCTTTATAACCATCGCTATCTCCAAAATGTTATTGAGGCGGAATTTCACCGGGCCAAGCGTTACGATCATCCCTTATCAGTCATAATGATAGACATAGATTATTTTAAGTCTATAAATGATGTCTATAGCCATGAGTTTGGAGACTTAGTACTCAAGCAATTTGCCAGGCAGTTAAAAATGATGATGCGCCGGTATGATATCATCATTCGTTCCGGCGGAGAGGAATTTATTATTATTTCTCCGGGCATAGATGTAGCTCAGGCCTTAAGCGTGGGCCAGAGGATCCTGGATACTATTCACTTATACAAGTTCGGGGATAAGCAGCATACGGTTAAAATTAAATTAAGCCTGGCAGTGGTCTCTTATCCTGAAAATAAAGTGAACAGAGGTATGGGGTTAGTTAACCTGGCGGATCAAGTCCTGAATAAGGCTAAAGAGTCCGGAGGAAACAGGGTTTATTCATCTTCGGATATAGGCAAAGGAAGGCATCCGGATTTAGAGATAAAGAATAAACCCCTGGGGATCAAGCTTCTCCAGGGCAAGATTGACAAGCTTACTAAAAAATCTAATCAAAGCCTGGTTGAGGCAATATTCGCTTTTGCCAAAGCCATCGAATTAAAGGACCATTATACCGGGGAGCATGGCGAAGATACGGTACGTTATGTAACCGATATTTGCGATAAATTGGAATTACCTAAGGACGAGATAGAGCTGATTAAGCAAGGGGCGGTTTTGCATGATTTAGGTAAGATCGGCATCAGCGAAAAGATCCTCTTAAAGAAATCTAAACTGACTAAGCGTGAATTTGAAGAGATAAAAAAGCATCCACAGATCGGCGCAGATATATTGCGGCCAATCCAGTTTTTACGTAAGCTTATACCGCTTGTTTTTTACCATCATGAAAAATGGGACGGGACAGGCTATCCCAGCGGTATAAAAGGGGAGGAAATCCCTATCGGTGCCAGGATTATCGCTATTGCCGATGCCTACCAGGCTTTGACCAGCGACCGCCCCTACCGTAAGGCCTATCCCAAGCGAAAAGCGATTGAGATAATGAAAGAAGGAAGCGGTAAGCAATTCGATCCGAAAATTGTAGGCCTGTTCTTAAAAATATTACTGGCTAAAAGATAGCTGGCTATAAATGCATTAAGAGTTAATAAAAACTATTTCCATTTTCAATAAAAGGGGTATAATTGAGCTAAGGAGGGGAAAATGGATATGAAAATCAGTAAAAGCGTATTAGTGGTTATTATTTTAGTAGCGATTTTATTTTCATTCATTTCTTTTTCGATAGACAATATTCTTTGTAAAAACGTAGATGAGGCGACAAGAGTAGGCCTAAGCAAGGTTATCCAGCAACAGGGAGCTGCGATTAAGCAGCTTATTGCTAAAGTCTTGCAAGGGCAGGAAAAGCTAGAGGCGCTCAGGAAAGATTTAGATATAACTAAACAAAAGCTGGATATTGTAACTAAGAGACTTGATGCCTTAACGGCTGGCTGAGGAATTCAAACAAGATAATCCAGGGCTTTTTCATAACAGTTTTTGGGAAATTCGGCATTTACGGCAGGAAAGGGTAATTTCCTGCCGTTTTTTCTGCAGATAGCTGGAAGGAACTAAATTATTCCATGAGAAAGATAGCATATTTATTAATTCTTTTATCCTCGCTAGCAGTTTTTGTGTTTGTAGGCAAAAATAAATTGGCAGCATTCTATTATAACCGCGGAGACGGCTATTATGAGAAGCATTTATATAAAGAGGCAGTAAATTGTTTTAATAAGTCGCTTAAGCTTAATCCTTCAGTCAGCGTGGTCTATTATGGCTTGGGAAACGGCTATGCCCAGCAAAAGATGGAAGATGCGGCGATAGAGGAATATAAAAAGGCGCTCCAGCTTGATAGACGTTTTGTTTTGGCCTATGAAGCTTTAACTGAGAGCTATATCCGGCGTAAGCTCTATCAAGAAGCACTAGATATGTTAAAGGAAGCAGGGGTTTTTCTTCCCGGCAACATGAAAATCCAGGATTTAATGGATTATGCTTCTTTTGAATATATGGGCTATCTTTTAAATACCGGTATCGACGCATTTTCGTCGGGTGAAAAAGCAAGGGCGTATGAGTTGTTAAATAAGGCGTTACAAGTCAACCCGGATTTTATCTTTGCGCGTTATATGCTCGCCGATTTTTATTATATTGACCGCAGATATGAACCGGCCATAGCTTTAGCAGACGAAATAATCCTCCGGGATAGCGGTTTTTTCCTGGCCTATAGATTACTCGGAGACATTTATTTTAGAGAAGGAATTTTTGATAAAGCCGTTAGCGCCTACAGGAGAGCATTGGCGATAAATAAGAACGAGCCGGCCGTAGCTAATAACCTGGGTTTGGTTCTTATGAACCTTGAAAATTACAAGGAAGCGGTGCATTATCTGGAGGAAGCTTTAAGGTTAGATCCCGGTAATGTAAATTTCCGTTATAGCCTGGCCAGTGTATATAGAGACGAGGGTAGGTTAAAAGAAGCTGTCCTGGAGTATAAAAATGTCATTAACGCGCAGCCGGATTATCCCAATGTACATAATGACTTAGGGGATATTTATACGCAGGAGGCTCGCCCGGAAGAAGCACTCATCGAATATCGTAAAGAGATAGATTTTTGCCTGAATAAGCTTTCCGCTGACCCGGATAACCCTTTTGTCTTGAACGATATCGCCCATGCTTATAATGGCGCCGGTGAATATGGCAAGGCAGTAGAGTTTGTAAATAAGGCATTAATTATCAGACCGGGGTTCCGGGAGGCATACTTAACCTTAGCCGCTATACAAAGAAAGCTGGGTAATCAAACCGAGACATTGGCAGCGTTAGGAGAAGCCAAGAGATTATCTAAAGGTGGACAACTTTTCATAGATAGAGCTGTTTTCGAGACAAAGGCGCTAAAGCTTCCTATTAAGAAAAGGATCAAATCCTACCCGAAAAACCAGTAAGCTCATGCCGGAAAACCCGGAATTTAGTATTTTTTAACTTGCAAAACAGGGCTAAAAATAGTATCATATAACATTAACTTTTAGGGCCCATAGCTCAGTGGTAGAGCAGGTGACTCATAATCACTTGGTCGGAGGTTCGAACCCTTCTGGGCCCAGGTTTAGGGCGATTGGCTCAGTTGGTTAGAGCGCCACATTCACATTGTGGAGGTCAGGGGTCCGAATCCTCTATCGCCCACCATTAAACAGGGAGAAGAATTGCCGACACTCAACTTGAGGTCTCAACTAAGCAGCTTAATAAAATTACAGACAGTAGATAGCGAGATTTACGCTTTATGTTCCGAAAAATCCACCAAGCCCGACGAGATTAAGGCGATTGAACTCTCTTTTGAGACCAAGAAAGCGAATTTGGCGGAGTTAGAAAAAAAATTACTGGAATTACAGAAAGAAAGGAAAGATAAAGAGCTGGAGTTAGGTTCGAAAGAAGAGGCGGCTAAGAAACTGCAGGGCCAGCTTTACGGGCTTAAGACCAATAAGGAATACCAGACTATGCTCCAGCAGATCCAGGACGCCAAAGCTGATGCCTCAATTATTGAAGATAAAGTGCTGGAATTATTTGACAAAGCGGATGAGGCCAGGGGCGAAGTAGAAAAAGAAAAGTTGAGGCTTAAGGAAGAAGAAAAAATATTTTTAGCCGAAAAGAATAAAACTGAAGAGCGGGTTAAAGAGATTGATGGCCGCTTGAGCCAGCTTGAGGCCCAGAGGAAACAGGCTATCCCGGATATAGACCCGAAGATCTTGAGCCAATACGAAAGAATATTAGGTAGCCGCGAAGGCCTAGCCATAGTTGTTGTCAAGGGGAACTCCTGTGGTGGCTGTAATATGTTTGTCCCCCCGCAGGTGATAAATTTGATTAAAATGTATGAACATATAATTACCTGCGAGATGTGTAACAGAATACTGTATATTGATGAGGGAATTTGAAATTTATATTGACGGAGCGTCAAAAGGTAACCCGGGCCCCAGCGGCATAGGGGTGGTTATCTGCCGGGATAAGGAAACGATAAAGAATATCTCTAGTTTTATCGGCATTGCTACAAATAATATTGCCGAATATACAGCTTTGCTTTATGGGCTTCGGGAAGCCTTAATTTTAAAGGCAGAAGTTATTAAAATCAAAACAGACAGCCAGCTCCTGGCGCGCCAGCTGAATAAGGTTTATAAAGTCAAACACCCGAATATAGTCGGGCTTTATAACCAGGCATTGAATTTACTGGCGGCATTTAAAGAGGTTTCTATAAAAAATATTCCGCGCGAAGAAAATACCGGTGCGGATAAATTGGCAACACAGGCGATAAAGAAAGAATTAAAGAAACCTGCCTACCGGCAGGCAGGGGGGTTCTTTTAAAAATAGGGCAGGTAGAGTGTGGCCGCCCCGGGCTTTATAAGCCCAAGGGGAGGAAAGTCCGGGCTCCGGAGGATAACGCAGTAGGGTAATGCCTACCCTCCGACTTTACGTCGGGGAGGATATCCGCCACCAAGCGTGGCGGACCCGCCAATCTTTATGGCGGGAGAGCCACAGAGACGAGCCCGCCATTGATTCAATGACGGGAGTGAAACGCGGCAATCTCTGCGTGGAGCAAGGCGAATAGGAGATAAAGTCCCTTACCAAGGGCGCGCGCTCATCCGGCGCGTTATTTAGATCTCGGGTAATAAGCTGCTTGAGCTCTGATGGTAACATCGGAGTCGAGAGGAATGGTCACTTTTCGATGCGCATACTCGCATCAAGACAGAACCCGGCTTATTTTATCTGCCCTTTTTAAATTAAACATAAGGAGGAAACAAATGTCTGGTCATTCTAAATGGAAGACGAATAAAGGCAAGAAGATGGCGGCGGACGCCAAAAAGGGGGCAACCTATACTAAGATAATCAAGGA